>DKCU01000156.1 GCA_002451555.1 Candidatus Segatella albertsiae
TTATCAGCATCAGTCATAATTTACTATTTTATAAATTATCGTTCATAATAAGTTATGCGCCATTATTGGCAATAAATTATCATGTATGTTAAGTTATAGGATGCACGCACAATCCTGAATGTTCACACGGTTTCCACACCTGATGGCATCCACGTCGGAGCGCAATACTGCACTGTACCAGATGCTACAGTCATCTCCAAGTACACAATCGCCAGTGAGTGCAGCGTTCTCGGCGATAAAACAATTCTTGCCCCACTTCGGGGTCTTCCCTTCAACCGTTTTGATGATAGCCATAACTTTTTTGTTGCAAAGGTATATAAAATTCCTAGAAAGTGAGGCTCTTAAAAGAAAAAGTTGCATTTCTTAGGCGTTATTTAAATTAATTGATGTACTTTTGCACATTATTTATATATGGGACAAATGAGAAAAGTAAATATCCAATGAGTACATACAGAAATATCATATTCGACGTAGGTTCGGTGCTGGTCAACTGGATGCGAATCAACCTCTACACTACTTTGTTTCATGGCGACAAGGATAAGGCGAAGTGGATGGTGGATAACATCGTTACCAACTCCTGGAACGACCAGACAGACTTGGGTAAGCCTATCCAGGAATGTATCTTCGAACTCAAACAGGCTTATCCCAAATATGCCCCTTACATTGTGGCCTATTGGTATTGCTACAAGGACATGGACGGCGGTGAGATTCCTGGAATCTATGATGTCATGAAGGACTTGAAGGATAGGGGATACCGTCTCTATTGTCTAACCAATTGGTCGCATGAGACTTTCCCGATAGTGAAGGATGTGCATGCACGCCTCTTTGAACTGTTCGACGGCATTGTGGTCAGTGGCGAGGAGAAGATGGTGAAGCCAAATCCTGAGATATACAACCTCTTGCTTAGCCGATATAACCTCAAAGCTTCCGAGAGCATCTTCATAGATGACCGCCAAGGAAATGTGGATGGAGCTAACCAAGTGGGAATACATGGAATTTTGTTCAAAGGAAGTTATGAATTAAAGGAGCAGTTGGCTCAGTATCTATATAAATAATGGTGTAATTATTCAAAAAAAAGAGAAAACAGAGAGCTCTGAGCTTCAACCAGTAAATGCAAATAACATGAGCGACATTGAAAAAGTTTTGGCTTATGCTGATGCTTATTCCAAAGAATATCGTGGTGGGGAAAAGAAAAAAGGCAATATGATTATGATTGATGAAGACCTGAAGCTTTTCCTTGACAAGCTCAAACTTGCTTATTCAGGCGAGATGAAACTCTCTGTTAAGCACCTAGCATGAGTTTCAAATAACAAATCTGGCTAGGTTTGGCTTTCGATATTCAAATGGAACAATGAAAGCATGCTGTTTTAAGACGTACTAATACTTGTCTGGAATGCTAACAAACCTAGTTCCGCAACTAACATGAAAAGTCCTAGTCCTGTATAGCTCTTTTGTGGCTTAAAACGCCAAAAAATGATTTGTGCTTACTTCCTTTAGTTAAATTTAATGTCTTCTACACTTCTACCATCTGCGAATTTATTCAAATCAACCCAATTCCAGATACCTGGAACCCTTCCATGACGGTGGAATTGCCAGATGTCATAATGCGGAGCTCCAGGAAGAACAGGCTCATGGTTGTAACTTGCTATCCATAAATAGTAACCATTGAAGTCTGGTGCCAGATAGTCCTTGTAATAGCTTTCACTACAGTAGATGATGGGTGTATGCCCATAATAGGCCTTGAATAAGTGGCATAAAGTCTTGAGGGATGATTGAATTTCTTCCTTACTCAGTCCTTGTGTGCCATCATCCTCTGCGTCTATTACTGGCAAAAGGTCTTGCTTGTCCTTGTCCACGACGTTCCTGAAGTTCTCGAACTGGAGTGGGGCAGGAGCCTTGGAAAGGAAGTGATAGGAGCCTACAGGTATGCCATGTTTCCTTGCCTGATTTATATTTTTGTCGTAGCTTGGGTCTTTGATGTCGGCTCCCTCTGTGGCCTTGATGAAGATGAACTGAAGCCTTTTCACCTGGCTCAGCTCATCCCAATGGATTCTGCCTTGATGCTTGGAAATGTCTATTCCATCGTAGTCTCCAGAGTAAGAGCCACTCGTCAAATCTCGTGTAGGCCATTCCTTGTCAGCTTTTCTCTCTATGAGCCAAGAAGCTACCATTCTATAGGCCTCAAATCCTATGATGAGCACAGCAAGAAAACCGATTATCCAGTAACCGACCTTCTTGAATATACAGTTAGACTTCTTTCTTTTTCTCATTTTCTTCCTATCATCTTTTGTATTCATTGTAGGAAACATTTTCTTCTTTCCATTTCTCCTTGGGCTTGGTCTCACCTTTCGGGTAACCAATGATTATGGTATTCAATGGAATGATGCTTTCTGGTAAATCCAGGAGTTGCTGCATGCCTTGATAACGATCCTTGGCAGGGTAGAGGGCTGTCCATACTGCCCCAAGCCCCAGTCCATGAGCCATCAGAAGAATATTCTCTGTTGCAGCCGCACAATCCTGTATCCAGAAGTCTTGTTCCCATCCATCCAATGCCTTGTCTAGGTCTCCGCAGACCACGATGGCGAGTGGTGCCTCCCTCACCATGCTGGCGTAAGGACTAAAGGAAGGTATCTTGTCCAGCATCTTTCGGTCATTGATGACTACGAAATGCCAGGGCTGCTTGTTGCAAGCTGATGGTGCGGCCATAGCTGCACGTAGCAATAGTTCTATCTTTTCCTGCTCGATGGGCTGGTTCGTATAGCTTCTAACAGAGGTACGGCTTATAATATTGTCGTAAATGATATTCTTGTCCATAACGTAAATCTTTAGTTGAATATGGGCAAAGGTAGTGATAATATTTGAATTATTGGTCAAAAATCCGAATTTTTGTGTACTTTTGCATTGTATAAACTTGAAAGTATGGCATATATAGTAAGACATTTGAATGAAATCGCCCCCAAGCCAACCTCACATGACATAGGCTTGAAGCAAGTACTTCTTGCCAATGACGAGACATCCTCGGCTATCACCCAGATAGCGAAGACCGTCCTAAATAAAGGTGAGAGGGTGGGGGAGCATGTCCATCCAACCATGGACGAGCATTACCAGGGATTGTCTGGAAATGGCATCTTGTGGGTGGATGGGCAGGAAATAGCCTTGGTCAAGGATACGTATGTACTGGTCAAGGCAGGTAGCAAGCACCGTATGGAAGCGAAGGATGACGTTTGCTTCCTGACCATAGGAGTGGCTATCGCTAACTTCAGAGATAGACTTATACGTCAAGCCATCAGCCTTGTATCTAGCGCAAGAAGGCTAAATACAAGGCAACGGCCATTTCTATTAAGAAGATGGCAGGAACGCCATACTTGAACTTGAGGTGCATGGTCTTGTGGTGCCAAGCCTTCATGCCCAACCATGCCCCAATAGAACCGCCAAATACGGCAAGTAAAAGCAACGTCGCCTCCGGTATTCTCCACTTGTCGTGCTTGGCCTTCCTTTTGTCAATGCCATAGGTGAGGAATGTGATGGCATTGATAACCAATAAAATGATGATGATTTCTGTGGTCATGTTCCTAAGTAGTCTCCACTTGAATGCCTCCCTGGATGCTGCTTCTGTTTCTGGAAAACAGGCAGCTTCCAGAGAGGTGATTTCATCAAGGTCTGCTATCGTGGCCGTTCTTATGATTTCCTTATCCATAAGTTTTATCCCAAGATTTGGCTGGCATGTTCCTTGACCTTGATCTCCTTAGGGCCGATGATGCGAGTGATGACACCATTCTCATCAGCGATGAATGTGGTGCGGAATACGCCCATTGACACTCTGCCGCACATTTTCTTTTCTCCAAACACGCCTAATTCGTTGACTAGCGCCTTCTCTGTATCGCAGATGAGTGGGAAAGGCAGGTTGTTCTTCTCGATGAACTTCTTGTGGCTCTTGGCATCCTGTGTGCTCACGCCAATGACAACATAGCCCTCTGCGAGGAAACGCTCGTAGTTGTCACGGAGGTTGCAAGCCTCGTTGGTGCATCCTGGAGTGGAGTCGCGAGGATAAATGTAAAGCACTACCTTCTTGCCACTCAACTCGGCAAGCGTCCACTCTTTTCCGTCCTGGTCAAAGCCAAGAACTTCTGGTAATTTCTGTCCTACTTCCATAATCGTAAATCTTTAATAATCTGTAAGTTTATATTTATTTCTTGATGAAGTGAGGATGAAGTTCATCCCCATAATTTGAATCATATCTGAATCCCTCCAGTTCGAAGCCTAATATGTCTGATAGTTGGGAAATTTGATGCTGAATGATATACCTCGTCATGGCTCCGCGGCAACTCTTGGCATGGACGGACACCACCTTGATGGTGTCACCCTTATCGACATAAAACAAAGGCTGTATCACCTTCACCTCTTGGCAAACTCGCTTCCAGTCGAAGAGATGCTCAAACTCCTCGGTGGCTAGATGAATGAGAATGCCATCGTCTGCCTTCACTGCCTCAATCAGCATATCCGTGAGATAAGGCTTCCAATAGGCAAAGAGATTCTTGTTCTCGGCAGCATCCAGTTTCACCTTGCCCTCCATTCGGTAAGGGTGAATCATGTCCAAAGGGCGCAACAACCCATACAGGAAAGAAGTGATGAAGAGATGCCTTTGAGCAAAGGTTAAGTCATCTTGGCTAAAGCTGTTAGCTTGGAGATACTTGTAAGCCTGGCCAAAGTAGGCGAGGAGGGCAGGCAACTGCTCTGTCTCGTTCCAGAAGCTTTGGTATCGCTGTTGGTTCTCCTGGGCGATGGCGTGGCTGCACTTTAGTTCCTTCATGAGACGGCTGGTGTCCCATGTGGAAAGTTCTAGGGCAAACTGTCCGGCCTGCTCTTGAAACCTTGGCTTGCTCTTCATTGGAACGTCCACTGATGTGGAAGCATTCATGATTTTGGCTGACGCTAAGAGTATTTGCATATTGTTGACTGATGATTATATTCTTTATGATAGGAGATTCTGCAAGATCCTGTCCAACTCCTCCAGTTCTTCCTCCTTGGTCGCCCAGCTGGTAACGAAACGACTGATGATTTCCGTCTCACTCTTCCTCTCCCAAATCTCAAACGCCACCTTTTTCGAGAGTGCCTGGTATAGGGTAGGGGATAGGATGACAAACTGCTGGTTGGTTGGCGAGTCGTAGGCGATGGCGATGCCATGCTTGCGGAAGTTGCAGCGGATGCGTTCTGCCATGGCTATGGCATGGCGAGAAACCTTGAAGTAAAGGTTATCAGTAAACAAGGTGTCAAACTGGATGCCGAGCATTCTTCCCTTGGCAAGCAACGCTCCGTGACGCTTCACATTGGTAAAGAAATACTTGGGAGATTTCATGCCCGAGAACACCACTGCCTCGCCAAACATGGCTCCCACCTTGGTGCCCCCGATGTAGAACACATCGCAATGGCGCGCCAGGAATGGCAAGTCATAATCACATGCCTCAGACATCAGCCCATAGCCCAGGCGTGCCCCATCAATGAAAAGACGAAGGTCGTACTTTTGACAAGTGGCATAAAGAGCCTCCAGCTCTTCCTTGGTATATACCATGCCCAGTTCGGTAGGCATGGAGACATAGACCATTCCAGGCTGTACCATGTGTGGGTGAGTCTCATCGGCCAGGAAGGTATCCATGTAGGAAGTCAAAGTATCCGGATTCAGCTTGCTGTCAGTGGATGGCAAGGTAATGACCTTGTGTCCAAAGGCTTCCACTGCTCCCGACTCATGCACCTCGATATGTCCTGTCTCCACGCAAATCACGCCCTCGCATCCCAAGAGGACGGAGTCTATGACCGTGGTGTTGGTCTGGGTTCCACCCACAAGGAAACAGACATCAGCATCTTCCATGCCGATGGCCTTGCGAATTTTCTCTTTGGCAGCTTCGGTATAAGGGTCAAATCCATATCCGGAAGTCTTCTCGTCATTAGTCTTGCCCAGAGCTTCCAAAATCTCAGGCAAGGTACCGTTGTTATAGTCACTTTCAAATGAAATCATATTATCTTTATTTAAAATTCTCTTAACCAATATTCCCTCTCAATTTCCTTGGCAGCCATCGTCATCTCTTGCCATGTATAAAGGCATGGCCAGAGGCGATGGTATGTGTATGAACGTCTAATAAAGTCTTCATTTCTCTAATATTTTCGTTTTGTCCTGCAAAGGTAACAAGAATATTCGAGATATGGTCTTTTCCTTATGTATTTCTTTCATTAATTGGCATCGTCATCTATGAGAATGTCCAATCCCTCGGCAATAGCCTTGATTCTGTTCTTGACTCTTTCCGCAAGCGTCAATGGCTTTTTAGGAGTCTCTATTGCTGTATGCTCCTCTTCTATAATTTGAGTTTGCACTGTTGGAGGAACAATATCGCTACTGCCATTTGTCCCATCAGTTACTTCCGTAGGAATATCTTTATTGTCATTTTCGTTTTTCTCAGGAGTTACTCCTTGCTTGCTTTCATCAGATTCCTTCTTGTCATCTGTATTGGATAGCTTCTTGATGCTGTCACGGATAGGATGGTAAAGCTTGCTGATAATCTCATCATAGTCCTCTTCCTCCTTGTTCCTTAATGAGTTGTCTGGCAGTTCTGCAGCCAGCTCGTTGTTCAAGCCAGTGGCCAGGATGGTAACCTTGGCATCCTCGTCAAGGCTGTCATCGTCCGAAAGACCCCATATCACCTTGATGTCTGGGTTCAATTCATCGAAGAAAGCATCAATCTCCCTCATCTCCTTGACGAAGATAGGATGCTTGCTGGATGTATAGATGTTGAACAGAATGCGCTGGGCGTTGCTGATGTCGCTTCCGTAGAGAAGGGGAGAGTCCAAGGCATTGAGGATGGCCTTTTCCACTCTGCCCTCACCCTTGGCTCTTCCCATGGCCATGATGGCACCGCCGCCGCTCTTGATGGTGGTCTCGATGTCACGGAAGTCAAGGTTGATGGTACCCTCCACGGTGATCAGCTCCGAGATACTCTTGGTGGCGTCGCTCAACACCTTGTCAGCCAGCTTGACATCCTTCACGGTGATTTCAGAGTCCGCATAGACATCGCAGAGACGTTCGTTGTTCACGATGAGCAGCGCATCCACGTTCTTGCGCATCTCCTCCACACCCTGCAATGCCTTGACAATCTTCTTGCGCTTCTCGAAATAGAACGGAATGGTGATGATGCCCACGGTCAGGATGCCCATGCTTTTGGCAATGCCGGCAATGACAGACCTTTTGCTGAAAGCCATCAGTGTGCCTGTTCTTGAGCAACTTCGCATCGAGGCGGCAAGGGCAACCCTCAGCCATCTCGTCATCACCAAGGACTTTCGCTTTATTTTGTCAGACTATGTAAACAAGGAAGTGATGCTCAGCCCCATTCATAAGGCACTTTATATCCTCTTCTTGAACCATCCGGAAGGCATCGAGTTCAAGAACTTGGTGGATTATCGTGAGGAATTGCTCACTATATATAATAAGGTGGGAAACAGGATAGACCCAGACAAGATTATTGAGACGGTGAATCGCTTGGTCAATCCATTGGACAATGCCATCAACGAGAAGTGCTCTCGCATCAAGGCTGCCTTCTCAGACTTGATGGACGAGTACCAGGCGGACTATTACATCATCAACAGCCATATCAAGCACCATCAGGGAACCTCCACCAAGCTTTGGTTTGAGAGGTTGAAAATCATCAACCTCCCAAGAGAACTTGTTGTCATGGAGATGGCTTGATGAGGTCTATCTTGGGGGGTGACTGTCTTATTCTGTGCAATCAGATTGCTTTCTATGCTAAAAACGAAGCTTCATTGGTAGTTTATGAAGAAAAAGTGGCAAAATTGCCAAAAAATCTTCGTAAAGTTTATACTATGCAGATAAAAAGGAATTACTATTTACAACAACTCATAGACGGAAAAAAGAATGGGTTGATCAAGATAATTACTGGCATTAGGAGATGTGGAAAGTCATATTTGCTTTTCACGCTCTTTAGGCAGCACTTGATAGCTTCGGGTGTGCCTGACGACCACATCATCCGAATTGCATTGGATGATATAGAGAATGAAGAGTTGCGTGCTCCCCTTGTACTTTATAAGAATATCAAGGCAAGAATGATAGATGATGAGTTGTATTATATCCTCTTGGATGAGGTACAATTGGTTCCACGTTTCGAGGAGGTATTGAATAGCCTTCTGAGGATAGATAATGCCGATGTATATGCACAATTTAAGTAAAAGCAACGAAAAGAGAAGATGAGAAGAATCAACTGCAAGTGGTTGATAATGAACAATATTTCATAATTCTGCCGAATGGCGATAACGCAAGATAGAGCAGGATATTGAGTTCTTTCAGTTACCAAACCGTTAGCGCAATTCGGTTGCAAGTTGTCATGCACGCCAAAGTTGTGGAATCCACGTGAGAGCAGACTTGACGGCAAGAGCAAGGAGGCTGTGGAAGTGAACGCCAAGATTGACAAGCTGTTGTTGACGATAAACTCCGCCTATGAGTCGCTTGTGGAGCGCAAGGTGGATTTTGATGCAAAGGCGATAAAGGAGTTGTTTCAATGCAGTGCAGACACTCAGATGACTTTGTTGAAACAGCTTGATGCTATCATTGCGGACATTGAGTCAAGAATCGGCATCGACTATAAGATAGGTACGTTGCCCAACTATCAATACACTCGCTTGACATTGGGATTGTTTGTAAAGAAACGCTATGGTACTGATGATGTGGCATTCGGTGAGCTTGACGAGCAGTTTATCCGTGAGTACATGGACTTTTGCTTGGATGAGAGAGGTCTTGCACTTGATACAGTCCGCCACTATCTCGCCATCTTGAAGAAAACCTGCCGAATAGCTTTCAAGGCAGGACACTCCGAACGTTACCATTTTATGCACTTCAAGCTACCTCAAAAGAAAGAGAATCCACCAAAGGCATTGACACGAGAGGACTTCTTGAAAATCCGTGACTACGAGATACCCAAGAACAGAAAGTCGTTGGCTCTTACCCGTGACCTCTTTCTTTTCGCTTGCTATACAGGCACGGCTTATGCCGATACAGTTGTCCTTCATTGCTTCAATATAAGCAATGTTGCTGACGGTGATTCGCTTGCATCCCATGCCACAACTAATCAAGAATACATCGGTAGGGTACAAACACTCGTTTGGTACTTTCATTTCTGTTTTCATAACAATTTTGTTTTGAGCACCTCACGATTGACGCAAAGGTACTTCAAACCATGAAAACAGGCAGCACGAAACCACCATACAGCCATATCATCCACCCAACAGGTATCAAGACACGATGAAGGGTCTATACGCCCACCTATCATCGTGGCATATAGACCCTTGTCGCTTTCCCGTGAAGTGCGGGTGAATATATGTTACTGAGCACTTTATACTCCTGCCCAGCTTAGGAGTTCAATTATTCTTCTCTAAATTTAATCTCCTTGAATTTGTAACCAAGGAAATTCATATTGACACATTGGTCAGAACCTTTATAAGGGTGATTTATTGATATCCAAAAGAAATTTCCGTCTTCATTGAGATATAAGGTTAGCATACTTTGGCTTGAAGATAATATAAGAGAAACATCTTGTGTTTTAACACTCTCAAATATCCCATCTTCATTATCTTCACCTCCAGTCCCAACTTTGGTGAGTGAACCCAACAAAACAGTTTTCAAATTACTGCAAGAACAGAATGCTTTAATACCTATTTCCGACACTTTAGGCAAATTAACATTTTCAAGAGACTTACATTGATCAAATGCTTGCATTTTTACGTTGCTTACGTTAGGGGCTTCTATATCCTTCAAGCTACTTCCGCTAAAGGCCTTCTCACCTATAGTAACGGCATCTGGCAAAGTAACCTTATTAAGCCAAGTCACATCTTTAAAAGTTCCTTCTGGAATTGTCATCACACTCTTTAGAGTTAAATTGACACTTCCGTCTGCAACACCTTTGTCTTTAATTGCAGTTTTGATGGCATCGAAAATATCCGAAGACGCATTGGAATTCAAGGTCAACACTACATCATTGCCTTTTCTCAATTGTGCAGCGATAGATTCTTTAATACTCTCTACCGTTATAGCAGAAGCCTCGCCACCAGGTATTGTTGAGCCTGTTGTCCAGTCTGCCACTTCTACATTTTCTATCGTAGCCCTATCCTTGCCAATTTTTAAGTCGTAAGTATAGCTTTTTCTATTTTCAAGATTTGGAATACCTTTAACATAGAAAGTTTTACCATCAGGATATTCATCACTATATACAACTACACTCATGAAGTTTTTACCTTCATCGCCAGCATCAGGTGCCACTAAAGCAATCCATGGTTTCCAATTTTCATCACTACCTTCATGATAAGGAGTTATCTCCTTAACTTCACCATTTGGTGTAGCAGGTATGTCCGTTTGTGAAAAAAATCTCACTTTAGAGAGATGCAAATGGGTAAACTCATTGGTAAAAGACGCTTCTGTTATGTTGACTATTACTCGCGCTGTTTGTCGGTCAAAGTCTAAAACTAATTCTCGATTGTCAGGAATAGACGGCTCTGTTCTATCTGCAATCATGTAATCAGATAAAGCTATTAAATCCTCGTTAGACTGATTTTCACGAATGTGTCCATTATCAAAACTGTTGGAGTCATATGGGTAATATGCCTTGAACTCTGTTGCACTCGTCTCCCATTTTAATGTTTTTTTTGAATCATTGGCTTGCCATATGCCATTTTTCTTTTCATACAATACAGGTGTGCCGTTGTTCAGACCAATCCCGATTCGGTCATTGTCATTAAAAAGCATTTGCTCCTCCTTTGTTCCCACAGGGTTACTTCGGGTGAAGATACTTTTGCCACCTATGGTTGCATTGACTTTTACTTCATTTTCTGCAAAATGAACTTGTTCCTCTTCAGTAGAGCAAGCTGCAAGCATTGCAATAAGTGCAAATGTTTCTATATATCTTGATAATTTCATATCTCTTTGTTTTAAAATCTGTTATTTTGATTATTCTGTTTCCAAATTGCCACCAGTTCCTTCGTCCCAAGGACTTGCCGTTATGTACCCAGATTTTACGACATCTTTACCTACTGTAAGGTTTAGTTGATGTTTCTTGCCAGATTCCAATGTCACACTTTCAGAAGCTGTCCACACATAATTTTTGCCGTCTATTTCAAACTCCACTCTAAATCCTTGGGCAATAGTTTGAGGAATAAGAATGGCTGAGTAGTTTACTGTCGCATGGACATCATTGTTGGCTGCAGCGTTGAAATTTCCAATCACGGGTGTGATTAAAACAGGTACACTGGTAGCATCCGCTGTCACACTGATGACATCTGCTGTAAAATCAGCATAACCCAATTTGACGCTTCCTCCGATATTTATATTCTTTATCGGATTAGATGCCAAAGGAGCAGTTTCATTAAACTCATTGCCGAACTCTATGTTTATGTTCAGCAAACTGAGGGCATGGGTAAAAGTTATATCAACAGCACCATTTGTCAAATCCGTTTCTGGCACAAACCCTTTTTTCTTGTAAACAAGAAAGTCCGATTCGTAAGTATCCGCTTTCTGTTGCTCTTTTACATAAACAGGATAATTTGTGGCGTTACTCATTGTCTCGTATCTTGAAACATTATAGTAGGGTGCATAAGCTATAATATCCACAGGTTGCGAGGCATTTTGCCAGAGCATCTGAGAAGCAGGAGTCCAAGTTGAAGCAGCTTTTGTCACCTTTACATTGTCATAGGAATATTTGGTGCTTTGGGGATTGACGATGCAAAAAGCGAATTCGTCAAGAGTATTGGTGCTGTGAAATGCACGTGTAGCTATGTCCTTTACATTTGTTGTAACTCGCACCACATTATCCATTGGATAATTGCTCTGTGCAAAATCTTCATCGTTAGAGCAACTGGCAAAAAACACTGTCACCAAGGTTGCCGCTGTCAATATTTTTGTTGCTTTCATATTGTATCTGTATTTAAAAGTTTTACTATGTTAATTGAGAGCTTCGCCATTGAATGTGCTGCCATCCTCCCAATCTGTAATTTTAACCTCTCCAAGTTTTATCTCGTCACGTCCCACCTCCAGATTGACAGTAGTAATCTTGCCACTTTCAAACTTGAAAGGTGTGCCGTTATCATAAATGAAATTCTTGCCACCAATGACAATAGTGAGTTGCTTGACCTCTTCCTGTGGAATTATGACGGAAACATACTTGGTGTTTTCTGTAATCTCAGGAAGCGAAATATCTTCTTTTATGGTGGTGGAAGGAGTAATGACTTTTGTCAAGTAATTGACGGTCGCCTCTTTTGCAGCATTGCCTACAACCACTTTCTCTACGGTTGGTATGCCGCCCCATTGATTCTTATAGGTGAGGTTCACCACAAGTTTAGCCATCACGTGAGTGAAAGTGAGAGGAACAGTTTGCTGCACGTCCGCATTATAGGATATTCCATCTGTATTTACTGCCACCAAGAGGTCGCTTTCTTCTTGTTTCGTCACATCAAATGTATATTCACCAGCGGTAAGGTCGGATATTGCAGCGGTAGGGTAAACACCGATGAAATAATGCTTGTCACGGTTGTTCTTCCAAAGCATCTGTGGAGTGGATACCCATGAGCCGTTGGTCAACTTGTTGATAGCATTGTTCACCACACGCTCGCTTGTCTCAGGGGCAACAGTTGCATCGCCTGTCCAAGCATATACGCTGATTTCGTCACCCTCCACAAACTTCTGACCACCATTCTCATCTGTGGCAACACGTGTCATGTTACCGATGTTGGTAGAAACGGTGATGTACTTGGAGGTATCGCCTCCGATACCGTTCTCGTTGTCGGAACAACTGCCCAATGTCAATGCCATTGTCATCAGGGCAAAGAGATAAGTCTTTGTTCTCATTGTCTTTTACTTTTTATGTTTATATTCTTGTTTTGATTCTTGCATAAAGGATATTGTCGCTTAATCTTCTGGATTCAAGATTTCGCCACGATATATCCATCCTTCTGTCCAGTCATCTATCTTCGTGCTCGTAAGATACATGTAAGGCTTCATCTCCTCATATTCTAAGTTAATCTGATATTTGCCACCTGCCTTCATGATGGGGGCTTCGAGGTCGTAGTTGCTAACTGTTCCGTTAGGAGCAATCAGTTGGATAAACAGGCGAGTTGTATGAAAACCGTTTGCAGTCGGCATCAAGCGCATTGTTTCCGTCATCAACGCATTGCCATGCACGGCGATAGCCAAAGGTATGTCACACTCTTCCTTTGTATAGGTGGCTGTCCCGAATGTCCCATCTTCATTCTTTTGCAGAGGAAGTAGTCCTGTTGCGACATTTAGAACCTTGCCTATAATTGCCGTGTTTTCTGGCACGCCCTCAATGGTAACGGTCAGCTCCGCAAGCATACGGCGCATTTCGTCTTTTGTTACGTAGTTGCCATTTGACTTGTCGATAACGATGTCCGTGACACCATAATAGCCATGGTCGGGCGAGGCACTTGGATTAGACAGTCCAAACATGAGTTGATTCATATTCGTGACAGCTCTTGTCGCCTCACCTATGGTAAAAGGTTCTATCAAATTGGTCGCTGCCAATATCTGATAATGCCCTTCAGGAAGAGCGAAGCGTTGGCTTGCCACCTCCTGCGCACTGCCATAATGTCTTTCCTCTACAAGCGAACCGTCATCGGCATTGAATATCCAGAGTTTCACGTCATTCACATCCGTACCTTGGTCGGCTTCATCTGCCCAAGTGAGAGACACAGACAAGCCACCCTCATCCTCACCATCATGAACATCATGGTCGCAACTTGCCAACAGGCATGGGACGCACAGTAGCACCCATAACCAAATATTAAATCTTCTTTTTGCTTTCATTTTTCTATCTTGTTTTATGGGTTACTTATTATTGTCTGTTGTCTCTACTCGGCGTGCTTTCTCTGCATCTTGGCTGTCATCGCTACCATTTCCTATGGCAGTAATGCGATTTGCCTCTATGCCATGCTTCACAAGCCAAGTTTTTACGGATTCTGCACGCTGGCGAGATATACGCTTGTTGACAGCCACGCTGCCTTTTGTGTCACACCAACCTGTCACCGTTACCTTCATGTTCGGATTCTCTTTCAATGTTTTGAGAATAGCATTCAACTTAGCCTCTTCGTTTTGTTTGATGTTGATACTATTGAAAGTGAAGTATATGACTGGGAAAGCCACTTTTGTCGGTTCTACTATATCTTGTTCTACAACTTTTGTTTCCGCCTTATCTACAGTTTCTTTCAGATTGACCTCCTCCGAAGAAGTAACTTCTTGCAGTGGAAGTTCCGATTGTGGAACCGATGGAGTTTCAACTATCTTGTTTTTCTTTTTAGAGAGGTTAATCCCTAATCTTACTCCACTTTCCCAAACAAAGTTGTTCTTATGTAGATGCTCTGGCATTCCATCCATGCGTTCGCCAGTAAGACGAGTCAGACCGGAATAGATGCTCAATTTCAGACATGAGGTCAGTTGGTAGCCAACCTGCAAATCTGCCCCATAACCCAAATGCCAGTTGGTAGAACCTTTCATCACCTTGGCATCATCGGTTATAGTCTGAATATCAGCCTTGGTCGTTACTGCATATATATGAGGTGAAACAGCCAAATCCCATCGGCTGTTAGCTGTCTTATGGAACAACCCAAGGAGATGAACATTCACTCTTGCCCCATATCTGCCCATCCTGACATGGCTTTTCAGATAGGCATATTCCCAACTGTCCATGCCTAAGACACTTGCTTTGTAAAGCATACCGTCGATACCCAACCAATAGTTACGTTCTACGCAGCAGTCTTGTGCAGACAAGTTCATCTCTCCATACTTGGCAGACATTTCTGCCGAGAATATGGAATTGAAACGATAGCCACCATATATGCCAGCAGTCCAACCTAATCGAGTTTTGTCATGTCCAAAACTTGAAAACGTGGAGAATCCGAAAGGCATTCCACCCTCTATGCCGACATACCAGCCTTGCGAATCTGATTTCACCTTGTCACTCACTTCCGCTTTCGCAATCGAAAATGGAAGAATCGCAGCAAGTATTGCTACTAATAATCTAATCCGTATTGTTAAATATTTTCTCATATTGATTCATTTAATTTAATCGTAAAGATAAGAAGATTCCTCAAACTATAGGATAAACTGCCACCATAATGCCAAAATATCCATCCGAGTAGATATTTACTCCAAGAAATACAAGAGGTTTGTCATCATAATGAATATGGATGCAAAGAACAAATATATATAAAAGCGTTCCCTCTTGATGAAGTCACGAAAGCTATAGCGAGCCTTGTAGTGATCGTCAAGATACATCCTGTACTCATGTATCATGACACATCCGAAGATGATGCCTATAATGAGTACAAACACCCCAATGATTAGTAGGGCTAATTCTATCTTTGGTATGGTTTCTAAGAATTCTTTCATGGTGCAAAAATAGTGTTTTTCTGCAAAAAAGGGTGTCGCTTTCCCCTGTTCATATGTCGCATTCATACTAAAAAGGTGTCGCTTTCCTATGAATGCGACACCTTTTTTGAGGTTCTGACGATAAAATTTTGCTTTTTCTTTGTTTTTACAAAAAATGACTATGGCTCATTTTGTACTGTATTTATAGATTGCGAATCTCTCCATTCTGTAGGAGAACAGCCTTCTTTTGTCTTGAAGATGCGGTAAAGATGAGTGCGACAAGAGAATCCACACTCGGCAGAAATGATGTCGTTGCTATAATCGGGATACTCCAACATCATCTTTTTGGCAGCGTTGAAGCGTACCTCACTGAGCCATATTCGGAAGTTGGAATGTAAGCATTGGTCAAAGAACAGGCTCAGTTCGTTTTTTGAGATGCAAAGCGTCCGAGAAAGTGTCAGCATATTCACGTTGCAATCCTTATAGCCCAAATCCGAACACCATTCATCAAGCCTCTTCATAATGAATTCTTTGCGTTCATAGGATAGTTCTTGTAAAGATTCTGTACTGTTTTTGATTGAATTCTGTTGCTTTACAGAATGTGACCATGCCCCCCCAGACCGTGAGAAA
>DKCU01000145.1 GCA_002451555.1 Candidatus Segatella albertsiae
ACAACGCCCTAGGCTTGGAGTCATTTATGAAAGTCGCCCTGAAAGGGCAAAAGCATTGATAACAATTTGCTTTTGCCCTTTCAGGGCGACTTTTATAAATGACTGAAGACCCAGGGCGTTGCCCTGGGCTTGGAGCAGATTGCCCTTTCAGGGCGCATTGGATTTGACTTATGACACCCTCTTTTTGTATTATACAAGGGGTATGAATGTTTCGGAAGGGGGTGAAATTAATGATTAAATATTTTCGATTAACATTTTATACCCTCTTTGAAAACAAATAATCACATTTGTTTTGGTTGTTTTCTTTAATTTTGCAGCGTAAACAATTTCTAACAACAAGAACAAATTCTAACAGCAAAAAAATAAATTAAATAATTCTGTTAAACAATGAAAATAGCTAAAACATTTTTGATTTCAGCAGCATTGATGATGGGAGCTAACTCCATGTATGCAGCTGGCTATTTGCAGAACGGCAACTTTCTGACTGTTCAGTTGAAGCAACACCAAAACTTTGGTCCTAGTCAGATTCGCTTGCAGGTGGTTAGCGACAAGATTATCCGTGTGCAAGCTACAGCCGAACAAAGTTTCCGCAATAAGACAAGTTTGATTATTCTCCCTCAATCCACCAACGTGAAGTATCAGGTGGAGGAACAGGGCGACAACCTCGTCATCACAACCGCCGCCATGCGTGCCGTGCTCAACGAGGCGACTGGTCACATCTCTTTCTTCGACCTCAAGGGCAATGTCCTTCTCAACGAGGTGGCTCAGGGTGGAAAGACTTTCAAGCCTTTCACAGTGCCCGACCGTGAGATAGGAGTTGACATCGCCAAGGTACCAGAGACCCAGAAGCATGGTTGGTCTTGGCGTGCCCTCTTCGACAGTCCTGACAACGAAGCTTTCTATGGTCTCGGTCAGCATCAGAGCGAGGAACTCAACATGAAGGGCAAGAACGAGGACCTCTTCCAATATAATACAAAGGTGAGTGTGCCTTTCGTGGTTTCCAATAAGAATTATGGTATCCTTTGGGATTCTTATTCCTACTGCCGTTGGGGTAATCCTGATGATTACCTCCAGCTCAACCGTGCCTTCAAACTCTATGACAAGGACGGAAAGGAAGGACAGCTCACGGGTACTTATGTAGATAAGAATGGACAGAAGATAGTACGTGGCGAAGATAGCATCTACTTCGAATATGCCATGCCTGATGGCTCGGAAATCTGCAAGCAGACCGACAAGGGCGGTATCCAAAACTTGCCTCAGGGCTTCGCCTTGAATGGCTCGAAGGTGGTATATGAGGGATATGTGGAAGCTCCGACCAACAGCTTCTATCAGTTTATCCTCTACTATGCGGGCTATATGAAGATCTACATCGACGGCAAACTCGTCGTACCTGAGCGTTGGCGTACCGCATGGAATCCTAATTCCTATAAGTTTGATGCCCCTATTAAGCAAGGTGTGAAGACGCCAATCCGCATCGAGTGGCAACCAGATGGCGATGTCTCCTACTGTGGACTTCGAGTGGCTGCACCTCGTTCGGAGGCAGAGAAAAACCAGTTGAGTATCTGGAGCGAGATGTCACCAGATATGGACTACTACTTCATCGCTGGTCAGAATCTCGACGAAGTTATCAGCGGCTATCGCACCCTGACAGGCAAGGCTTCCGTCTATCCGAAGTGGGCTTTGGGCTTCTGGCAGAGTCGTGAGCGTTATCAGAGCAGCCAGGACATCGAGGAGAATCTGAAGAAGTTCCGTGACCTTCATATTCCTGTGGATAACATCGTGCAGGACTGGAACTACTGGCCTATCGACGCATGGGGATGCCATAACTTCGAGAAGTCTCGTTATCCAAACCCACAGGCGATGCTTGACAGCGTACACGCCATGAACGGTCGTTTCATGATTTCCGTATGGCCTAAGTTCTATGACACGGTGAAGAATTACAAGGAACTCGACAGCAAGGGGTGGATGTATCACCAGGCTATCAAGGATGACATCCACGACTGGCTTGGCTACCGTGGCTCCTTCTATGACGCTTATTCCGATGGCGCAAGAAAGATGTTCTGGCGTCAGATGGACGAGAATCTCTATAGCAAATATAAGTTTGGTATCGATGCCTGGTGGATGGATGCCTCCGAACCAAATGTGCGCGACTGTACCCCGATGTGGTATCGCAAGGCACTCTCAGGTCCTACCGCCCTCGGTACATCCACAGAGTACTTCAATGCGTATAGCATCGTCAATGCCGATGCTATCTACAATGGTCAGCGCAGCGTGAACCCTAACCAGCGCGTCTTCCTCTTGACTCGTTCGGGCTTCGCTGGCGAACAGCGTTACAGCACTGCTACCTGGTCGGGCGACATCGCTACCCGTTGGGAGGATATGCGTGCACAGATGACGGCGGGCTTGAACTACTCGATGGCGGGTCTTCCTTTCTGGGGCATGGACCAGGGTGGCTTCTGTGTGGAGAACCGTTATGTGGCTGCTCAACAGGAGTTTGACAAGACTGGTAAGGAAAACGCTGACTTGAAGGAGTGGCGTGAGCTGCAGGCTCGTTGGAATGAGTTTGGTTGTTTCGTACCTCTCTACCGTACCCACGGTCAGTGGCCGACACGTGAGGTTTGGAATATCGCTCCTGCCGACCATCCTGCTTACAAGAGCATCGTTTATTACGACAAGTTGCGTTATCGTCTGATGCCTTACCTCTATAGTATGACAGGTATGGTTCACTTCAAGGACTACACGATGATGCGTGGTTTGGTGATGGATTTCAATGGAGATGACAAGATCTACGACATCAAGGACCAGTGGATGTTCGGCTCAGCCTTGATGGCTTGTCCTGTGGGCGAGTATCAGAAGTACAGCCGCAACGTCTATCTCCCGAAGCAGAAGGGCTGGTACGACTTCTATACTGGCAAGCATTATGCTGGTGGTCAGACCATCGTGGCAGATGCTCCTTACGAGAAGATTCCAGTCTTCGTACCAGAAGGAGCCATCCTTCCTGTAGGACCAGAGATGGAGTGGAGCGACCAGAAGAAGCCGGAGCTTATCGACCTCTATGTGTATGCTGGCAAGGACGGCGAGTTTACTATCTACGAGGACGAGGGTACCAACTACAACTACGAGAAGGGCAAGTACAGTACCATCGATATCCAGTATAACGATGCTCAGAAGACTTTGACCATCGGTGCTCGCAAGGGTTCTTTCGATGGTATGCTCCAGAAGCGTCGCTTCAATGTGGTACTTGTCTGTGGCAACAACCAGCAAGGCATCAGTCTCGCCAAGGCTCCTAAGGGAAAGATGGTGAAATATGCGGGTCAGGCTGTCACTATAAAACTGAAATAATTTTTTACATACCAAGCCCTTTTTGTCTCTTTGAAATATCAATCTGGCAGAGAGGGCTATTTTTCTATCTCTAAGTAGTTTCATTTTTATCTGCGCAGGAAAAAATTATTTTCTGCGCAGATAAAAATTCTTCCTTGGGCAGGGAGCTATTTTTCCTTCGCCAGGGAATAACGAAAGATTCCTGATAAAACCCATAAAAATAATGAGAAAATATTTAACATCAGTACTTCTTGCTCTCGCCGTTCTCCCGATGAGTGCCCGTGAGCGTCAACTCTTCGACAAAGGCTGGCTTTTCAATCTAGCCGATTCGGCAGGAATGGAGATGAATGCTTATTCCGACATGGCTTGGAGAAAACTCAATCTGCCACACGACTGGGCGATAGAGGGCGACTTCTCGCCCAGCAATCCATCGGGTGCCGGTGGCGGTGCGCTTCCTGGTGGTATCGGCTGGTATCGTAAGCACTTTACGGTCAATCCGAAGGAGAAGTATGATAGATATACCATCACTTTCGATGGTGTCTATATGAACTCCACCGTCTATATCAATGGACATAAGTTGGGTACTCGCCCATACGGATATAGTACTTTCGAGTATGACCTTACACCTTATATTAATAAGAAGGGCGACAATGTGATTGCCGTGAAGGTCGATAACAGCGACCAACCGAACAGCCGTTGGTATTCGGGGTGTGGCATCTATCGCCATGTGTGGCTCACCAAGAACATGAAAAGTGCTTACATCCCTCAGTGGGGACAATATGTAAGTACCACTCCGCAAGGCGATGTCAAAATTCAGGTCGAGTATGTTCTGAATGGAAAGGGCAAGGAGAAAGTCGTCGTTAGGAATACTGTGCTGGATGCTTCAGGCAAGGTCGTTGCCAAGAATTCTGCTTATGCTGGTCAGAAGAGCGAAGGCAATGCTGGGCAGAAAATCCAAGGTGTCGCCGAGAAGAAAAACTCTATCGAACAGACTTTGAAGGTGTCAAACCCTCATCTTTGGAATATCGGAAAGGGGTATCTCTATACTGTGAAGAGTGAACTCTTGGTGAATAACAAGGTGGTGGATACAGAAACTACGCAAGTCGGTTTCCGTGATGTCAAGTTTGATGCCCAGAAAGGTTTCTTCCTCAATGGCAAGAATATGAAAATCAATGGTGTGTGCGAGCATCATGACTTCGGATGTCTCGGCGCGGCATTGAGCGAGGCGGCGATGCACCGCAAGCTTACTATCCTTCGAGATATGGGCGTTAATGCCATCCGAAGCAGTCATAATCCACCTGCCCCAGAACTCTTGAATATGTGTGACTCGATGGGATTCTTGGTCATGGATGAGAGCTTCGATATGTGGAGGCGCAAGAAGTCGAACGGCGACTATGCCCGTTTCTTCGACGAGTGGCACAAGCGCGACCTCATAGACTTGGTGAAGCGCGACCGCAATCATCCAAGCGTCATCATGTGGAGCATCGGCAACGAGGTACTCGAACAGTGGTCGGATGCCGCTGCCGATACGTTGACTTTGGAACAAGCCAACTTGATTTTGAATGCCGGGCATGATGCCTCCTCCTTGGCACATGGCGACGAACTCAGCGTCAACTCACTCCTTACTCGGCATTTGGCAGAGCTTGTTAAGGAATATGACCCATGGGGCGCTCGACCAGTGACTGCTGGTTGCAACGAACCTGCCCCGAAGAATCATCTCTTCAAAAGTGGAGCCTTGGATGTCATCGGATTCAACTACCATCATCAGTGGGTGAAGGATGTGCCAAAGAATTTCCCTAACAAACCATTCATCTTCTCCGAGAGTGTGTCGGCTTTGCAGACCCGAGGCTTCTATATTATGCCAAGCGATAGCATCTACAAGGCACCGGTAGAGTGGTGGCTTCCTTATACAGACCCTACCTTCAAATGCTCTGCATACGACAATATGCATGCTTCTTGGAGTAGCACGCACGAGGAGACTTGGGATGTGGTGAAGCACAACGATTTCGTGGGTGGTCAGTTTATCTGGACTGGTTTCGACTATATCGGCGAACCTACCCCTTACGCTTATCCTGCCCGAAGCAGTTACTTCGGCATCATCGACTTGGCGGGTTTCCCGAAGGACACCTATTATATGTATCAAAGTGAGTGGGCGAACAAGGACGTACTCCATCTCTTCCCTCATTGGAACTGGATTCCTGGACAGACCATTGATATGTGGTGCTATTTCAATCATGCCGACGAGGTGGAACTCTTCGTGAATGGAAAGAGCCAAGGCGTTCGCAAGAAGAAGGAGTATGTGCCTGAGGCACGGAAGGCGGAAGATGGAAAGACCATCAACGTTGGTACGGCTTTTGACAAGAGTACTGAGTATCATGTGATGTGGCGTGTCGCTTTCGAACCTGGAGAAGTGAAAGTGGTAGCTCGCAAGGATGGTAAACAAGTGGGTGAGCAAGTCATCAAGACTGCAGGAGCCCCTGACCATATCGTCTTGAAGAAGACTTATCAGAGCAATGCTGACTTGGATGGCGTGCCTACGACATTCGTGGAAGTCGATGTCGTGGATAAGGATGGCAACCTCTGTCCGAATGCAGAGAATCAAGTCTTCTTCTCCTTGCAAAAGAATGCCGAAAATCAGAAGGCAGGGGAGAAATGTAGAGTGGGAGAGAAATGTACATCTAATTTCGTTACCCCTCAGTTTATTGGAGTCGATAATGGATGCCAAACTTCCCTTGAGCGTTTCAAGGCCGATAATCGCAAGGCGTTCTTCGGCAAGTGTCTCGTCGTTTTGAAAGGCAAGGGCATCTTGACAGCCAAGGCTGTCGATTTGAAAGAAGCGAAGATTGAATTCTAGGAATGAAGCTGTTGATTTTTAGGAATGAGAAGTTTGATTTCTAGGAATGAGGCTGTTGTTTTTTATGAATGAGAAGTTTGATTTCAATGAAGTCATAGGAGTGAATGCAAGCAGTTTACCCCCCTACGCCCTGAAAGGGCAGAAGCTCCAAGCCCAGGGCAACGCCCTGGGGCTAAACGTCAAACAATAATGTCGCCCTGAAAGGGCAAAAGCAGGTCGTTATCAATGCTTTTGCCCTTTCAGGGCGACATTACTGGATGTTATCATTACCCAGGGTGTTGCCCTGGGCTTGGAGCTTCTGCCCCTTCAGGGCGGCTTTACTGGATGTTATCATTACCCAGGGTGTTGCCCTGGGCTTGGAGCTTCTGCCCCTTCAGGGCGGCTTTACTGG
>DKCU01000144.1 GCA_002451555.1 Candidatus Segatella albertsiae
ACAACGCCCTAGGCTTGGAGTCATTTATGAAAGTCGCCCTGAAAGGGCAAAAGCATTGATAACAATTTGCTTTTGCCCTTTCAGGGCGACTTTTATAAATGACTGAAGACCCAGGGCGTTGCCCTGGGCTTGGGGTAGATTGCCCTTTGGCTTTTCCTTCGGCCGTCGATTTTCAATTCAGGGCGCATTGGATGTGACTTATGACACACCCTCTTTTTTTGTTCTCCCCCCTTAGTCGCTTGTTAGAAAGTGTACTTCAAACCAACCTGACCACGCCAACGGCTGTAGTAATCACTGTAGCTCTTGTATGCGTATGCACCAGTGAACTGGTAAACGCCATCGCCTTTGTAGTCAATAGGTGAATAGTAAGTGCCAAATCCGTCACCGTATGTGTGACCCCAATCCTTGTTCAAGAGGTTGCCTACATTCAATATGTCGAAAGTCAACTCCAACGAATTGATTTGACCTGCAACCTTGAAACTGAACTTCTGACCGAAGTGCACGTCAAAATGATGCTCGAATGGGAGATTGTCTGCATAACGCTTGTAGTATTCTCCGCGATGCTTGCTTAGGTAAGCGTCCTCGCCAATCCATTTCTTCAACATCTCACGTTGCATATCTTGGGTCAGTTTGTCTTTCTTTGTGTATTTGTTACCATACATACGAGTGGTAAACGTGTTGACTGGGAAGTTGACTACACCATCAGTGAACTTCATCTTGTCGATTTGCTCGTCTGTAGGAATGTATATCAAGTCGTTTCCTCTTGAACCGTCTTCGTTGAGATCGCCATAGTAGTAATAACTATATGGTGAACCGCTCTTTGCTTGGTAAATCAAGCCAACGGTAGTCTGCCACTGTTTTGCTCGTCCGTATTGTACGTGGTAGTAAGCGGATGCTTGGATGCGGTGAGGTATATTGTATGCAGAGTTGCCTACCTCCAAGTCGTTTACGTCACGATAGCTATACTGGTATGTCCAGTTGCTCTTGGCAACCGAAGATCCACCGTTGGCGACACTGCGAGAATGGGTCCATGTGTAGCTTGCCATCAAATCAAGTCCGAAGTCGAAGTGCTTCTCTGCCTTCAATGACAAATTGACGGTGTAACCTTTGGATGTGTTGCACAAGGTGTAAACGCCTGCAATTGGAGTACCTTTGACGGCACTTTGGTAGAGTGGGCGGTTGTCCCATTCGTAACCAAACTTCTGTGAGTAAGTCTGACCTGTCTGTTCCTCAGCCAAATTCTTATATAGAATGTCGTTCAATGTCTTTGAATAGATGGCTTCTGCTGTCCAGTTGATGCCTAATGCCTCGAAGTCGAAACCGAGGTTGAGGCGTAAGTTCTGGGCAAACTTGAAGTTCTTGCTGCATACAGCAACGTCCTGACTTCCAGAGGCCGCTGCCATCATTTGGGCGTTTTGCTCTTGCTTGTTAGGGTCAAGAATGAGCTCCAATTTTTCCTTGTTGTCTTTGCTCATGTGGTTGCTGTCGTAGGATGAAAGCTGCAAACCTGTGCCAGAGAAGTTGTTGCTGACCCAAACGAATGGGATTCTACCAGTGAAAATTCCTACACCACCACGGAGAATGTAACGACGGTCGTTGTTGATGTCCCAACGGAAACCGACACGTGGGGAAAGCATAGGAGAAAATGACAAACTTCTATTGGTCTTCAGATCCCAGCCCTTTTTCTCTGCAAGCTCATTGAAGTCTTTGTTCTCGACTGGTGTGTCAAAGAATACAGGGATGTCCAAGCGTAAACCGTATGTCAAGGTGAAGTTGTTGCTGGCGGCCCACTTGTCTTGTGCATAGAAACCAAACTGACCAGAGCTAAACTCGGATGCCCAGTTAGGGTCTCCTGTTACTTCTGTATTGGCGTGACCATATCTGAATTGATTGATATATTGTCCTGCAGAAGCTTGCACAGTAGGGTCTGTGCTCATGATGGCATCGTAGTAAGCCTTGAAGTTGTCATAACCAGAGAATGTGTAAGATCCGAACTTGTCTGAGATAAACATGTTCTTGAAGTGGTAGATTTCATCATGTGTACCGAAGATGAATGTATGGTTGCCACGAAGCCATGTCAAGTTGTCCTCGAAAGTCCAGATGTCCTGGTTCAGGTAGTTGGCTTGTGAGTTGCGCTCTGTACCGAGATTGATGGTTCCGTTACCTACCCCCGAAATGGTAATCATTGGCACGTTTGCCTTGATGTCACGATTGTCACGTACTCTTACATAACTTGCACGTGCTTCGTTGCTTACGTTTGGAGAAATGCGGCTCTGAAGCTCAGCGATAAATGAGTTGGTGTTACTCTTGAAAGGATAGCTGTAACCATATGAGTTCAAACTGCTTGCGCTACCACCGCCACTCAACTGCTCAGCCTTTACCAAACTCCAACGAATGGCAAACTTATTAAACTCATTGATGTTCCAGTCTAACTTCAAACCTGCCTTGTCGCTTTTTGTGTAGATGTCTTGGTTGCTAAAATAGTCTGTGAATGTTGTTCCCTGCTTTTCAGCAAGAGATTGAAGCATCGTCAAGATTTCTTTGGCTTGGTCGGTATCTACTTTTGAGTTGCCTGAGTCTATGCCGTATAAGTTGGGGTATTGCTTGTTGGTGTGCTCGTAGTTGGCAAAGAAAAAGAGCTTGTTTTTGATGATAGGACCACCAATGGTTACACCTGCATTGTACTCGTCTTGTTTTTGGTATTTAGGAGCATAGCCTGTTCCGTCTGCGTATGGATACTTGGTTCCGATAAGATTTTGGTTGTTGCCATAGAAGTATGCAGAACCGTGGAACTGGTTGGTACCGCTCTTCGTAATGGCATTGATGGCACCACCGGTGAAACCACTCTGGCGCACATCGAAAGGAGCCACGCTCACCTGAATCTGTTCGATAGTCTCCATAGATATTGGCTGAGTACCTGCCTGGCCACCATTGCTACCGTTTGGTGCAAGACCAAACACATCGTTGTTGGCAGCACCATCAATCATGAAACTGTTGTAGCGGTTGTTGGTACCGGAGAAAGACATTGCACCCGACTGAGTCACTGTCAATTGTGGGTTCAGACGTGCTACGTCGGCGATGCCGTGGGTGATGCTAGGCATGTCGTTGATTTGCTGAGCGTTCATACTAGTTGCAGCACCTGTGCGTGAAGCCGCAAGACCAGCTTTTCCTGAAACGACAACTTCCTGAAGCTCGTGTGCGTCATCCTTGAGCGCACAAGAAAGGTTGGTGCTTTCACCCAAATTCAGGCTTACATTGTTGAAAGTCTTGGTCTGGCTACCAACATAAGAAATTTCCACTTTGTATGGACCACCTGGGCGCATACCTTGGATGGTGTAGCGACCATCCATGTTGGTTACTGCACGATAAACCGTACCGGATGGTTGGTGAGTGGCGGTGACTGTTGCGCCGATGACATCTTCGCCACCTGTAGTAACCTTACCACTGATGCCAGAAGTGGTAATTTGTGCCATTGCAGTGGTAACCATGAAGGTCAGCAAAGCAATGAGTAAATGCAATCTTTTCTGCATACCTTATTTTAAAAAAAATGGTTAATATTACGGGAGGGTTTTAACCTCCTTTATTGAAATACGCTGCAAAATTAAACAAATTTTTCGATATTGTTGTTACAAAAAATTGAAAAAGTGATGTTTTACTATAATTTTCTTCACTTTTCTCGGATTTGTTGCCTCTTGGGAGTACTGAAAGAACTGCTCTTTTTCTCTGCAAAGAGTATAAATATACATCAATTTTATCAAAAATACAGAAAAACTATAGCAAAATGTAAAATAATTAAAGAAAAATACTACTATTTGAAAAATAATTCGTAATTTTGCGGACAGATTATTTCAGGAAATGAATATCTGATGAATATTTGGTATAAATTCTAAGAGTAATCTCTTTGGTTTAGTGATTTAATAATTTAAAAAGTGAACAAGATGATACTGGACATTGAAATGTTGAGAAGCTTCTATGCTTCGTATTCTGAAAATGTAGCACAGGCTAAGGCTACCGTGAAACGACCTCTCACTTACGCAGAGAAAGTTCTCTTTGCGCATCTCTTCGACCCCTCTCAGCTCAGACCATATAAAAGAGGTGTGGAATATGTCGATTTCCGACCTAATCGTGTCGCGATGCAGGATGCGACTGCCCAGATGGCGCTTCTTCAGTTCATGAACGCTGGCAAGGACAAGGTGGCTGTGCCTGCTTCCGTACATTGCGATCACTTGATTCGTGCCGATGTGGGTGCTACCGTTGACCTCCCTGAGGCTTGCAAGACCAACAAGGAGGTGTATGACTTCCTCAAGTCTGTCTCGCAGAAATACCATATCGGCTTCTGGGGACCGGGCGCTGGTATCATCCACCAGGTGGTACTCGAAAACTATGCTTTCCCGGGCGGTATGATGGTCGGTACCGATTCTCATACGCCTAATGCAGGTGGCCTCGGTATGGTGGCTGTCGGTGTCGGCGGTGCCGATGCGGTGGATGTATTGACCGGTCAGCCTTGGGAATTGAAGATGCCTCGTCTCATCGGCGTGCATCTTACAGGCAAACTCTCGGGGTGGGCTACCCCTAAGGATGTCATCCTCGAAATCTTGGGCATCCTCACTGTAAAGGGCGGTACGAATGCCATCCTCGAATACTTCGGCGAGGGCTTGGATAGTATCTCTACCACAGGCAAGGCGACGATTTGTAACATGGGAGCCGAACTGGGTGCTACTTGCTCCATCTTCCCATTCGATGGGAATGCGGATGAATATCTCCGCAAGACGGGTCGTGAGGAAATCGCTGTCCTCGCCCAGCAGAACGCTGCTGAGTTGAAAGCTGACCCTGAGGTGCTGGCCAATCCTTCTGCTTTCTACGACCAAATCGTTGAGATTGACCTCTCCAAGGTGGAGCCTCATTTGAATGGTCCTTTCACTCCTGATGCAGCTACGCCAATCTCCCACATGAAGGCGAAAGGCCCTGCCAACGACTATCCGATGGTTGTCGAGGTCGGTTTGGTAGGTAGCTGTACAAACTCTTCTTACCAAGACCTCGCCCGTGCTGCCAGTGTGGCTCGCCAGGCTTACGAGAAGGGCATTCAGGTGAAAGGTCAGTTGATTATCAACCCAGGCTCTGAGCAGATTCGATATACCGCAGAGCGTGACGGCATCCTCGATGACTTCAAGAAGATTGGTGCCTTGATTATGACCAATGCCTGCGGACCATGTATCGGTCAGTGGAAACGCCATACCGACGACAATACGCGCAAGAATGCCATCGTCACTTCTTTCAATCGAAATTTCCGCCGTCGTGCTGATGGCAACCCTAATACATTCGCCTTCATCGGCTCTCCTGAGTTGACCGTGGCTTTGACCATCGCTGGACGTCTTGATTTCAATCCTGCTACCGACACCTTATTAGATAAGGATGGCAACAGCGTGAAACTCGATGCTCCTACTGGCTTCACTTTCCCTCCAAAGGGATTTGCTGTGGAGGACAAGGGCTTCATCGCTCCAAGTGAGGAGAATGCCAACGTTGAGGTGGTCATCGCTCCAGACAGCAACCGACTCCAGAAACTGGCTCCGTTTGCTCCTTGGGATGGCAAGGATTTGGTGGATATGCCTCTCCTCATCAAGACGGAAGGCAAGTGTACCACCGACCATATCTCTATGGCAGGTCCTTGGTTGAAGTTCCGTGGACATCTCCAGAATATCTCCGACAATCTCTTGATGGGTGCTGTCAACGCCTTCAATGGCGAGAGCAACAAGGTGAAGAACCAGCTCGATGGCAACTATGTGGAGGTTTCCACTGCAGCCAAGGCTTACAAGGCTCAGGGTATCAGCAGCATTGTGGTGGCAGAGGATAACTACGGCGAGGGCTCTTCTCGTGAGCACGCTGCCATGGAACCTCGCTTCCTCAACGTGAAGGTGATTCTCGCCAAGAGTTTCGCTCGTATCCATGAGACCAACCTGAAGAAGCAGGGTATGCTCGCCCTTACTTTCTGCAACAAGGACGATTATAATAAGGTACAGGAAGACGACCGCATCTCATTGATGGGACTGAAGAACTTTGCTCCTGGTAGCAAGTTCACCGTTACCCTCAAGCACAAGGATGGGTCCGAGGACAGCTTTGAGGTAGAGCATACTTATAATGATACGCAGATAGCATGGTTCAAGGCAGGAAGCGCTTTGAATTTTGCTGCGCAAAATAAATAATTTATGAGTCCACTTGAAAAAGT
>DKCU01000117.1 GCA_002451555.1 Candidatus Segatella albertsiae
CGGCAGGGTCGTTGCGTGAACCTGTCTTCACGGCGATGTTAGCCTGCAAGCGAGGCTTTTCCTTGTTTACCGACATATACACCTTCAGTCCATTGTCGAGGGTGTAGATGCGTGTTTTCATTGCATCGCCTGGCACGGTGGTGTAATGATAATCCTTTGCGGTGGCGTTGAGGCTTCCCATCAGGATAGCCGCCATCATTACGTACTTTAATTTCATAAATATTTATTTATACACACTTTTGCTATATTGTGGATAACTTATTTAACCAATAGATAGTCAGAGCTTTAATTCTCGTAATCTACCTCTTGGTCGAGACTGTTCACGAAGTTGCGGAACACTTCTTCCTCCACATCGCCCATGGCGAATTCCTTCTCTGCATCTTTCTTGATTTCAGCAATCCAAGAGCGGCGAGCCTTGATGTAATCCTCGTGGATGCGGTTGGCATCTTCGAGGGTAATCTCAGAGATATCGTAGTAATCACATATCATCTTGTAGGTCCATGCCCACTGATACTCACGATAGTTGGTGTCTATCACCTCGAATCGCTCGATGAGTTGTTGGATGGTCTCGATATTGCCGTCCTTCAAGTCGCAGATGATGCGTTCTTCCTCGCTTACAGGAAGGAGGAGTCCCGAGAGGTCGTCCCAATCGCCCAAACCAATCTCTTGGGTAGGTGGTGTGATGGCAGGGTCTTTCTTAAGGACCCGTTTCAATACGGCACCCATGTAGATGCGTAGGGCGATGTCGTAATACTTGATCCCCTTATGCAGGGAGGAAGCTGGTATGATGTATTCGTGATAGAGGTATTGCGATACATTGTCGCCAGTCACTTCACGGAGGTTCTCCAATATTTTCTTGCCTTTGAGAATTTCTCCTACAGAGTAAGGTGAGAGCCAGTCGAAGTTGACGATGCTCTTGCGATTCTCTTGCGCACGGAGGTCACGCTTCGGCCACTTCTTGATATCTCTGTACAGACCTACGGTGGTGATGTTTCTACCTGGTATGAGGAACATCTTGTCGCCATCGGCTATGAGGTAGGCGAATGGGATGTTGCGTGTGTCTGGGTGGTGCATCAGCTTGCCAAAGCATACGGAGAAAGTTCCCAAGGTGGCTGGCATCAAGAGGTAGGCGCCGCTAGCGGTCTTAGAACCACGTTCCAAGATGCCCCAGTGCATAGGTCCCATCTTGTAGGCGTGGTTGGAGAAGTTGGTGGCTGAGCCTGCGTTATAGAACGAGAACATACCGCCGATGAGGAGGCTGCTCTTGTGATGGGATGCGGTGAACGGACCGCAGAAGGCGGCGCATGCCTCGCCATTGCTCATGTAACTATTGGCGAAGAAGACGGAAGCCGATGCGGTGAAGCCATTGCTCAACTGGCAAGCCTCGCCGATGAAGCAATCTTGTATCTTCACGCTGTTGATGACGCTGGAACCTTCGGCGATAATCGTGTTCTCGGCGATAACGCCTGTTCCGACATAGACATTGCCATGGATGGAACCCAATAGGGTGCAGTCGCTGAGGCGAGAGGCACCGTTTACTTCACAGAAGTCCTCTATCACGCAGTTGGTGATTTCCTTGGTGTTGACAATCTTCACGTTGTTGCCTATCCTTCCACGCTCAGGAGCCTTGTTGTCGATGTCTGTCTTGATGAGCTGTCTGATTTTTTCCTTGAGTTCCTTGTCGGAGAAATGTTTGACCATGAATGCAGCCAACTGACTGTTTAAGTCGGAGAAGAGGATGACGTTGCCTTCGCCCACCTCGTTGAGCACGCTCACGAGATTACCCTCGCCGAAGGTTGCGCCCTCGGTGGTCTCCATCGTGGAGAGATTGGAGATGTAGCAATCGTCTCCAATGGTATAGTTGTTGATGAAGTTGCCGATGTTCTCGATGAGACAATCGTCGCCGATGTTCACGTTGCGCAAGGTGGCGTTGTTGATGCCGGAGTGCTTCACGAAGCCTTGGCTTACCTCGACGTTCTTGTTGAATGCGCCGATGTTCACCTCGCCGTATAGCATCACACGATGCATGAAGTTGGGCTTGAAGTCTTCGGATACGTTCACGGAAGTCCAGTCTTCTGCCCAGCAGCTATTTTGCTTGAGCACCTCGATTTCCTCGGAGGTTAGGGGTCTGTAGTCGTTCATTGCTTTGTTGCTTTGAGGGAATTTAAAGAAGTTAAGGGAAGTTATCATTCCCTTCGGTCATTAGGGTAGTTAAGGGACAATTGCTTTGTTGTCGATATTTTTAGAACTATAGAGTGTTGTCTCTTAACTTCTCTCACTTCTCTTAACTTCTCCTAAATTCCAAATTATTATTCGTAGTCCTGGTACAGGAAGTCGTTGTAAGGATACTTCTGTACGTGGAGCTCTCTCACTTTTTTGTAGAGCACCTCACGGAACTCGTCGATGTTCTCCTTGTTTTTTGCTGAGATGAAGAGGCAGTCGTCGTTGAGTTTTGCCATCCACGTCTTCTTGAGGTCTTCCAACGGAATGTTCTCCTTCTGCATCGGGGTGAGGTCGTCCTCCTCTTTCTCCACCCAAGAGTAATTGTCTATCTTGTTGAAGATGATCATCGAAGGTTTGTCGGCACAACCAAGTTCTTTCAGCGTATTCTCCACCACTTGGATTTGTTCCTCGAAGTCGGGGTGGGAGATATCGACCACATGCAAGAGAAGGTCTGCCTCGCGGGTCTCGTCGAGGGTGCTCTTGAAGGAATCCACCAGGTCGGTAGGCAATTTGCGGATGAATCCTACGGTGTCGGCGAGGAGGAATGGCAGATTCTCCACGACCACCTTGCGCACGGTGGTGTCGAGGGTGGCGAAGAGCTTGTTCTCGGCGAACACCTCGCTCTTGGACAGAAGGTTCATGATGGTGCTCTTGCCCACGTTGGTATAGCCGACGAGAGCCACACGGATGAGGCGACCACGATTCTTGCGCTGGGTTGTTTTCTGCTTGTCGATTTCGGCGAGTCGTTCCTTCAGAAGGCTCATGCGACCAAGGATGATACGACGGTCCATCTCCAACTGGGTCTCACCAGGTCCACGCAATCCTACGGAACCCTTTCCGCCACCAGAACCGGAACCACCACCTTGTCGTTCCAAGTGGGTCCAAAGTCTCTGCAATCGAGGGAGCATATAGCGATATTGCGCCAATTCCACTTGAGTCTTGGCAGCAGCGGTCTGGGCACGCATGGCGAAGATGTCGAGGATGAGCGATGTGCGGTCGAGAATCTTCACTTGCAGTTCTTGCTCGATGTTGCGTATCTGCTTGGCGGATAGCTCATCGTCGAAGATAACCATACCGATTTCACGGTCTTCCTCTTCCTCGTCCTTGATATATTGCTTGATTTCCTCCAGCTTACCCTTGCCCACGTAGGTGGTTTGGTTAGGAGCCACCACCTTCTGTGTGAATCGCTTCACGGTGACGGCACCAGCGGTGTCGGCGAGAAACTCCAACTCGTCGAGGTATTCCTTGGTCTTGGCTTCGTCCTGTGTCTTGGTCACGAGACCCACGAGCACGGCGGTTTCAGCCTTGACTTCTGATATTACAAATTCTTTCATCTAATTTTTCTACTGTAGAATGTTCTGTCTAATATTTGAATTCAAATCTTTGCAACGGCGCATCGTGTAAGCATCGTCTCGTGCGCACGTATTATATAATAGGTGCAAAGTTAATGGAAAAATCTGACTTAAAGAAAAAAAAGAGAATTTATTCACGTTTTTTGAGCATTTGGGTATTTGGATGACTTTCCATACCTTCGGGAAAAGCCCCTGTTCTTGCTATAAGTAAATCAAAAGCACAGTTGGCTTTTCGCACACATTTCGCACAAAATATGTATTTCTGCGATGCAAATCTCGCAAACGTTTACGTTATATTTTGCGTAAAAAACTCGTTTTTATTTGATTTATATCAATAAATGTATTAATTTTGCAATCGTAAAAACAAAACTGATTTTCAAAAATAAGATCATAACTACATAAAAACACAAACTGCTGAAACATTCAAAAACTTAAAGAATAGCCTCGACGTGATGTCGGGGCTTTTTTTATTTTGTTACTTGAATTGCTGATTTAGGAAGGATTTCTGTTTGCGTTAAGTGCTTTTTTGAAGGTGTTCTGTTTGCGTTAAGGCTTTTTTGAAGGAATTTAGTTTGCGTTAAGTGCATAGAGAAGGATTCCGGATTGTAACCTTAGAATTGGTGGCAAAAGCTCGATTTTGACGAGAATGAATCGAAATGTAACATTTTTGCACGATAATTGCTCTTTCTATTCAATAGTTTTTCGTATCTTTGTCGCCAAGAAAGTTTGTTGCCTCTGAATGGTAAAGAAGAGAATGGATGCTTTTTTGAAAGAAGAGCGTCTAGGTCTTTTTTCTTGCCTTAAAGCTAATGTTGTCCATGGGTTATTCATGAAGGTGTATCTAAGATACATAAGTGAAAGGCAAAAATCAAAGAGGCATCAACAAAAATCAATGGATTGTCAATTGAAAACAACGTATCATCAACTAAAAACAATAAATAATAAAATGCAAAAAAGTATTCTTACTAGTATTTTGTTGCTTGGCGCGGTTTGTGCGCAAGCCAACAATTACACAGTGACTTCTCCAGACGGCAAACTTGCCGTGAACGTGGAGTGCAAGGAAGGCAAGGCCTTCTATACGGTGGATTATAATGGTAAGCAGATGTTGACTCCTTCTGCCCTCGGACTGGTTGCCAACTATGGCGACTTCTCGCAAGGTCTCACCATGGGAGCCTTGAAGGGAGAGAAAAAGCACCTTGCTTACGACATGAACCGCACCAAGAAGTCGCACATCGAGAAGGATGTGTATGAGGCAACCATCGGATTCCTCAATTCCAAGAAGGACTCCATGACCCTCCGTCTCCATGTCTCAGACAATGACGTTGCCTATAAGTACGAGATGATTCGCCCGAAAAAAGGCAATCCGAAGTCTGTAATCATATATAATGAGGTGAGCGGATTCAACTTCCCTGATCAGACCACTACCTTCCTCTGCCCTCAGATTACTCCGATGACAGGATGGGAGCGTACCAAGCCTTCTTATGAGGAGGAATATACTCCTGACGCTCCGATGGCGAAGAAGTCGCAATTTGGCGTGGGCTATACCTTCCCTTGTCTCTTCAAGGTAGGACAGGATGGATGGGTGTTGGTGAGCGAGACGGGTGTGTCGAGTGCATATCCTGGAAGTCGTTTGAGCGATTACGAGGCTGGCAAGGGATATACCATCGCCTTTCCTCAGAAGGGCGAGAACAACGGAGTAGGCTCAGAATACGCAGGCATCCCATTGCCGGGTGAGACTCCTTGGCGTACCATCACCGTGGGCTCTTCGTTGGCTCCTATCGTGGAGACTACCGTCCCTTATGATGTGGTGACTCCGCTCTATGAGGCTTCGCAGACCTACAAGCCATCTCGCTATACTTGGAGCTGGCTCATCTGGCAGGATAATTCCATCAACTATGATGACCAGGTGAAGATGATCGATGTTGCCGCCGCACAGGGCTATGAGGCAATCCTCGTGGATAACTGGTGGGATAAACAGATAGGTCGCAAGCGCATCGAGGAACTCAGTAAGTATGCCCAGAGCAAGGGCGTGCATCTGATGCTCTGGTACAACTCGAATGGCTTCGAGAACGATGCGCCTCAGACTCCTCGTCAGGTGATGAACAATTCCATCGCCCGCAAGAAGGACATGGCTTGGATGAAGAAGATTGGTGTGGTAGGAATCAAGGTCGATTTCTTCGGGGGCGACAAGCAGGAGACGATGAAGCTCTACGAGGACATCCTCAGCGATGCCAACGACTATGGATTGGAGGTTATCTTCCATGGTTGCACTATCCCTCGTGGCTGGGAGCGCATGTATCCTAACTATGTTTCTTCTGAGGCTGCCTTGGCTTCAGAGAATGTGTATTTCACGGATTATCATGCCAAGAAGGAGGCTTTCGAGATGACGATGCATCCTTTCTCTCGCAATGCCGTGGCAAGCTTCGACTGGGGTGGCGTGATGATGAACAAGTACTTCTCCAAGGACAACAAGAGTCGCCATCAGCGCTATACGAGCGACATCTTCGAAATGGCGACGGCGATTACCAACCAGAGCAGCGTAAACTGTGTTTGCCTCTATCCTAACAACCTCCAGGATGTTCCTCAGTGGGAGTTGGATTGGCTCAAGGCAGTGCCTACGGCTTGGGATGACGTGAAGTTTATCGCTGGTTATCCTACCAAGTATGCTGTGGTGGCAAGAAAGGCTTCTTCCGAGAATGCTGGTACGGCTTCTGCAAGTGTAGGCAAGTGGTTCGTGGGTGGATTGAACGCCACCGACAAGCCATTGGCTTTGACCTTGAATCTTCCGATGTTTGCAGGCAAGACCGTGACTTATCTCACCGACCAGCCTAAGAAGAAGGGTGAGAAGTTCTTTACTTCGGTCAAGAAAACCTTGAAGGTAGGAAAGGACGGCAAGGCAAAGGTTGTGATTCAGCCTAATGGCGGAATCATTATAGAGTAATTTAAAATCAAATTCCAACAACATGTCGGTCAGCGTGTTGATGATAAATGACAAAGGGCTGATGCTTTCGGTTCTCGGGGAGGATTATTTTGTTTCTTATAATCGCCTTCCGTGGATGAAAAAAGCACCAGTGTGTGACGTTCTTGATGTCAGAATGTCTGGGGATGATGCCATCGAGTGGCCAAAACTTGATATAGATTTGGAGGTAGATTGTTTGAAGCATCCCGAACGTTATCCTTTGGTGATGAAACGAAATGAATTCGATTTTGTGTAGTAATCTGCGGCTCTTTATAAAAGCTAGGTTCGATAAAAAGTAGTGGGGGCAATAATATTGAGGGTGTCAAAGAGCCCCCCTCAATAAAAGTTAGGGGGGCAAAAAGAGCCCCCGTTCAAAATAGTTACGGGGGCTAAAGAGAACACCTCAAAATTATTGAGGGGCACAGAACCGAAAAAAGGTTCCCTCGTTAGGATGTTACTCCTAGCAAGGGAACCTTCTTTTTTGTGTTTTATATGTTTAAACCTATTGAATCCCTAAGATAACTTGCGGATTTTCTAACTGTAATCGTAATCTGTAATCACTGATTCTTGAATACCAAGCCATCTGCCTCGGTATGGTCGATAGTGATTGGCTTCTCACGGCTCACTTCCTCCGACAAGATCTTCTTGCTCAAGT
>DKCU01000002.1 GCA_002451555.1 Candidatus Segatella albertsiae
TATCCCAAGATTTGGCTGGCATGTTCCTTGACTTTGATTTCCTTAGGACCGATGATGCGAGTACAATGACGGCATATTCTGTCCTATTCCATAATCGTAAATCTTTAATTATCTGTAATTTTGTACTTATTTATATGATTATTGTTTATTCTATATTCCCTCTCAGTCTCTCCTTGAGCTTGGTATTTCGTTGCTCCACCGTGTGGTTCCTCACGGCATAGCCCAGTGCCTTGACCTGACCGATGAGCACGCAAATCTTCTTGGCTCTTGTGATGGCGGTGTAGATGAGGTTGCGCTGCAACAGGGTGAAGAAGCTGTAGAACACTGGAATGACCACGATGGGATATTCCGAGCCCTGGCTCTTGTGGATGGTGGTGGCGTAGGCGAGAACCAGTTCGTCCAGTTCACTCTTCTCGTAAGTCACCTCCTTTTCTCCGAAGGAAACCAAGAGTTCTCCTTCCTCTGTATTGACATCCATGATACAGCCGATGTCTCCGTTATACACGTCCTTGTCGTAGTTGTTGCGTATCTGCATCACTCGGTCGCCGGTACGATAGATGGTTCCGCCATACATCAGGCTCATGCCCATCGGGTTCAAGGTTCTTTGAAGTTCGATGTTCAGGTTGTCGCTTCCACAGTAGGAGCGGCGCATCGGGGTGAGCACCTGCACATCGCTCACCGGTCTGCCGTATGCCTTGGGCAGACGGTTCTTTACCAAGTTGACGATTTGCGGTACAGCATCCTGCGGTTCCTCGCATCGGATGAAGAAGAAATCGGTCTCCTTGCCATTCGAGATGTCGGGGAAACAGCCTCGGTTGATGGCATGGGCATTCATCACGATTCTCGAACTCTGTGCCTGGCGGAAGATGCGAGTGAGGCGAGTCACGGGGATGACACCACTCTCGATGATGTCGCGCAGCACGTTGCCAGCACCCACGGAAGGCAACTGGTCGATGTCGCCCACCAAGACCAGTCGCATGGTAGGAGGAATCGCCTTCAGTAGGTTATACATCAATATAATGTCTATCATGGAGCATTCATCGACGATAAGCGCATCGCCATCCAGTGGGTTCTCCTCGTTGTGCTTGAAACCATCGGCTGGATTGAACTCCAGCAGGCGGTGGATGGTCTTCGCCTCCATGCCCGTAGCCTCCGACATGCGCTTGGCGGCTCTGCCGGTAGGGGCGGCGAGGAGGATGCTGAGACCAGCGGCCTTCCAAGCGGCGATGATGCCTTGGGTAGTGGTCGTCTTACCTGTGCCAGGTCCACCCGTCAGTACCATCACCTTATTTTCTGCCGCCATGGTGATGGCAGCCTGCTGTACCTCGTCATATTGTATGCCCGATTGCTTTTCGATGGCAGCCATATCGACCTTTCCCTTGCCTTGGGTCTCGAAGAGATTGCCTCCAGTCTTGGCGGCATTCAGTTCCAGGAGTTTCTTGGCAGTGCCGATTTCCGAGAAATAGAAGGGTGGGAGATAGATGCATTCTTCTCCTATCGTCGAATCTTTCGACGAAATCGTTTTCTCCACCTTTAGGTCATCAGATGCAATCATCTCCTCCAGAGCTTGCTCCACTGGTGGGCGCATCTGTGGGGTAGGCTCGGCTACCATCTGCTCAAGCTGTACTCCTGGTATAGCATTTTGCTCTGAAGAATGTTCGGAAAGGGGCGAAGTCAACCCTAATCGCTCGTTGGCATCCTTGATGAGTTGTTCTCTTATGGCAAAGACGTGCCCCTCGTTGGCAAGTTGGTTGAGCGAGTAGATGATGCCGCTCTTACAACGGCGGATGTCATTGTCGGCATATCCCATGTTTTTGGCGATGGAATCGGCGGTTTTGAATCCGATGCCCCAGATGTCATCCGCCAGTCGATACGGATTCTCCTGAACCTTCTGGATGGATTCCTTGCCATAAGTCTTGTAAATCTTCGTGGCATAGGTGCTACTCACCCCATTGCCTTGCAGGAAAATCATGATGTCCTTGATATCCTTCTGTTTTTCCCACGACTTGGCGATGAGGTCGATGCGTTTTTTGCCGATTCCATCGACTTCTCCGAGTCTCTGGATATCCTCCTCGATGACCAGCAACGTTTCCTCGCCGAACTTTGCCACGATTTTCTTGGCATAGACGGGACCGATACCCTTGATGAGACCGCTGCCCAGGTACTTCTCGATGCCCACGATGGAGGAAGGCATCTCCTCAGTCCACGACTCCGCCTTGATTTGCTTGCCGAACTTAGGGTCCATGCGCCATTCGCCCTCCACCATCAGGGTGGCACCCACCTTGATATCGCAGAAGTTGCCCACAAGAGTCACAAGATCCTTGTAGCCCTTGACGCTTACTCTGAGAACAGACCATCCATTCTCCTCGTTCTGATAAGTAATGCGCTCGACGACGCAACGTATTTTTTCCATAAGTTTGACAAGTGAATTTTTCTTCTTCTCATCTTTTGTATCCATTGTAGGAAACATTATCTTCCTTCCATTTGTTCTTGGGGGTTGCCTTATCTTTAGGGTAACCAATGGCAATAGTATTCAGTGGAATGATGTGCTTTGGCAATCCCAAAAGCTGCTGCATACCTTGGTAACGATCCTTGGTAGGGTAGAGGGCTGTCCATACCGTTCCAAGCCCCATACCATTTGCCATCAGGAGGATATTTTCTGTCGCTGCCGCACAATCCTGTATCCAAAAATTTTGTTCCCATCCATCCAATGCCTTGTCTAGGTCTCCACAGACCACGATGGCAAGGGAAGCCTCCCTCACCATGCTAGCGTATGGACTGAACGAAGGTATCTTGTCCAGCATCTTGCGGTCATTGATGACCACGAAATGAAGCATGCAAACAGAATCAATAATATTTTATTCCTCATGTTCATTGCTTGTCTCTGTTGAAGGTAGGGTACTCGTCGGGCAATTCGATGGATACCTCGATGAGTCCTGCTACCTCTCCACCTGGTTCTTCGAACCAAGGCGTTTGGTGCAGCAAGCGACGCTTGCCGTGCTTGATGATCTCATAGGTATTGCTCTCGCCAGTCTCAATCATGTGTCTAATCATCTCGCGAGATTTCTTGCCATGGCAATCGTAGAGATTCTGTCCCACGACACCACCGTCACGCTTACTTGCCTATGCCTCGATTTCAGAGCGATGCACTGTTTGATTAGGTCAGCGTTGGCAGACTTGTCCGACGGTGTGATGTCAAAGTTTTGGATGTAAGCCCCTCCGCTCTCACGTCTCTTGCTCGCATAATTGCAGGAGCCGCCACACCATATATAATAGGTGTCAGGCTTCATGCGGAAATTAACCATGCCTTTTGATGTATCTTGTTTCTTTCTTTTTGTCATGACAAAAAACTCTGCCTTTCTCATTTCTTTTAAGTTTTAAATGGTTTGACGAACTTCGTATCTAATTTCCATTCATCCTCATGCGAGACCATGTTTAATAGTCCGACATTTTCAAGAAGTCACGTAGATGAACATGCTTAATTCCATCTACATTTGTCTGCCCATACATTCTATCCATGGAGACTACATACTTAGGGTGACTATCCTTGATGAGTTTCAAGTTGCCAAACTCTCTTTTCACTGTTTCTTCCGAAGCCAACAGATAAGTGACCTGAACATAGACTATGCTATCGGCTTTCTCTGCCACGAAATCTATCTCTCCTTTATATAATTGTCCCACATAAACTTTATATCCCATACGACAAAGATGGCAATAGACGGCATTCTCCATTACCTTTTCTATATCAAAGCTGCGATTACCCCCTATGATATAATTTCTGATGCCCAAATCCTCGAAGTAGAACTTGTCACCAAGTTCGAAGAGTTTTTTGCCATGAATGTCATATCGGTTCACCCGGTCTATGATGTAGGCATTACAGAGATACTCCAAATAGGAAAGGATCACTTTCGCCGAGGTATCTGTATTTTGAGATTTGAGGAACTTCACGATGCTCTGAGCAGAGAGTTGCTTGCCAATATTGTCACTGATAAACTTGAGCAATGTTCGCAGTAAAGGTATGTTGCGAATTTTCTCACGTTCGATAACATCACGCAATACAATTGTGTTATACACATTCTCGAAATAATCTTCCACCAACTCAGGGTTATCCAACCCCAAATTGCGCAACTGAGGCAAGCCTCCATTTTGCAAATACAAGCTGAGCGAAGCATCATCGTCAACCAAGCCATGGAACTCCAAAAACTCTTTATAGCATAGTCCTCTGATTCGATAAGCCACATATCTTCCTCTCAGACGAGTAGCCAATTCACCAGAGAGCATCTTGGCATTACTGCCTGTTATCATGATTTGGCAGGTCTCGTCCGACTGTATGCTCAGTATGGCCTTCTCAAACTTTGAGATTTCCTGCACTTCATCTATGAAAAGGAAGTTCTCCTTCCCCTCTTCTATGTGACTAGTCACATAAGTTTCCAAGTCTTGGTAAGTGGCAATATCATCAAATGCCGTTTTTTCCTTGTCTATATAGATGACATGATTGTCAGCATTTTGGGCTACATGGTCTCGGATGCGGCGCATCACGCAACTCTTGCCGACACGTCGTTGTCCTGTCAATGCCACGATAATCCCTCGCCCAAACATACGTTCGACGCGATCAGAATAGCCTAATCTTTCTAGTATTTGTTGTTTCATATAAGTAAAACTTTTTACAAAAGTGCTCGTTTTGTTTCTCATAAGAAAAACTTTTGCAAAAATACTATTTTTGTTTCTCATAAGAAACAAAAACAACAGAAAACTCTGTTTTATTACTTATAATTAACAAAAAACGGAGAAAAGGGGTGTCAAGAGAGGAAGCAATCATCCTCATGCGAGAAGATGATGCCGATGGCCTGGAGATAGGAATAGATGATGGTAGTCCCGACAAATCTCATGCCCCTGCGATAT
>DKCU01000059.1:0-142 GCA_002451555.1 Candidatus Segatella albertsiae
GGGCGAAACGAGGCATCGTGTCTTCCCAGCCGAAAGCCTTATAGAGAAGTACGTGAAGTGGAGCACTTGGCAACCACTCCTCGCCTCGAATCACATGGGAGATTTCCATCAAGTGGTCGTCCACGATGTTGGCCAAGTGATA
>DKCU01000059.1:214-15529 GCA_002451555.1 Candidatus Segatella albertsiae
TTGTAGAGCACCTTGTCGTCCAAGATGTCGCTCATCACCTTCACGTCGCCACGAATCATGTCGTTGACGTGGATTTCCTGTCCAGGCTCAATCTTGAAGCGCACGGTATATTGCTTGCCGTCAGCGATGAGTTGGTCAACCTCTTCCTTGGAGAGAGTCAACGAGTTGCGCATCTGCATACGAGTATGCGCATCATACTGGAAGTTCTGGATTTCGGCACGCTTAGCCTCCAACTCCTCAGGGGTGTCGAAGGCGATGTACGCCTTCCCATTGTCGAGAAGCTGCTGTACATATTTCTTATAGATGTCCCTACGCTCGCTCTGGCGATAAGGACCATGCTCGCCACCGAAGCTCACACCCTCGTCAAACTGAATGCCGAGCCACTTGAACGATTCCAAGATATACTCCTCAGCTCCAGGTACGAAACGATGAGAGTCTGTATCCTCGATACGGAACACGAGCTCGCCACCATGCTGGCGAGCAAACAAATAATTATAAAGGGCGGTACGAACACCACCAATGTGCAATGCACCCGTAGGACTTGGGGCAAAACGCACTCTTACTTTTCTGTCTGCCATGTCTAAAAAAATAGCTATTTTTAAAATTTTCTGCAAATTTACAGTTTTTTTTGCGATTATCAGAGTTTTTTTTCGTATTTTCGCAAAGTAAAACCGTTTTAATAGAAAAATATAGTCGAAATGAGCATATTCAACAACCCCGAAGAGAACTATTGGCGCAATTTTGCCACCAAGGCGATACTCGTCATCATAACCGTTGCCATCATCGTATGGTTTCTACCTCGAAACGAAGGAAGACAATACCGATACGATGTGGGTAAGCCATGGATGTATGGTTCCATCATCGCCAAGTTCGACTTTCCTATCTACAAGACCGACGAGGCCATCAAGCATGAGCAAGATTCGCTCATGAAACTTTTCCAGCCCTACTATGGCGTAAACCCTACAGTAGAAAACGTACAGGTAAGCCGATTCCTGAACGACTTCAAGAACGGCATTCCTGGACTGACGGGTGAATATCTGGGCATGATCGCCCACGAGCTACATTCCGTCTATCAAATGGGCATCATCAACACCACGGAATACAATCGCATCTACAAGGACTCGACGAGCATGATCCGCATCATCAGCGGCAAGAACGTGAAGAGCGTTCCCATCAACTCGTTTTACTCCACCATCGCCGCATACGAGCACATCTTCGCCAACGAGAAGCTTGCCGCCCAACGTCCACTTCTCTCTCGTTGCAACCTCAACAACTACATAGAGGCCAACGTCATCTACGACAAGGAGAAAAGCGAAGCCGAAAAGACCGACATACTAAGCAGCATACCACTGGCAAGCGGCATGGTGATGAGCGGACAGAAAATCATCGACCGTGGCGAGGTCATCAGCGACTATACCTACCGAGTGCTCAACTCCTTCGACAAAGAGATGAAGCGCCGTAGTTCTACCGACGACGAGATCACCACAACCATCATCGGACAAGTCATCTTCGTCTTTATCCTCGTCATGATGTTTACCATCTACTTGTCGCTGTTCCGTAAGGATTACTTCGAGAAGCCACGAAGCATCACCATGCTCTATGCGATGATAACACTCTTCCCGATTTTGGTATCGCTGATGATGAAACATAACTTTTTCTCAGTATATGTCATTCCATTTGCGATGGCGGCCATCTTCGTGAGAGTATTCATGGACTCACGAACTGCCTTTATCACTCACGTCACGATGATTCTCATCTGTGCGGCAGCCGTGAAATACCAATATGAGTTCATCATCGTCCAACTGACCTCGGGATTGGTGGCAATATACTCCCTTCGCGAATTGTCAAAACGCTCGCAGATATTTATCACCGCCATTCTTGTGGGCCTAGCAAGTGGTGTGGTATATTTTGCCCTTCAACTGATGCAAGACACCGAGGTTTTCAACATCGACCCAAGCATGTACACATACTTCTCCATCAACGGCATTTTCCTCTTGTTGTCCTACCCATTGATGTACCTGATAGAGAAACTTTTCGGATTCATATCCAATGTCACCCTCTTCGAGCTGTCGAACACCAACAAGGGCATCCTGCGCAATCTGAGCGAGATAGCCCCCGGCACATTCCAGCACTCCATCACGGTAGGAAACCTTGCCTCCGAGATAGCCAATCGCATACACGCCAACAGCCTCCTGGTTCGTACCGGTGGCTTATACCATGACATCGGCAAGATGATGAACCCCGTGTTCTTCACAGAGAATCAAGCAGGTATCAATCCTCACGACCAGCTCACAGACCTGGAGAGCGCACAGATTATCATCAGTCATGTGTCTGAGGGACTGAAACTTGCAGAGAAAGCGAACCTTCCTGGCATCATCAAGGACTTCATCTCTACCCACCATGGCACGGGCATCACCAAGTTTTTCTACATCAATTATTGCAACGCCCATCCTGACGAGGAGGTAGATAAGTCACTCTTCCAATACCCAGGTCCTAATCCTTTCACTCGCGAACAAGCCATCTTGATGATGGCAGACACGGTGGAAGCAGCCTCTCGCTCGCTGAAGGAATACACCGAGGAGAGCATCACAAACTTGGTCAACAAACTCATCGACTCACAGGTGGCTGACGGTTTCTTCAAGGAATGCCCTATCACCTTCCGCGACATCGCCCTCGCCAAGGTGGTGCTCATCGACAGGTTGAAGTCGATATACCATACGAGAATATCTTATCCGCACTTAAATAAATAACATTTTATCCCCTTTGGGAATACTATTTTTATGAGGTTGTCATGTTGTACGACATGAGGTGATATGAACGTACAACATGACAACCTATAGTTGTACGACATGAAGTCACATAGTTGTACGACATGACATTCGATACTTTTCTGCCAGTCTTTTTCATGCCTGTTTTCTTCACAAAAATGAACGTGCAATGAATAGTTGTGAACGGAAAGTGAATAATGATGGTTACATTAAACGTAAAAAGAATAATAATATTCACAAAATATTGCACACATTTCAAAATCTGTGCAACAATTTCGGCTTTTAGCGTTAATATACATTAAATGCAAGCAGAAAAGAATAGAGAAATAGAACATTCTTCTTACCTTTGCGGACGTTTTTTATTTAATATTATTAAAAATGAAGAAATTTAGAATCGTTTGTGCTGCCATTGCGATGGCAAGTGTGGCACCAGCTTTCGCAGGTGGTCTGCTCACTAACACAAACCAGAATGTAGCTTTCAACAGAATGATGAGCCGTGAGGCTTCCATCGGTATTGACGGTGTATATTACAACCCTGCTGGTGTTGTATTCATGGGTGACGGTCACCATCTGTCCATCAACTGGCAGTTGGCTTATCAGACTCGTACTATCGAGAATGATTACGCATTGTTTACCAACAACGTAAACAACCCTATCACTCCTCGTGACTTCAAGGGAAAGGCTTTCGCACCAGTCATCCCTTCTCTCCAATATGCCTACAACAAAAACAAATGGTCTTTCCAAGCCAACTTCGCCCTCACTGGTGGCGGCGGCAAGTGTACCTTCGACAACGGACTTGGTTCTTTCGAGAAAATCGTGGCTGAGACAGCATTGGGCGCATGCCAATTGGCAGGTGTTGTAGATGGAGTGGCTAACCAATATGGAGTGCCAGCCGTATTCTCATCAGACAAACGCTTCGGCACAGAGGGCAAGTATAGCTATGAGAGCTATATGCACGGTCGCCAATATTACTATGGTCTCTCCATCGGTGCCGCTTACAAGGTAAGCAAGAACTTTAGTGCTTTCGTTGGCTTGCGCACCGTTTATGCCTCATGCAACTATTATGGATATGTAGAGAACATCAAGGTGGGCAACATGCCGCTCTACCAGGTGCTCGACCCTACCAAGGAAGATGCCGCCAACATAGAGTTGAGTTGTGACCAGACAGGACTCGGCTTCACTCCTATCATAGGCATTGACTATAAGACAGGCAGATGGAACTTCTCCGCAAAATATGAGTTCAAGACACGTATGCGCTTGAAGAACAAGTCAGTAAACCAAGCTCCAAGTATCGGTAACCTCGCCGACAACCTGCGCAATGCTTACATCGCAGGTGGAGTGCCAGAGCAAGCCGCAGACGCTATCTTGGGTAACCAAATGGTGCAAGGTGCCATGGGACAGTTGAAGACTCAGTTCGACACCAAACTTGAAGAGGCTATCGGCGAATACGAGGATGGCAAGAAGATTGCCGGCGACATCCCAGCTTACTTGACTCTCGGCGCAGGTTACAGCCCTATCGATGCCCTCCGCATCAACGTAGGTTTCCATTGGTTTGATGATACCCACGCCACTTCTTACAACAATCGCCACAAGAAGCTCGACCACGGCACATTGGAATACAATGCGGGTATCGAATACGATATTAACAAGAAGTTCACGGTAAGTACGGGTTGGCAAAGCACCAACTATGGCTTGCCTGAGGAGAACGCTGATACAGACGCATCCAAGAGATATATGGACGACAAGTCATTCGTGACAAGTTCCAACTCTGTAGCTGTGGGTGGTGTCTATCACATCAACAAGAAGATGGACTTGAACGTGGCATACTTCCACACCTTCTATCAGCATAAGAAGACTAACGAGAGCGTTCAGCTTTCTGCTCAGAAGAGTATCAACTACAGCTCAGACTACACACGCAACAACAACGTGTTTGCCGTAGGTCTCGACATCAACTTCTAAAGGAAATGAAGAACGAGGAATGAAGAGTGAAGAACTCTATAGTTTTAGCTCTTACAATAATTAAACATAACTACAATATAAGAAAGAGGGTGTGCCATAAGTCACACCCTCTTTCTTTTTATTTTAGCATTTGAATTTTTCACTCTTCATTCTTCACTTAAAACCTACATCGGATCGACATCATAATATATTTGCAAAGCACCATATCTCGGGTCCTTGAGCATGACCTCTTGAGCATAAGCCAGATATTGGCGCACTTTCTTTTGGTCTATTCCATTCTCCAACTTGATGACTATCTTTCGTATATTCATCGTCTTCACACGAGCCACGGCAGGTTTGTCGGGACCCAAGATACGTTCCCCAAACCATCCTCGCAAGGTATTCCCCAACTCCATACTTGCCTGTTGGCAAACCTTCTCATGCTTATGCTTGAGATACACATTGATGAGATGAAAAAATGGTGGATAATGAAAAGCACGACGTTCCTCCAAGAGGTCATGATAGAACCCGGCATAATCATGATGCACCACCTGCGAGATGACAGGAAGCTCTGGCGATTTCGTTTGGAGAATCACCAAACCACGTTTGCCCTTACGACCCGCTCGCCCACTCACCTGCGACATCATCATGAAAGCATGTTCGTAGGCACGGAAATCAGGATAGTTGAGCATCGAGTCGGCATTCAAGATGCCCACCACACGAACCTTGTCGAAATCCAAGCCCTTGGAAATCATCTGCGTACCTATCAGAAGGTTGGTCTTGCCAGAAGAGAAATCGGCAATCAGGCGTTCGTAGGCATTTCGAGTACGTGTGGTATCGAGGTCCATGCGAGCGATGCGAGCCTCCGGGAATATCTCAGACAGTTGGTCTTCAATCTTCTCCGTACCAATGCCACGCCCCATCAATTCCGTGCTTCCACAGTTAGGACATTCGGAAGGCACAGGATAGGTATAGCCACAGTAATGGCAGGTGAGGAGGTTGATGTTCTTATGCAAAGTCAAGGACACATCGCAATTCTTACATTTTGGAACCCATCCACATACCTTGCATTCTATCATCGGTGCAAACCCACGACGGTTTTGGAAGAGAATCGCTTGTTCGCCATTCTGCAAAGCCTCTCGTACAGCGGCAAGGAGCTGAGGAGAATAAGCCCCTTTCATGATTTTGCGATGGCGCAAGTCCTTGACATCCACCACCAGAATCTCTGGCAATTGAATGTTCTTATAGCGGGTCTTCAATTCCACAAGCCCATACTTCCCCTGTTGCGCATTGTAATAGCTCTCCATCGAAGGAGTCGCCGAACCCAGCAATACCTTGGCATCAGGATACATACTAGCAAGCACAATGGCAGCACTCCGAGCATGATAACGTGGCGCGGGGTCTTGTTGCTTAAAGCTTGCCTCATGCTCCTCGTCAACAATTACCAAGCCCAGGGCTTGAAAAGGAAGGAACACGGCGCTTCTCGCCCCAAGGATGACATCGTAAGGATGTCCCGACATTTGCCTTTGCCAAATCTCCACTCGCTCGGCATCACTATATTTAGAATGATAAATACCCAAACGATCACCAAACACCTTGTGCAAACGCTCCATGATTTGCACGGTGAGGGCGATTTCGGGCAAGAGGTACAACACCTGCTTATGCTCATCCAACGCCTTTTTGATGAGATGGATGTAAATCTCGGTCTTGCCACTTGAGGTAACACCATGAAGAAGCACCACATTCTTCTTTATCATCTGCATCAAAATCTGGTTGTAGGCATCTTGCTGGGGCATCGAGAGAGGCTTTATCATATCGAAATGAGCTTCGCCCGATGTATTCAGACGCCCCACCTCCATCTCGTATGTAAACAGGAAGCCTTTATCGACAAGAGATTTGACAATGGCAGAGGTGCAATGCGCCTCATTCATGAGTTCTTCCTTCGTCACCTTTTCAACAAAGGAAGGAATAGAATCCGTATTATTTAATTCGCTAAACTCTTCACGAAGCAATCCCTGCTCATCCACTTCATCTTCCAAGAGGACTTTCCAATGAGAAAGTTGGAGGAACGTAGAAAAGGCCTTTGCCTGCTTGACCGCCCTGTTCATCAGCTGGAGGGCAACTCGAAGAGCCTGAGGATTGCGATAGGCACTAGAAAGTCCTACATAAAGTTCCATCTTTGGCTTGAACTTATCCGTGGATTTCAAACCCGCAGGAAAGGCGGCATTATACACATCCCCCAAGGACGACATATAATACTCACTAATCCACGACCAAAGACAATACTGTTTGTCAAGCAACAGCGGTTCGTCATCGAGTACTTGCTCTATAGGCTTCACGTCAAAGTCAGGTTTCACCTCATGTATCTTCACCACCATGGCGATATATTTCTTGCTCCTCCCAAGAGGAACCAGGAGTCGCTTTCCAAACACGACCTTCCCTTCCATCCCATCAGGGACAGAATAAGTAAAAAGGCCTGGAAGAGGCAAAGGCAATATCACATCAACATACTTCATACTTTTCATTATCAAGTAATCAACACTATTGAGATACTTGGTTCTGCAAAGATAACAATAAAAAAGCAGATACCCAACAAAGGACACCTGCTTTTATATATTTTAATAGCTGGAGACTATCGATTTTCTTTAAAACCAATAGCCGAGGGATACTTGCCAAGTATTATTCCGACCTTTCACCCATTTTGCATCATCGGAATAGTTCCTGCCTGTATCCATCTTACCCGACTTACCACATTCTATGTTATAATTCACAGAACCTTGCAAATGCTTAAGGAGAGTAACACCAGCACCAACATTTACACTGAAAGTTGCCTTTTTCAGAGAATAACTACTACCAGCATTCCATTTAAAGTCCTTGTCACCTACATTGATGCCCCACTGAGGACCAGCAAAGACAAAAACATTTGCCAAGCTACCTAACCCAACACCATATCTGATATTAATAGGAATATCTATATATTGCTGTTTGATAGTGGTTGTTCGCCCCAAATCCTCAGTAATCACATCGTCACTCCAACGCATCTTAGCTTCCTTTTGGTCATAAAGAGCAGCCGCATCAAAGCTTAAACCAATGAGAGGAACCGTCACTTTCACCATGGGTCCAAAGAAGAAACCTGCCTTATTGTCTGCTGCCCACATATCATCATTCAGTTTCAAACTACTGATATTCAAGCCACCTTTTACACCAAGTTTTACCTGTGCATGAGCATTGGTCGCAAACAAGAGAGATGCGAGCAAAGGTAAAATTATCCATATTTTTTTCATACCTCGTTTATTGTAATGTTAATAATCTGTCTAATGCCTCATACATATAATGGATTCTATTTACATCGGTTCGGATAAGGCATACCTTTAGTGACGCTCACGGCGAACAGAAACTCTTGCCGCACTTGAACCAGAAGAACTTGTAGAACGCTGGCGACGGTTCTTCACGGACGAGCTAGAAGATTTGGTGTTCGAAGAACCTCTTCGATTCTTCTTCACCGCCTTGCCACCCTTCTTATCAGCATTGGCTATACTATCGAGAGAGTCCTTCTTAGCTTGATCTCCCCAAATATTTTTCTCGAAAGCAGCCAACTCTGCCTCAATCTTCTTCTGCTCCTTGCTCATGGCTGAGTCAGAAGGACAATATTGAGCCAAGGTCTTGCCCAACATATTGTTGGTCTTATAAATCTTACCCTTGTATTGGTTTCTTACGAAATAGTCATCCACGCTCATCACAGCAGCATTGTTCAGATTGCTGGTCATAATCTGTTGCTTGGCCAAAAAAGGAGCCAAGTCATCATACTTCACCCAGAAGAGTGGATATTTGTTTCCACCGTCGCCAAAGTCATCATCACGAGTCATGATAGGACAAACCGCCAACACCTTGGTATGGAAGGTCGAAGTATGCTGGTCGAAATAGGAAGACTCCTTGATGTAATAGGACTTCACTTCCTTGGAAGGAATATCGCTATTATCAAGACGCATCCTACCATTTGCATCCTTTTCATAATAGATATGATAGTTGTCCAAGAAAGCCTTGGGCTTCACGACATCCTCCTCATTGAAGCTCTCATTGCCATCCAACTTATATTGATATGCCTTGATACGCCCAGACAACATCAACTTAAACATATAAGTGAAAAGATTCACCTGACTACCCAAAGGTTCCACAGGATAATACAATGGAGAATTGGCATCCTCATTAAGGTCCAACTCACGATAGATGTCACGTCGCCACACCACATCCTCATCCATAGAAGCCGACGTAGGAAACATGATTTGTGCGCGAGTCGTAACGTTGTTGGCATTCGACTTTTGCCGAGCCTGCTGTTGAGCTTGGCGACGTGCCTCCGGTTGAGCAGAAAGCCCTACCGTAACACCCAAGAGCGCAATAGCCAATAATATCTTTTTCATCTTCATTCCAATCTAATTAAAATCTATATATATGCAAGGAATTACCAAGCATTAGAATTCTTCACTCTTCGTTCTTCACTCTTCACTTAAAATTATCTTACGATGACCTCCATGGCCGCAGATAGATTTCGAGTGATACCGTCAGGTCCCACGGCTTTGATATGAGAAATGTAGAAACGTCGATTTCTCGACAAACGGCGGAATTCCTCACGCTGACGTTCCGAGAAGTTTGCCCCAGCCGAAGCCAAAGGAACCGCATTTCCCATATTGTCGAAGAAGACCGTCTCGAAGCCCAAGACCCTGAAAGGTATGTCAAGGAGACCATCATCTATAGCCGCATGGATTCCTGTCGCACTCATGAGCGATGCCTTTGGCAAAGCCCCTCCACGATAACGATTCGTGCCAAGAGCCAAATAAGCCGTAGGATCAGGAAGTTTTCTCACATGGAACACAAATGGAGGCATCGTGCGTGTCTGTCCCTTGTCTCGGGCGGTCACATGGATGGTCACATCCTTTCCCACCGCAGAAGGAACCGCCACAAAGTGACCATTTCCCTTAGCCACAAAAGAGCCACCCGTCATAGAGGCTGACACCGCATTGGCAGGTACTCCAGGCACACTGATGCTGATAGGATTCTGATAACCCGCATAGAGCACGTTCATCATATCCGCAGCAACCGTTGCGGTGTTAGGAGCAGGAATCACACTGTATTTCTGAATGAAATTACGGCGCAAGACATCACCCTTTGTATTGCGCATCAAGATGTATCCGCCGAATTGATGCTCGCCGACACCACCAGCCGTAAACGAATATTGTCCATGAGGTGAGTTCACTCTCATTCCATTGACATAAATTTCTGGTTGCTGGGTAGTATCCACTGCAGCCATCACAATGTTAGCACTGAATCGCTCACCTGGATAAAGCGTTGTTTTCTCAGGAATCACAAAAGCGTCCAATTTGTTAACACGAATATCTTTCATGTCTATGTTGGAAACCAAGGTATGAAGCACCTCCCCCTCCGCATATCGAACATCACTTTGAAGCTTTGACAACAAGGTGATTGCCGCAGCAACAGGCATATTCTCAAACATATATTCCTGCCAATTCTTTCCTAACGTCTTGGTATTTTTTGGCACGGATGTAGAAAGGTTGCTAGCAATGATTTTCTTCTGATGTTCGTCTGTCACCATGGTCAGGATTCGCTCCCGATAGCTATTGATGGCATCATAAAGTTTCTTTCCTTTGCCAGAACCTGGAGCCAACATGACTATGCCAGCAGCTTCCAAGTTATCCTTATTTTCCACATTTTTGACATCACCGTTCTTGCCATCCGCTTCTCTTACGATAGCTTCCTTGAGCTGTTGTGCAAAATTATAGAGCGAATCGCTCATGTTCTTCACGGATGTAGCCTTCTCAAACCATTCTTTCACCTTGGCGGGATTCTGTTTCATCTGATTGGAAAAATCCCCATAAAGCGAGGCATTCTCCGCTGAAGAATTTGCCGTTGTACGATTCAGGCTTTCTTCGACAATAGAGAATCCGTTGAGCACTTCGGTTGAAATGTTCAATGCCAACATTGCCATCAAGACGACATACATCAAATTGATCATCTTTTGGCGTGGAGATACGGGTCTTTTCTTGATTGCCATTTATTTAATATTACTTAATTCTTTTGAATTCTTCACTCTTCGTTCTTCACTCTTCACTTACATGAGGCGCAGCTGCTCTCATGTTGACGGTCATCGCCTCAATCATACGAGTATAGATCTTGTTGAGTTGCTCGATTTGCTGAGCCATCTTACGACTCTGTTCATTGATTTGGTCGATGGTACCAATCTGTTGGCTAGCTCCCTTCAACTGCATCTCATAGACCTTGCTGATACCTGTCAAAGTACGATTCAAGTTCTCCATTTCCTCGCTGTCACGAGTCAATCGAGCACTCTGTTCATTTACCTTCTCCAAGGTCTCAACAAGTTTTTTCAATTCATCAACATAGTTACTCTGCGCCTCTGCCATTTCTGGACTCACATTCGCTGAAGTTACAGTTGAAGCTACGGAAGTTCCGTCAAAAGAAATCGGTTGAGCGACAACAACAGATTGACCTCCAGCAACGGGACTTTCTACACCGACAGATTGACCAGACACTGGTTGTTGAACAGGAATGGCTTCACCCCTCTCATTGTATGTAACTTTTCCAGTCTCCAAGTATTCCTCAGTCACATGCGTAGGAATATCACGTCCATCAGCAGTCTTGTCGAATGGACGGTCGAAGGCTGACAAGAAAAACACAAAGACCTCCGTTCCCATACCCAAGAACAACATCAAGTTGGCACCAGGCAAGTGAGTCAACTTAAAGAGGGTACCCAAGATTACGATAGAGGCACCCCAACTATAAGCATAGTTAAGGAATGTCTGGCCAGGCACGCTATCCATCCACTTTTGCAGACGATAAACGATATTAAACTTACTATATTCGCCCATGATAATTATCTTCTTATTAATCTTACTGTTATTTTCTTCCCTTATATTTAGTTGGTTTCTGTTTAGTGCTAGATGTAGTAGCCAAGCTACGCACACAACGGAATCCTATATACGAACGAGGTTGGTTTTGATATTCCCAAGAGCGCCATGCCGAGCGGATAAAAGACTCTGGGTCTTTCCAAGAGCCACCTCTCACACTCTTTTTCTTCAAGCGATAAGGGTCTTCCTTGGCAGCATTATAAGTCAAAGTAGGGTTCAAGTCGTTCATGGCATCGACACCCGCCTCTGTGTAAATCGTACTTGTCCACTCCGCCACATTGCCCGCCATATCGTAGAGCCCATTCGAGTTAGGAGAATAAATGCCCACACGACTGGTTATCAAGTTGCCATCCTTCGTATAGTTACCTCTGTCAGGCTTGAAGTTGGCATAAAAGCATCCATCCCCATTCTTCACATCCTTGTTTTCCCAAGGGAACTCATTCTGTTCCTTTCCACGAGCAGCATACTCCCACTCAGCCTCGGTCGGCAAACGATAACGTTGCACGAAACGAGCCTCAGGGCCAAGACCTTTCAAAAGATAATCTGTACGCCAAGCACAGAAAGCATTCGCTTGCTCCCAGGTAACACCTACCACTGGATAGTCATTGTAAGCAGGATTGCTAAAGTAACTTCTCAAGTAAGTCTCGTTGTCTGAGTTTTTAAAATCATTGACCCAACAAGTTGTGTCTGGATATACATTGACAATATAAGTATTCAAGAAATCCCATGGTCCACTCAAAGGACGGTTAATCGTCTCCGAAACGATTCTTCCCTCGTCATCGACGTAGGCAGTATCTTTGGAAATCATGACCACCTCATTAGGATCAACGACAACATCAGTATTAAGATTACGCTCCGATGCGTTCAGGCGATTGCGGCGAAGGGCTGCGGTTGTATAGTCGTAAATCTCATACTTATAATTAAGTTGTTTCCAATCAATGAGCTTTTCACCAGTCACAGGATTTCTAGTATAAAGACTTTCTATGGCTCGTTGCTCATCTTCATTGGGTTTTCTTGGAAGGCTTTTCTTCCAATTGACATGAGGAGTCACCGGATCGCCATTTTTATCTTCTGTAATCATATAAGTCTCATCACCGCCATAAGCGGGGTCAGCCAAGCGAGTACGGAGGATGGAATCCCTCACATAAGCCACAAACTGCTTGTACTCCGAGTTGGTGATTTCGGTATCATCCATCCAGAAGCCATCGACAGAGATTTCCTTGACAGGAGTTTTTTCACCCCATAATGAATCTTGTTTTTCCAAGCCCATCTTCAAAAAGCCACGGTTCACCTTAACCATGCCGTAAGGAGATGGCTCTGTAAAACCTTTGCTGCTTACACCGACCACCTCACCGCCTCTTCCAGCCATGGAGGTAGATTTCGCGCCAAAACATCCTGTCAATGTAACGAGCACGAAAGCCGAGCAAACCAATATGATATTCCTTTTCATCTTCATATCTATTCTATGTCCTTTCGTATTTTTACCTTTAAACTTATGATAAGTTATATTATATTTTATATTATAAGTTATATCCTGTTTATAGGATTCTTACACTTTTATGTTTATTCCTTCCCTTTTTCACGAGATTGATGTCTGTTTGATATCCAACGAAGATTTCATGGCTTCCATTGCCAGGATTAATGGCGGAAGTATATAGTTCATAACTATACCCAAGCACCACCCCATGAAACATACCTCCAAGCAAGAATGTAACAGAATTTGTCGGGCTATAAGACACGCCCCCATACATCAGCTTTTTCTCGTGATGATACATCAAGCGGCAAGAGACATCACCTCTCCAAGTCGTACCATCATATCTGACAAGCGTTGAAGGCTTTATAGTCAAAAACGGATTTCTCAACTTAATATTGTATCCACCCGTCAAATAATAAGTTGCATCTATCTGCATTTCATTGGTTTCACCTAATTCTATCTTCGGTGAATTGAGATGCTGACCAGAAAGACCTACATACCATGAGCCATGGATATAGTAAAGTCCAAAACCTAAGTCAAGACCACTTCCATCTATCTTGGATGTGGAAAAAGCAGGGTCGTTGGACTCTCCTAAATCGACTTTGCTACCATCGAAACTTTCACTTAGGAATCCAGCTTGAATACCAGCACTCAGCATTCCTTTAAACAATCGTTTTTGGAAAGCATATTGCACGGCTAACTTTTGATGAGTAAACAGACCGATTTGGTCATTCATGAACTGCACACCTACGCCATGGTAATTTTTGAGGGCATAGAACGGCATGTCCGCCGCAGCATACATCGTACGAGGATTATGCTCGAACCCTGCCATATCGAGCGCATAGGCCACATTGACATTGACTTTAGCTTGTTTTCCTACAGAACCCGGATTAAAAGACGGTTCCATATCAAAATAATGGCTAAAAGAAGGATCATACTGAGCATAACAAGCGGTTATGCCCAATAACACAAACATGGTCAATATCTGAATTCTCTTAAACACAAGAATAGAACGTATATTCTTAAGAAATATTGTATCACAAGAAAAAGAATGATAAATTATAACTATTACACACAAGAAAATAGTCATTTAAGAAAAGCCATATAGGAGTTTCCAAAAGAAATCACCTATATGGCACATTAACAGTATCTTGTACTGATTTACTCTTTAGATAGACGATTAGTACTCGTCATCATTCCATAAGAAGTCATCCTTTGATGGATAATCAGGCCAGATGTCCTCGATACTCTCGTAAACATCACCCTCATCTTCTATCTCCTGCAAATTCTCTAGTACTTCTAGAGGAGCACCTGAGCGAGTTGCATAGTCAATCAACTCCTCTTTAGTTGCAGGCCATGGTGCATCTTCCAGCTTTGAAGCTAATTCAAGTGTCCAATACATAGCTTAATTATTTAACGGTTTATTAATTTGCGTGCAAAAGTAATACTTTTATTTGTATTTACGTACTTTTTAGTCAACTATTTTTAGACGAAACTTAAAATTTATCTTAAAAAGTTAGTAAGCTACGAAAAATATGGTAAGATACACACATTACATACTAGAAATTGATTTTATAAATTTGCTTATACTTTGACTTGTCGAAGAAAATGATAGCACAGGAATATAAATCGTAAGTTACTCCACATCGCTCATCGGCTAGTATATCATGCCATAATTTACGATTATGTTTATTCTTGTATATCCCCATGACAACAAGGAGGAGATTTTCTCTGGCAGAATCAAGCAACTCGTTTAATAGGTTGTCATCATCAAGCCAATCAATGTCAAGGATGACCAAAGCACTAGATGGTTCATCCGCAAAGTAATAGTCATCAATCATTCTAACAAGAGTCGAAGGATGACCAGCATAAACATATGAAGCGAAATCATAATCCCCCATCACAACATACTGAGGTTGCCAATAGTAAGCCAAACGGCAAAACAATATACCAAGTTTTCGGAATGTTTTAGAATGATTTGACATTTCCTCTTGCAACTCATCATAGCAGTCATAGACATGATGATTATTGACAACATTACATACAAAAGAATAAGCCGATGGCGACTGTATGCCAAAGCCCCGGCTATATCGGCATCGCATCAACCAACGCCAACTGGTCTTAATATAATAGAGCAATGTTTCAAACATAAGATTAATGAAGTCAAAGGATTAAACAAAAAAGCCTCAGAAATCTT
>DKCU01000146.1 GCA_002451555.1 Candidatus Segatella albertsiae
ATATTGCAAGCTCAAGCTCTAAGGTTGCAAGCTCAAGCCCTAATATTGCAAGCACTACAACAAAAAGGAGGCTTTCTTATGAGGAACTACGAAATATTATATGTTTGAATAGCCAAGATTGGTTGTCTTTGGAAGAATTGTCTGTTCTCGTAAAGCGAGATAAGATTTATCTGAGGAATTTCATTATACCAAGAATGCTAGCAGATAAAAGTTTGGAGATGATGTTTCCTGGAGTACCTAAGCATCCATGTCAAAAATATAAAAGTTTAATTAAAGGTAATAATGAAGATAAAGATTAATCCAAAATATGAGGAGATGAGAGGCTAGGTAAAGTTTGCCTCTCACTCTATTGCTTGTTATTTTGTTAATAGAAGTTTTTTATACGTTGTGTTAAGAAAGAAGAATTGATGGTACTGTTCTTGAATGTTTTGTATTTCAAGTTGTTGGGACCCACATCCTTCTTGTAATGCTTCATGAGATAAGTGTTCTCGTAGTTGATGTTTTCTTCAGGATTGGTGAAGACTTCGCTTTTGCCATAATACATCGCAATGGCTTGGTTTACCCAATATCCTGGGTCAGGCAATGCGTCGTAATGAGTGTCGGAAGGAAGTTTGGTTGTCAAGGGTTTCAGTTCAATGACAGAATTGACAGTGCTTGACAAAATGCTTTCTCTTTCTTTCATTTCTTGGTCGCTTCTTTGTATCTTGCCATGAACAAGTAAACTGAGTGTGCGATTGGTTGTGGAAGGTTTGAGAATAACAGCTAATAGCAGTATGATGACTGCATACAAGTATGAGAATTGAAGTGTTTTGTTATACTTCATTTTAACAGCATTGACAACTTGGTTGATGGCTGTGCTTAATGGGGCTTTGGTTTCTATCTTACGGATGTAAGCTCCTGATAAATAGTACATATTGACAAGAATGAACCAAAACAAAGCGTATGTATATACGTTTTGGACTCTGTTGGGACCTTCATATCCCATAGCGTAACAGTGAGGCAAGAAGAAGGAGCAATATAATCCTAGACTAATGAAGATGCAGAGCCAAGGGTGAGAGAACTTGAAAGATGATTTGTGCGCCAGCCTACTCACCATCGGAACTAGGGTAAGGAAGGTTAAAGACATGACGCTGACGATTCTGTCGGTGATAAAGTCAAGGCCTTTATTGATAGTGATAGCCAAGGCATCAAAGATATGTGGATGATATTCTTTTACTGCTAGCTCGCGAAATGCGTTTCCTGGGGCTAAGATGCTGAAAGCAAAAGATATAAGATAAATGGCAAAGATGGAAACCAAGAACTTTGGCATATGTTTTTGTTTCAACCATAAAATAGTTATAACTACAAATAGAATTGCAGCCATTCCAAATCCTGAGACAAAATTACCTCCTGCTATGAAAACAGCAAGAACGATGGATGCCCCCCCGATTAAGTATTTGCGCTTTGTACTAGATAGTTCGTAAGCAATCAGCAAAGATGCCAAGAATAGCGACAGACTATAATATAAGGTATAGTACATGGCTCCATTATACCAATAAAAAGCATCGTATGAAGAATAGACAAACTGTACGTTGATTAACACGAAAATAGTAGATACAAATAGGTGTTCCAACATGGTTGTGTGGAGTACCTTGCGCATAATCATATATAATAAGGTGAAAGTGGAGGCAATAAGGCTTGAAAGCAAAAGAATCGGAACGAGCCAATAGACCCCAAATGCACCAGGCTGCAATGCCATAAGGAAGCAAGCTGAATAGGTTCCTTGCCAAATATGATACATGCTAACGGCTACATCCCAAGCGGCTACCATGCAAGCCGTTAAAGAATGCGTCGTGTTCCAAACTTTGTGAGCTTCTGCTCCGAAGACATAATCGTCAGAGAATGGGTGTAAATATTGACCAATCCACAAGATTGGGATGATAGATAGAATTAAAATTACCATTGCGGCAATTGTTACCCCTTTAAGCTGTTTCTTGTTCATAACTTCTATATTATTGTTGTTTTTTAATTTAAAATATGTTTGGATTATGTATCCCTAACATAATCCAAACATCGTAGTGTCGTTATCCTTGCATATTTGATTGTTAATAACTGTTGTAAAATCAAACAATTTGTTTGTATATGTTTGATAGCTTTTGTGCTGAAGCTTCCCAAGAGAAAAGTTTACTCCTTTCCTTTTGTTTTCTTATTAGTTTCTTTCTTTCGATTCCGTCTAGGTGGTAAAAGGTCTCAAACTGCTCTTCGAAGTCAGTCGCAGTAGAATTCATATGGAAATAAATGGCGGCATCTCCTGCGATTTCTGGGAAACAACTTGCATGATTGAGAAGTACTGGGCACTCTGCTTTGTATGCTTCTAGAATAGGAAGTCCAAATCCTTCGTAAGAGGAAGGGTAGATGAATGCGAGGGCATTGTGATAAAGGTCTAACATCTCATGATTGGTTACGACAAATTCGTGTATAAAGCGGTCTTCTACGCTCCATGATTTAAACATTGCATTTTCTTCCTCGGTGAAAGATTTTCCTGTACAGATGACTTTTAAGTCCTTATGTCTCTTAAAAATAGGCACGCAACTTTTTGCAAAGAGATTGAAATTCTTGTAAAAATGACGTTCGCCAACAAAAAGAATATACTCATAGCTTCGCTTGTTGTTCTCTGTTGGAATATAAGGAGTTTCATCAACTCCATGATAGACAACGCTTACTTGATTTTCTTTTATGTTCATTGTGCTGCATAAGTCTTTTTGGGTCTGTTCGCTTACAGCAATGAGATGTGTAGCTTTAGGTATGACCATATTCTTTTGTAGGATTTGAAAATCGTTGCGTGCATAGTATTGTGGAAACAATTCTGGTATCATGTCATGAACTGTTATCACAAAAGGTAAATTCCCAATATATTTGAGAAAATATGGATTGAAAAATGTCGGATGAAGCAGGTCGAATGCTTTTGACTTTATCTCTTTGCTAGATAGATATCTGTTAAGCTTTGGAGTACGGTCTAGTCGAGAGTATTCGCCAAACTTGGCGTTGTAGTAGAGTTTGTATAGCAATTTCTTTAAAGCGGAATCCTTGCTCCAAAGAAAGTTGTTATATAGTTCGCCTTCAGATTTATAGCCTAAGTTTTGAAGATATATGTTGTTTGATTCTAAGACACTGATGTGGGCATCAATGTCTTTCGGTAAATGAGAGTATAATTCTGCAAAACAGCGTGATACTCCACCATGGGTTTGCATATCAAATGCTTGACTATCGTATAAAACTTTCATCTTATTTTTATGTTTAAATGAATAAATCCTTCCACAGGATTCTAAAGCTATTTCTAAGAATTTTCCAATCACGGGCTAATGGCTTTTTTCGCATTGCTCGCCTAAGTTTGAATAGCAATTCTGCTGTAATGCGTGCTTCTTTCTGTTCTTTGCTCTCTTTCTTCTTTTGGGGAAGTTTGTGTTTGTCTGCAAACAAGTTCTTGAAGACAGCCTCTCTTTCATTTTGGGTTGAGTCAACACATACGGAAGATATACCATCCATATAATATATTGATACAATAGTATTAATCCTTTTGTAAGAGCATTTTCCGAAGTACCAACATTTGAAGAAATGAGCCCAATCTGCAACAATTTTCAACTTTTCATCGTAAGGATTTTCTTTTAGTAGATGAGTCTTGATAAATGTGGATTGATGCTGTAGCGAATTCTCTTTAATGAAATCAAAAGAAATTTTCTCTGGAGGAGTACTCAGTGAAGCATAGTCGCTCTCTACAACGACGGTTCGTCCTACACAATAGTCATATCCGTCTAGTTCTTCGATTGCTGTTTCTAATGCACAACTAGAAAAGAAATGGTCGCCAGAATTCATAAATATGCAATATTCGCCATGGGCAATATGAATGCCCTTATTCATGGCATTGTATATACCTTTATCCCTTTCGCTTATCCAAAAGTCAATATTCTTTTTGTTTAATTCTATGTATTCTTTGCTGCCATCGGTAGATCCCCCGTCTATGACAATATATTCAAAATTATTATATGATTGAGAGATAACAGAGGGAATAGTCCTCTTTAATCCAGAGAGATTGTTAAAATTGATAGTTATAACTGTTATTTTCTTCATTGCGTTCTGTTCCTATGAATTGGTTGATAAATATTTGCAAAGATACAAAAAAAAAGCAAAAGTCACAAAGAGAAACATAATAATAAATATATTTTCTTTATTTTTGTAATGATATTATTGGTTTTAATTTTAGAATTACATGATTAGCATTATAGTTCCTGTATATAACGCAGAAAAAACATTGCGTCAATGCCTTGACAGTATTATATGTCAAAGTCCTCATAATTATGAAGTTATAGTTGTCGATGATGGAAGTATTGATGCTTCTCCCATGATTTGTGATGAGTATGCAAGAAAATATGATTGCATAACAACAATCCATAAGCGAAATGCAGGTGTTAGTAGTGCTCGAAATGTGGGAATAGAAGCGGCAAAAGGCAAGCTTGTTACCTTTGTTGATGCAGATGATTGGGTTGAGCCAAATTATTGTATGACTATAGCAAATACGGAGGCTGATCTTACTTTCTTTGCGGAAAAATGGCATTATTCTGATGGTTCAACTTGTACCTTTGATTCAGGGGAAGATGAGATAAACGAAAACATAAAAGCGATAAATGAAAAATTGTTTTATTTGAGGAAAAATTCTGAAAACCATGAATACTTTGGCTTTACTTGGAATAAGGTTTTTAGGCTAGATATTATTCGTAAATATAATTTGAGATTTGAGGAAGGATTGTCTTTCCGTGAAGATGAGGTGTTTACGCAAGAATATAGTCAACATATCCATTCTTTAAGAATCCTTTCTGATAGGCTTTATAATTATCGCTGTACGCAGACAGGTTTGACATTCCGTACGAAAACACCCAATGAATATTTGTTATTAATATCAAAAATACAAGAAGAAGCTAGACGAACTTCAATAAATGCTTTGAAAGAATATGAATTGTCTCGTATTCCAAAGCTATATTTTTTAGCGATGAAATCCGAGTCAAACAAAAAGCGTTGCATAGAACTATTTCAGGAGTTACGATGCTTTTGTAAAAATAATCATGTACGTATTCCTACCCGTTCTGTCAAGTATATATTAAAGCATTTCAGTTTGTTAAAAATTTATATAAAAGCTTGTTATTCAAAATCCTGAGTGCTTAGCCCTTTCTCACACCTAACTCTTTCCAAGTCTTGGTTGAAATGTTCCTTGTTCTCTGCGCTGATATCGTCTCTCTTATGATAGAGGTGGTATTCTATGGCTTGGAACTTGGCATATTTACGCTTGAGGCCTATGTTGAACAGGCGGTTGAACAAATCAAAATCTTCGTATCCATAGCCTACGAGTTCTTGGTCGAAGCCATTCACACCTTGGAGGTCTTTCATCCACATCGCCATATTGGCACCTCTTCCATAAAAGCGGCGCTTGTGGTAGAGGTTTTTTGTCCAAAAAGTAAGGAAAGGAAGCCGTAGGGCATTCTCTTTGCGTCTTACTCCCTTGGAATAGAAAGTGACCTTGATGCTCTTTTCTTTTAAGAGTTTATGGGTGAGAGTCTGCTTGAGAGAAGCTCTGCTTCCGATGACAAAATATCCTCTTTCTGCCAATCTTTCATGGTCGGCGATAAAATGGCGGTCCATGATGATGTCGCCATCTATAAAGACAATATAGTCACCATGAGCCATACGAAGGGCATTGTTTCTTGACTCTGCCAGGCGAAATCCTTTGTCTTCTTGCCAAGCATGGAGAAGTGGGCATGGAAAGTCCTTTGCAAATGACTCAATAAGTGTCTTGGTGCTCTCCCCAGACCCATCATCTGCAATGATGACTTCGTCGGGAATTCTTGTCTGAACTTTTGCGCTCATGAGGCTTAGTCGTAAAGCATCTGGGCGATTATACGTGGATATAATAAGCGTTATTTTCATCGTGCAATTATATGGATTTTATTCCTTTATAAGCTTTTATCATATATCTAAACAATTTTCCTTGCGGATTCTTGCGCCAATGTTTGATGTATTTATATAAAAATATAGGACGACTCATCAATATTTGGTCAGACCGGCGATAAAGTTCTGGGTTGCTTTCTTTGAGTTTTTTGTCAAATTCGATGAGAACCCTAAGGTCTGGCTTTGTGCTTTTGAGCAAGTAATGTTTATAGATGAATTTAATTCTTTTGAACAATCTCTCGGACAGCAAGTCCTTTATCTCTTTAGGACATTCTTGGAGTCGGGTGAGACCCTCTAGCATATGGCTTGCGCAAATGACATTGTCTTGAAAATGATTAGAAGAAAAGTCACTTGCCATTGTCTGCCCCTCTCTGCCTAGTGTGTAAATGTAGAGATCTTCGGGTACGTACATGATGGTCTTTATGGTTGCAAGAGGCAGGAAGACCCATTCCTGGTCCGTATATGATATGCCTTCGGTCTGCTTGTAGTTGATGCTTAGCAAGTTCTTGCGTTTATACGTAATGGCATGCATCCACAGGTTGAGGATGTCTTTGTGGAAACATATCTCTGGGAAGTTTAAAAGGGTGTAGCTAGGCAAGTCAAACGTGACGAACTGCTGTTTGCCATGGGTGTGGGATTTGACGAAGTTGGTGATAAAGGCATCGACATCGCAAGTTTCTGCTTTTCTTAATAAAACTCGCAGTGCAGAAGTGTTAAACTGGTCGTCAGCGTCTAATATTTTGATGTATTTTCCTGTTGCTTCTTGTAAACCTCTGTTGATGCAAGACCCATAATTTCCATTAGGCTTGTCGATGACTCTGAAGATGTTTGGGTAGGCTTGCTCGTATCTTCGTGCTATTTCCAAAGAGTCGTCCTTGCTCCCGTCATTGATGACAAGTACTTCCAGTAGGTTGCCTTCAATAATCAAAGATTGAAGGCAACGATCCAGGTAATCGTGCATATTGTATGTTGGCACAACAATAGTTAGTATCTTGTTCATAAATTTTCCTCGTAATTTTGAAGCTAATATATATTCAAATACTTCTTCTCGTATCCTAATTATACTGTCTTTTTCTTATGGTGAGACGATGCCAAAGGCTTCCTTGGGTATGAACTGGCTCCAGAATTTCTTGCGATGCTTGCGGTCGTAGCCATGTGCTGCCATGGGGAGATGCTCTTTGTTGATTTTATAGCATAGTTCTAATTTGCGATCAAAGGAGAAGTTAGCTGCTTGCTCTATCGTCGGGATTTTTAGTTCTTTTGGAACTAGTGCCCAGAAAATATCCTCGTTATGATAAGGGTCTGTCTGGGTATTGTAGAATTCTATTTCCTTGGAGTATTTCAAGCATAAGTCTCTGAACACTTTCACTTTCCTTAGGCTAAATCCTCCATTTCCTATGTTGCCAAACATTTGGCAATGGAGGTTTTTCTTTGCAGGTTTTAAGAAAATTCTTAGTTGGATATATTGTTTCAGAGGAAAATGCTCGTAGATCTTGCGATTGGGCCATGGGGCACCCACATGGTCTATTCCCTTGTTGCACCATTCCGAGAGTTCGTCTCTGAATACCCATACGTCTGTTTGGCAGATTAGCAAATATTCATAATCGGCAAACATATTATAGAAGTCTGCCGACATCATCATTTCATTGTAACCAGCTATGCCTTTAGCTTTACCTAGCCAAAGGTCGCTCACTTCTACTTCTCCTATTTGAGGGTATTTTTCCTTTAGATTTTCAATATTCAATCCTTTCGGTTTTAGAAAAACGGCAGGATATTCTCTAAAGACATGGAGGTTGTTGTCTAGTGCAAAAGCCTCGTTCTTGTATAATTCTCTATATATAGGAATAACGATGATTACTTTTTTGTCAGATTTCATTTCTATTTCTTTGCTATGTTTATTTGCAGAGTACTCTCACTCAAAGTTCTAGACTTTCTACAAAGTTACTAAATTATACGCAAAGGTATTATGACCATACGTATAATTTATGGAAATTTAATAGAGTTGTGGAAAATCTATTCTCTGTCTTTAAAAGCCTCTTTGGGGATGAACTGCATCCAAAACTTCCTGCGGTGCTTGTGTTCGTAGCCGTGAGCGGCCATGGGAAGTTGCTTGTGGTTCATCTGATAGCAGGTCTTGACTTTGTTGTCAAAAGAAAATGTGACAGCCTCTTCTATTGTCGGCAACTTTAATTCTTTAGGCACTAATGCCCAGAAAATGTCTTCGTTATACAAAGGACCTGTTTGCGAGTTGTAGAACTCTATCTCTTGTGCATATTTGAGGCATAGGTCTCTGAACACTTTTACCTTCCTAAGGCAGAACCCACCGTTTCCGATACGACCAAACATTTGACAGCGAAGATTCTCCTCTTTCGGCTTCAGCCTTATTTTTAATTCTAAATATTGTTTCATCGGAAATAGTGAGTAAATCTTACGTAATGGCCATGGGGCACCTACATTGTCAATACCCATCTCTAGCCATTTCGGGAGTTCGTCTCTGAATACCCATACGTCCGTTTGGCAGATTAGCATATATTCATAATCGACAAACATATTGTAAAAGTCTGCCGACATCATCATTTCGTTGTAACCAGCTATGCCTTTAGTCTTGCCGAGCCAAAGGCCGCTCACTTCTACTTCTCCTATTTGAGGATATTTTTCCTTTAGTTTTTCGATGTTTAAACCTTTGGGTTTTAGAAAAACAGTAGGATATTCTCTGAAGACATGGAGGTTGTTGTCTAGTGCAAAAGCCTCGTTCTTATATAATTCTCTATATATAGGAATAACGATGATTACTTTTTTGTCAGGTTTCATTTTGTCTTATATCTTTATTTTCCAATAACCATTTTTGTCAGCACCAACTCTTTCGAGTAGTCCGTTCTTTCTTAGCCAACGAATGTGATAGTCTATGGTAGAAATGGTAATGTCTAATATTTTTGCAATATTTATTCGTGTAATTTGGGGATAGAAGTTTACAAGTAGGAGTATGGATTGTTTGTTCTCTTCTAAACTTACACTATGATTTACACTATGATTTACTCCCAACTTTATTCCCAACTTCTCCTGTTGGTCTTTCAAGTCGGGAATCGTAGTCGTAGTTTCTTGCTTTAATGGAGATTTGTCAGGATTATTCTTAAGATAGAAGCAGATGCTAACAATGTTTCTATTGCTTTCGAAAGTCACATCGTTACCTGTAATTTCTTTCCAAGAGAAGAGTTTTCCCATTCCGAATCCAACGTTTTCCGAGATATTAGCGAATCGGAAGAGCTTCGCAATGGTAGGATTGCGTAAGCTGGAGTAGAAGGTACGAGCCATTTGGTCTGCTTGCATAGGGAGATTTCCTGCATTCATGAATTCTATCTTGTCAGTAAAGGCATGGATACATGAGCGGATAGGACTGAAATGGTCGGTATGCATGCAAAGGTTTGCTAAGGCCTCTCGCAGAATGTCCCACTGGCGTTTGTCTTCGACGTTCGCTCCTCGGTAAGAGTCCAGTTTGAAAGGAGTATCTACCAAGGTTCGTAACCGTCTATATATAATAAGGTATGCTTCCCAGATGTTTTCTTGCTCAGGGATGCGATAGGTGTATCTTGTATAAGCGGCTTCTACTGTAGGGGCTGGAATCTCGATGTAATCGATACAGAAAGTTGGAACGTATGCTGTTACGTACGGCGTTATCTTCTGGATTAATTCTTCTTTTGTCATATTGCTTAAAGGATTGAAATGTTGCAGTACTCTCGTTTAAACCAAAGCTCGAAGACTGGGTCAACCATCTTGAATCCATCGCCCGATTTTTCGATAAAGTCTCTCTCGACAAGCGTTTTCTTGTTCTTGGTGATAGTACGTGGGGCACCTAAGCCATATTCTGCAACTACTTGTTGGGCGTTGAAGTGAGTCTCCCCCATACAAACTGCACGTAGAAAAGCTATCTGGGAGGCTGGCATACCATCAATGTCGGCAAGAAACATATCTGCATTCGTATCCAAGAGCTTCGTGAGTTGGGTCTGGAATATATCTTCCGTTACTTCTGTTTCTGTTCGTGTCCAAATGAGAAAGCAGAATTGTTGCATATACCAAGAATGACATTGCATGGTGTCGCAAATTCTTTCAATCATCTCGTCGCTGATAGCTTTGCCATAGTTGTAGAAGCTATCATGGATGAATGGCTTCCAATATTCCTTGGCGATTTTCTTCAGTGTCATCATTTGTCCAAACCGATAAAATGGATTCTTCGAATTACCAAATATATCCATCATTATGTGGCGTTTGCTTCCGTATAAGCAGTACGTTGTGCTATGCTGCCCCTGCCAGACAGAACGCATGGTTCCTTCCAGGCGTTTCCAATCGGGGAGGTTTGCCAACTGTTGGAACTCGTCTATGCAAACAATCACATGTATGCCTTTTTCTTTGGCTATCTTTTCTGGAAGATTGAGTATTTCTTCCGCACTGTCCTTTAGGGGCTTGAAGTTTAGTTTTACTTCTACGGCATTGACGGGGTCGCTATTGACGGTTAGGCTTGGAGATATGGATTGTACGAACTTTACGATGTCTGCCCATCTTTTCTCCATGGTAGAAGAAACCCCTTGGAGAATGGCACTTGCAAACTTATTGTAAAATTCTTCTTCTGAGTATATCTTGAATGCGTCAAGGTAGCATACTCTGACATCTTTTTGTTCTTGTTTCAGTTCTTCCATCGCCGCTTTGACAAGGGAAGACTTCCCCCATCTTCTTGGGGATATGAGCATCACGTTGATGCCGCCTCCAAGAAAAGTCTTGAGGTCTCTGCGGTCTTCTATCCTGTCGATAAAGTACTCATTTTCCGCAATGGAACCGTATTCGAATGGTATCTTGTACATAAGTTAAACCCTTGATTTTCTGCAAAGTTACTAAATTATACCCAAAGGAATTATACCCGAAGGTATAATTTAATAAACTTTATCATAACTAAAGTGCCTCCAATGCCGTTTGGATGGCTTTCCTCAAGAAGTAGCCTTGGTTGAGTTTCTCTGCCATCTTGAAGGCGTTTTGTTTCATCTTAGCCAAGTCTTCTTGTGAAAGGTGGGAAAGGATTGGATCCAATTCTTGCAAGGAACTGATGGTGATGCCAATGCCTTCTTTTTCGATGATTGGAGCAACGGCTGCCTCCTTCCATGCGATGACAGGAAGGCCAGCACGGAGGTTGAAGGACACTTTGTGCGGGGAATTCCAACGCAGGTAATTGCCATAGTCGCCAGAACAGGTGTCCAGCGAGTCTCCGTCCCAAACGAGCCCGAAGTCGGCATCTATGTAAGAGATAAATTCTTCTGATGGCAAGAACCCCCGATAGCTGACATGTGGATTGTCTTGCAAGCCTTGTAGTCCTTCTTTGTTGCCCACGATGGTGAGATTCCAGGTTTTGAGACTTTTGGTGAGTTCTACCAAGAAGGCGTTCTTGCGCATACTCAAAGCTCCTGCATAGACAACATTTGTCGCATTTCTTAAGGTGTCCTTGGACGAATGTTCGTTGAAGGAGGTGGAACGGTAGTCGAACAGTCCCAAGGCTCCAACAGGCTTTTTCATTCCATGCTCCTTGAGCCAAGTCTTCATGTTCTCATTGGATGCGATGATGTAGTCGCTGTGTGACAAACGAGAAATCTCCTTTTCGATGGATAGTTTCTTCCTGCGGAATGACCCTAAGTCGTGAATGAGCGACACGGTCTTAGCTCCCTTCATACGAGCGATATTGCATAAGAAGGAAAAGTATTTCTTGACGGGGTATTGCAAGAAAAGCACATCGCCTTTTTTGAGTAAGGCGCAAGCTCGGATGATGCCTGCCAAGTCGAGGAAGAAGGCAAGAATCTTACTGTTGTTGACAGTGCGATGCAAGCCCAGGTTGGTCGCCCCCATTTCTGTGAGCGTGTCCTCGTTGTCAGTCTTTGCCTTGTTACCTGCGCTTGTCAGGTTATAGTAATTGCGAGAGATATAACAGAGTCTGTTCTTGTTCATTTTGTTTCTCTTTTAGTTTGTTCTCTTATAATAGTTCTTGCTCATCTTTTGTGGTTGAAGACTATCTCTTTCCGAGTCTTTCATGGATGCCGTCTTGGTAAGCTTTCCATAGGGTAGAGATGTCTTTCATCTGCCAAGCCTTACAGAAAGGCATCGTGATGAGGGCTGGAATGATATAGCCCAGAACGCCGATGAGACTGCGAACGTATCTTACTCCCCAATTCTTGCCGTAGTGGTGGTTGAGGTAGGCTTCATTGCGCACTTGGTAGTATCGTTTCCATTTCTTTTTCTGGTTGCGAGTTGTCCAGTTGTCCTGGCTAAAAAACAAGTGCTTGTCCATCAGGGCTTCTGGTACATAGAGTAGTTTGAAGCCAGCCAAGTGGGTACGAAGGCAATAGTCGGTATCATCACAGAATATAAACAAGTCTTTATTGGGTAATCCGATTCGTTCGACAACATCCCTTCGGATAAACGGGCCTTCGAAGTCGGCACCTACTATTTCTGTGGCTTGTTCTATCTGTTGCTTGGACAGCTTTTTGCCATGCATGGAGGCAATTGGGTTGGAGAAGTCGTAAGCCTGAAATTCATGTGTGAAGACTTTTCCTTCCAACAGCCTGCGTGGGGACAGGATACCAATGTTGGGTTCTTGGGTATATGAAAGCAATTTCTCTAGGCAGTCTTTGTGTGGAAAAACGTCATCGTCCATACACCATATCCAGTCGGCACCTTTCTCGTATGCAGTTTTGATGCCTGTATAGAAACCGCCAGAACCACCTACATTGGCTTGGTGTACAACGTATAGGTCGGTTTGTCCATCAAGCCATTCCGTTGTACCGTCTGTACAGCCATTGTCGATGACGATGATTTCGGTCAGTGGCTGGTTGGAGCGTAGAGCTTCAATGCCTTTCTTTAGCAGCTCCAGGCGATTGTATGTAACTACTACTGCTATAATTTTCATGTTATTTTAATGTCAATAGTCTTTTGTTAAACTATAGTTCGACGGCAAAAGGCACTTGGTGTTTTTGGAGGTAGTGTTCCCAAAATGCTTTTCTTCTTTCTAATGTATATCCTACGGCTTTCTCCGTGTTGTAGTTCCTTACTTTGGCGTATTCTTCTGCGAGGAGTTCGGTAAAGTGCTTAGGACCCCAAAAACGTTTCAGATTATCCAATCCTTTCTTGACGGAGATTTGCCCGAAATACATACGGTTGATGTCAACTATCGTAAAGTGAAGTCCCTCGTCATCCGTCTTCCACAGGATGTTGCCTGGTGTGAAATCTTTGTGCATGATGCCTGCGAGGTGCATCTTTGCGGCATAGTGGGCCAAGGATTTCGCCAATTGCTCGTATTCTCCTTCTTTTGCATCCTTGATGTCATACAAGGTATGTGGATAGTCGCATTGTATGGTGATGAGATAGGTGTAACCTAATAGGTTCAAGATATTTTTTTCTTCTATCAAGGCGATTGCTTCGGGGGTGTTGATGCCTTTTCGATTGAGTAAGAATGAGTACTCATAAGCACGTTGTCCTTTGGGAATTCTAAGATTCCAAGAATAAATCAGACGGTTGAGGCTCTTGGGTTGGTGAAATCGCTTTACATTGACGAGTGTTCCGTCTGGAGCAGTCAAGACCTTGATGACATTTCTGAGGTGATATATCTCCTTACCTTCTTGTTCGAAGATATCGGGGATACTCTCAATGAAACTCTTCAAGTATTCGTATTTCTGATTGATTTTAATCTTTCTCATTTTTGATGTTCAAATAAGCTATTTACACTTCATCCAAATCAAGAGGTTTACACTTCTTCCATTCTCTTCATTTCCCATCCTGCAAATTGGATGATAATTTTATGTAAAGTGGTATTTTGGCGCAAGACTTCTATTCTTGGTGCGGCGGCATAGCGGTTGATTTGCTCTACTGCCTCTTGCCATTGAGCTTCTGCCTTGCTCTCAAAATCCTTGGCTGGCAACATCTTTAGCTCGATGATGTAGCTATGCTTGGTTGGATAGTGAGTCAAGTCTGGCAGGAGGAAGAAGTCACAGTAGCCATGGTTCAACTCTAGTTCTGGAGCTGTGATGTAATAGTTGCTCAGATAGAGATATGCCATGAAGAATCCTTGGAGATTCCGTTCTGCCTCGATGCCATCACGCACAGATGCCACCTCTGCGTATGCTTTCGACATAAATCCGAGCACCTCTTGCCATTTTCCCTCGAAAGCCATGCAAGTCATCATATATCCGAAATCGTTCAGATTGATGTGGTTGATGTCTTGGTATTGCTCTTGCAGATAGCCATAATATTGGCGACGAACGTTGTTGTTGGGTATTCCAAGTACCAACATGTCGCCGAAGGAGCCCTTGATGGTAAGCATTCCGTAATAGAATAGCAAGCTTGGAAAGTATTCTGGCTTGACGATGTCACTGGCAGGGAATGTCTCGTAAAGATTTGCCACGATGCTTCCTTCTTCCGTAATCTTACGGATGATGCCTTTGCGATTGCCATCCAACTTGTCAAGCTGGAGCAGGCGCTTCATCTTGTTATAGTCGGTTTTCGTATTCGGGTCTATCATCTGCTTAGGACTTCTTCCATTACTCATGTAGTTGCGGAGATAATATAATACCATGTCGCAGTTGAAGACTCTAACCTTGCTGCCCAGACATTCTTCGGAGAAACAATAGTTGTCATACCATGGCTTAATTTCTGCTATCATTGCCTCGATGTCGCAGTTGGCTGGTATCTGCCCTGCGTTACGATAACGGGTGAACATATCTCGTACATCTTCTGTGCTGAATCCCAACATCTTGTCAAACTCTGGCTTGGTGGAGATGTGCCATCCTATATTGAAACCGCTGGTTACGTCATCCAAGGTAACTGGGCTTACACCCATCATGAATATTTTGACGAACGAGCCTTTGAACTTCTTGAAGTAGTCGCGGTAGAAGCCGCTGGCATGGGTCATGGCATGATACACTTCCTCGCCTTGTTCGTTGAGTACAGTATTGGTGAAGTTGTCGTATTCATCAATGATGAGGTAGAGCTTAAAATGATTTTCTTTGGCGCATCTTTGGATGATAGCTAACTTGCTGGAAGCTATATCTGTCGAAAGAACTGCTTTACGGATTTCTTCACCATAATATTCTGCGTACTTGTTGATAAAGGCATTGAAGCAAATATTGCAATAGGCATTGAATCGCTCCTCTAAGTCGTCAATGTTGCCTCCTACTTGTGAAAAGTCAAGAGGAAGCACTTGGTACATACCTTGCTGAGGGGTAGGATGCTGTCCTATCCAAAGCTCGCCGAAAATCTCTTGGAATTGGTCTTTCCTCTTGCAGTCGTAGTATGTTTCTAGCATACTGAGAAATAGACTCTTGCCAAAACGACGCGGACGTATGAATATCAAGTTGTCGGGCTGGTCTTCCAGCAACGGGATATACATGGTCTTATCTACGTAATACTGGTTCTCTCTGATGACTCTTTCGAAGTCCGATACACCGTAAGGTACTCTTTTGGGTTCTATCATCTTATGCTCCTTTCTTATTTTGATACTACTTTTCCATGTTCGATGACGAAATGCTTGTCAAACTCCTCCTTCGTTCTCTTCCATCTGTTATGTGTCCAGAGATAGTAAGGAGGGGTCTTGCGGATGGTCTCCTCCAGCATCTGGAAGAAGCGACGGGTTATCTCATGCTCGGGCAGGGAGTTAGGCTCTCGGGTGATGAGCTTGTAAGTGGCAGTGTAGTAGCCTCGCTTCGGACGACTCATCTCCACATAGAACACGGCATCGTTCATTTTCCTCATGATGCGCTCGCCACCTGTAAACACAGGAGTCTCGGGGTGGTTGAGGAAAGGCAACCAAAGATGGATGTTCTCCCACTTCGGTCCTTGGTCGCTGATATATCCGAAGATGCTGCGTATGTTCTTGCGCTTGTAGTCGATGAGATAGCGGAGGATGTCTTTCTTGGGTACAGGCACACCGTTCTCCTCATGTGAGCGGATGCGCTTGAAGAGTTCATCGAAGGTATGGTTGTAGAGGGGATGGTAAATCAATCCCATCATGCGGGTCTTGGGCAGTTCGATGCCCACGCATGAAAGCCATTCCCAGTTGCAATAGTGTCCGAGGATGGCAGCCACGTCTTGTCCCTCTTCAAAACAACGCTCTACCTCTTCACTATTGAAGACCTTGAAACGCTTGCGCAACTCCTTGTCGCTGATGCTCAGTAGCTTGACAGCCTCAAAGAAATAGTCGCAGAACCAATGGTAGAACTTCTTCTCGATGTCGATAATCTCATCTAAAGACTTCTCTGGGAAAGATGTGGTTAGATTTTTACGCACAATATCTCTGCGGTACTTGATGACGTGATACATCATCAAGTACTCGAAATCGGCAATGCAATAGATGGCCCAAAAGGGCAGAAGCGATATTGCATAAAAAAATGCGTAAACAATCTTAGTCATTACACCTTATTATATATTACACTTGCTGCATATCGTGCAACTTCTTGTAGTATCCGTTTTTCTCTATCAATTCATCGTGGGTTCCCCGCTCCACAATCCGTCCCTCGTGCAGCACGCATATCTCGTCGGCATGCTTGATGGTGCTCAGTCGGTGAGCCACAGCCACGGTGGTACGAGTCTTCATCAACTTCTCCAGGGCATCCTGTACCAGTCGCTCGCTCTCGGTGTCGAGTGCCGATGTTGCCTCGTCGAGGATGAGGATAGGAGGGTTCTTCAAGATGGCTCGGGCGATGCTCACACGTTGTCGCTGTCCACCTGAGAGGCGACCGCCACGATCGCCGATGTTGGTGTCGAATCCTTTCTCCGACTTGGTGATGAAGTCGTAAGCGTTGGCTATCTTCGCAGCGTTGGCGATTTCCTCATCGGTAGCGTCCGTCTTGCCAAAGCGGATATTGTCCTTGAAGCTGGCATTGAAGAGGATCGCCTCTTGGTTTACGTTGCCTATCAATTGGCGAAGGTCGTGTACGGCGAGGTCTTTCACATTGATGCCGTCGATGAGTACCTCACCCTCCTGTACGTCATAGTAGCGAGGAATCAAATCGACCATCGTACTCTTGCCGCTGCCACTCTGACCTACGAGTGCCACGGTCTTTCCCTTCGGAATGACGAGGTTGATGTCTTTCAAGACATACACCAGTTCGTCGCTCTTATGGTCTGTATAGGCGAAGGAAACATGGCGGAACTCTATCTGGTGCTCGAAACTGGCGATATGCTCAGGGTTCTCCTTGTCCTTGATTTCTATCTCCGCCTTGAGAATCTTGTCGATGCGCTCCATGCTGGCGAGACCCTTCGGAATGTTGTAGCTTGCCTTGGAGAACTCCTTCAGCGGGTTGATGATGCTGTAGAGCATCACTAGGTAGAAGATGATGGTAGGACCGTCGATGCGACCATAGTCCAAGACCAAGATGCCGCCAAACCATAATACCACCACGATGAGAATCGTGCCGAGGAACTCGCTCATTGGGTGTGCCATCTGCTGACGGATGTTCACGCGCATCACGTTGTCACGATACTCACTGTTCACTTGGTCGAAGCGGCCGTTCATCTTGTCCTCGGCACAGAAAGCCTTGATGATGCGCAGACCTCCCAAGGTTTCCTCCACCATGCTCATGGTGTCGCTCCATAGGGCTTGCGCCTGGGTACTCTGTGCCTTCAACTTCTTGCCCACGAATCCCATGAACCAACCGAATGGTGGCACGAAGAGAATGGTGAAGAGGGTGAGTTGCCAACTGATGCAAATCAGTGTGATGAAATAGAAGAGTATCAGGATAGGGTTCTTGAAGAGCATGTCGAGCGAAGACATGATGCTGTTCTCCACTTCCTGCACGTCGCCGCTCATGCGGGCGATGATGTCGCCCTTGCGTTCTTCGCTGAAGAATCCTAGCGAGAGCGAAGTGATCTTTTGATAGAGTTGGTTGCGGATGTCGCGCACGATACCCGTACGTATCGGGATGATGGTGGCAGAAGACAGGAAGTAGGCTCCTGTCTTGAGGAAGGTCATCAGGGCAAGGAATAGACCGATGACCAATAGGGCGGTCGATGCACTATATTCCACGATGAACTCCTGGATATAATAGTACAAATTATTGGTGGCAACCTCCTTGATGGTGTTCCAATTCCCATCCCATGCCATGTAGTCGTTGGCACGGATGCCGCCATCTACCTGGAAGAGGATTTGCAGGATTGGTATCAAGGCTGCGAATGAAAATATATTCAATACCGCTGACAGGATATTGAATAACACGGATAGCCCTAGATACTTCTTGTATGGAGGGACAAAACGTCGTAAAACTTGCAAGAATTCCTTCATAGGTTGCAAAGATAGTGCTTTTCAAGAAAACCGCCAAATTTTTGGTGGTTTTCTTTTGCTCACTTAGCTAAAAAGGCAACTTTTACCTATTTTATAGGATAGGAAAGTTGCCTTTTATGGTTTCTTTTTGTCTTTTTACTCTTTTACCTTTTTCCCCTTTTACTTTTCTTCGATTTCCTCACCGAATAGGGTAGCGGAAGTCGAACCCGTAATGCGAACCTTCACGAACTCACCGATGTGGTGGCTGCCCTTGTCGATGACCACCGCCTTGTTTTGCTCGGTGCGACCCATCATCTGCTCACGACTTCGCTTGCTGAAGTTCTCGATGAGGATGGTGAACACCTTGCCCTCGTCCTTCTTGTTCTGCTCGGCGCTCACCTCGGTCTGGAGCTTGATGAGCTCGTTGAGGCGGGCAATCTTGGTCTCCTCAGGAACATTGTCTGGAAGGTGCTTGGCTGCGTAAGTGCCTGGACGCTCTGAGTACTTGAACATGAAAGCGCTGTCGAAACCTACTTCCTTCACCAAGGAAAGGGTCTCCTGATGGTCTTCCTCGGTCTCATCGTGATAACCTACGAAGATGTCGGTGGTAATGCCGCAACCTGGGATGATGCGCTTGATGGCGGCTATCTTCTCCAAGTACTCCTCACGGGTATATTTGCGGTTCATGAGTTTCAATATCTTGTTGCTTCCGCTCTGTGCTGGGAAGTGGATATGCTTGCAGAGGTTTGGCTCGTCGGCGATGGCATGGAGGATGTCCTCGGTCATGTCCTCTGGGTTGGAGGTGGTGAAGCGTACGCGCATATCAGGTACTGCCTCGGCTACCATTCTCAGGAGCTGGGCGAAGGAAATGCTGCCTTCCTCACGCTTGCCCGATGGAGAGAGACCATAACTGTTCACGTTTTGTCCCAGGAGGGTAACCTCTTTGAAACCACGGTCGTGCAAGTCGCGTACTTCTCTGAGGATGCTCTCTGCGTCACGGCTGCGCTCACGGCCACGGGTATAAGGTACGATGCAGTAGTGGCAGAAGTTGTTGCAGCCTCGCATGATGCTCACGAATCCGCTCACTCTGTTGCCACCGATGCGCTGAGGCACGATGTCACGATAGGTCTCGGTCTTGGAGAGTTCGATGTTGATGGCGTTGGTGCCGATTTCGCACTGTGCGATCATATCAGGCAGATTGAGGTAGCTGTCTGGACCACATACCAAGTTGGCGTAGTGATTTTGGATAAGGTCGTCTTTCACACGCTCTGCCATACAGCCCAGTACGCCAAGTATCACCTTGCGTCCCTTCTTCTGTTCGGCATGGAGGGTGTCGAGGCGATGATAAATCTTGTTCTCCGCATTCTCACGGATGCTACAGGTGTTGAGGAAGATGGCGTCAGCCTCTTCTTCCTTCTCACAAATCTCGTAACCAGCCATCTGCATCACACTGGCTACCACTTCACTGTCTGCCACGTTCATCTGGCAGCCATAAGTCTCAATAAACAGTTTCTTCATTGTTCTAGATGAATTCTAATTTATTATTTATCAAATTATAAATGCGTTATTATTGGAAGCGAAGCCTTCCGTAGTTCTCTTCCTTGGTAGTCATTCCCTTCGAGAAGTACATCAGAAGAAAGTAAATGACAATGGCTGATACGAATCCTGCCAAGGCATCGATGAGATAATGCGCCTGGATATAAACCGTAGCCATGCAAAGAAATACATAGAATGGCAAGAGAATATACACCAACTTGCGGTTCTTGGTGTGCCATGCCAACAGCATACAGATGGTGCTGACTCCTACGTGCGAACTCGGAAATGCTGCCGTCGGACGTTCGCCTGCTGCCTTGGCATCCTCTACCAACTGGTAGAAAATACCGTCGGTGTAACCCGGTGACGGCAGACAGTCTGTGTGCGAGTTGAAGTAGTCGCCCATGGCAGGGAAGATGCCCTTGGCAATCTCGCTTACTCCCACGGCATCGTAATAGAAGGTGGGACCCACTACCGGCACATAGATGAATATTACGTAGTAGATGAAGAAAGAAGCGAGCATCACGAAGGAGATGCGCTCAAACTCCCTGTATCTACAGAAGAAGTAGAAGAACACGACCACCGCAATCATCGGATAGTACATGAAATATCCCATGTCCATCAGTTCGCTCACTACTGCCCATGGCATGGCCTTGGCAAAAAGTAAGGCGGGTTGGCATCCGAAGATTTGTTGCTCCCAACCCGCAAACAAATGGTCGAGGTTGGGGAACATACGGTTGATTTCGTAAGTGTCTGGATACCACCAGGCAAGCAGTGCCATCTGTGCCACAACCCTTGCCATCTTGGTAATCTTGCAAGGCACCATGCGATATACAGCCCACAAGGCTCCTGTCATCACCAAGACTCGGATGCGCCCCCAAATCATAGACTCGGGGTTCACCAACTTGGTATAGGTGAAGAGCATGGTCACGATGGTGAGAGCCATGTAGCCAAGCATGACCCATTCGAGAGCCATCAGTCCCTTCTTCGGGTTCTTTTCTATCTTAAAATAATCTTTTATCATTTTAATGTTTAACGTTTAATGTTTAGTGTTTAGTTGTAGGTCTAGTTCCAATGCCATTAAACACTAAACACTAAGCACTATTTATAACCATCCATTCTCCTTGTACCACTTGATGGCGAGTTTTACGCCTCGCTGCAAAGGATAACGAGGGTGATAGCCCAATTCGTCCATAGCTGGCTCGATGTCGCATCTCCAGTTGCGTTGCCTCAGGATATTGTACTTGTCGTTGTTCAGAGCCGACATCTTTCCTGTCAATCTTCCGATGTATTCGCCGAAGAAGGTCACGATGCGCAACACCCAGATGGGAGCTTTGATGCGCAGCATCCATGGATTGCCTAACTCTTGGCATATCAGGTCGCTGAAGGCTGTCGATTGATAGACCTCACCATCGCTGAGGAAGTATTTTCTTCCGTTCCTGCCATGGTCGAGGGCGAGGAACACGGCTTGCACTACGTCCTGTACATACACGAAAGTAATGTCCTGACGCTTGTAGCCTACCGAGAAGTCGATGTGTTGCTCGATGCTCTTCGCCATGAGGAAGTAGTCTTTCTCCCTGGGACCATACACGCCCGTAGGACGCAGTATGATATAAGGGAATTGGATGCCAATGCTATCTAGGTATTTCTCTGCTTCCCATTTGCTCTTTCCGTAAGCGGTGTTTGGCTTCGGGGTGTCATGTTCCGTAATCTCCTGATAGGGTTGTTCTTCTCGAATGGCACCGAAGATGCTGAGTGAGCTGACGAATACAAATCGCTTGATTGGCATCTTGAGCGTAATGAGCGCACTGACAAGATTTTTCGTTCCTTCGGTATTTACTCGATAGAAATCCTCGGCATGCAAGCACTTGGTAGCACCTGCCGCATGTACCACATAGTCGAACTCATGTCCGTCTAACTGGCTGATAAGCTCTTCCTTGGAGGAAAGATTGAGGTTGATGAAATGGATGCGCTCGTCTTGCAGGTATCTCTTGGAACTGCTGGGGCGTACTGCCGCCCAAGTTTCCATACCTTGCCTGAGAGCTTCCTCTACGATGAAGCTCCCGATAAATCCCGACGCACCCGTCACTAATATTTTCATGAAAATTTATTCAAATTGCAATTTAGGGTGCAAAGATACGGTTATTTACACAGATAACAAAGGAAAAACGCTTTTTTTATTCATTTCGATTGCATATTTGCGCTTTTCGTGGGGGAAAATATTTGGCAGTGTCATTTATTTTGATTAATTTGTGCAGCCACAAGTCAAAAAGTTTTCTCGGAAATGGAAGGCTTTGTTCACAATTCAAGCAATTTTCTTTTGTAATTTCAAATAAAAGCATTATCTTTGCATTCCATAAAATGTGTAACATAAAATGTGGAATGAAGTTAAAACGTTATGGAACAGTTGAATAACCCTTTTGTAATATACGGATATAAGGGCGCAGATTACTTCTGCGACCGTAAGAAAGAAACTGAGCTTATCGAAAAAGCTTTGCAAAATGAACGTAACATCGTCCTAATATCTCCTCGCCGCATTGGAAAAACAGGACTCATTCATCATGTCTTCGAACGGATACAGCAGAATGAGCCAGATACTAAATGCTTCTATCTCGACATCAATGCCACAAGAAACCTAAGCCAATTTATTCAGTTCTTGGGAAAGACTGTAATCGGAAAAGTTGATACATTCTCGCAGTCTGCCATGCGCAAGGTAATGGCTTTCTTTTCTAACTATAAGCCAACTCTGTCGTTTGACGAGTTGACAGGTATCCCAACTTTCTCCATTACGGTATCTCCCAATCAAAAGGAGGACTCTCTCAAGCATATCTTCGAGTATCTGAAACAATCGGGCAGGCGAATCTATATTGCTATCGATGAGTTTCAGCAGATAGCGGAATACCCTGAGGATGGTGCAGAAGCATTGCTGCGTTCCTATATTCAATTTTTGCCAAACGTATATTTTATCTTTGCAGGAAGCAAGCAGCACATGATGACCGACATGTTTCTTTCGGCGAAGCGTCCGTTCTATCAGAGTTCGCAGATAGTAAACTTGCCTCTCATTGGCATCCAGGAATACCATGCCTTCGCCAACAGATGGATGAAAGAGAAAAACTTGCAGATTGATGAAGAAAATTTTGCCTATATATATAATAAGGTGGACGGACAAACATGGTATGTCCAAGATATTCTGAATCGCCTCTATCAAAACGGCAAGGAGATTACCATACCTGAAATTGATGCCGTGGTTGCTGAATTGGTAAACGAGCAAGAGGTAGCTTTTATCAATTATTACGAGTCTCTTACAGATAACCAAGCCGCCTTGCTTTCTGCCATTGCCAAGGAGGGAGCTGTGGCATCCGTACTTTCGCAAGAGTTTATCAGCAAGTATGGTCTCCCTGCCACCAGTAGTGTGAGTCTTGCTCTCAAGACTCTTCTTGGTAGAGAGTTTGTGTATAAATATAATGGAAGCTACGTCGTCTATGACCGTTTCTTGGGGATATGGCTCAGAGAAATCCTGAAATAGAATTGCAATGCTGGATTATAAGTGAGTTTTAGTTCGAAAGTGGATTGGTTTAAAATGGACGATGAGGCTTAATTTTAAGCCTCATGCTGTCTTACACCCATACGTGCTTCTACGACGTTGACCACGTAGTCGCCGAGCTTCTCGCACTCCTGGATGATGTCCATGTACATCGTACCTATGGCGTAGGTATAAAGATGATTGTTGACATCGTTGATGTTTTGGCTCTTCAACTGGTTGCGGTAGTTGTTGATCTCGTTCTCAATGTTGAAGGAACGGTTGGCATCGGTCTCGCCCTTATGCCCCACGAGAGCCACGTTCATCTGTGTCAAAGCGTTGTCGGTGAGTTCCATCATCTGGTGCATGTGTTCATACTGGGCAGGGATGAAGTCTTCCTTGCCCTTGATGCGACGGTTGATGGTGCGGGCGATGTTGTAGCAACTGTCGCCGATACTCTCTATCTCGGAAATCTCACGGAGCATGGCGCGAATCTTTGCCTTGGTCTCGTCGCTCAGGTGGGAGTCGCTCACTTGGTCGAGGTACTTGGCTATCTCAATCTCCATGTTGTCGGAGATGCCCTCGTATTTCTCGATGCGGGTGAAGAGCTTCACAAACTTGTCCTCATTGGTCTCGCCCAGCAATTCCTTCACCATGCCAAACATACGCTGGATGCGCTCGGCGAAGGAATGAATTTCCTTCTGAGCCTCCAAGACGGAGATTTCCGGGGTCTTCATGATACCTGTCTGGATGAAGCGCAAGCGGAAGTCGTCCTCATCGGCATTCTTCTTAGGACGGATAATCTTGCACACCAACTTCTCTATCTGTGGAATGAACCATACCAAGATAAAGGTGTTGGAGAGGTTGAAGGTCGTATGGAAGGCGGCAAGCACGAAAGAAAGCTTGGCTGCGTTGGCATAGAAGCCTGGTTCGCCCTTCGCCATGTCTGTGTCGTAGCCCACCCAACCGCATACGAGGTTGATGAATGGCTTGAATACGCAGAGAATCCACAAGACACCGAAGACGTTGAACACCATGTGTGCCATAGCCGCTCTTCGAGCCTGGGTGTTGGCGGTGAGGGCTGCCACATTGGAGGTGACGGTCGTACCGATGTTCTCGCCCATTACGAGGGCGATACCCTGGTAGATAGGCAAAACTCCCGTAGAACAGAGTATCATCGTAATCGCCATGACGGCTGCCGAGCTCTGTACGCACATGGTAAGCACACTACCTATGAGTAAGAATGTGATAGTCGTGAGAAAGCTTTGCGGGTCAAAGCTGGCGAAGAAATCGAGGACAGGTTGGTTGTGGGCCAAGTCCATGTCGATGCCGGTTTGTCGAAGGGTTCCCAAACCGAGGAACATAAAGGATATACCGAAGATGAAGTCGCCTACGATTTTTCGCTTCTTGCTGTATATCAAGATGATAGCCATGAAGAACGCTGGCCATACGAAGTCGGTGATGTTGAATGAAAAACCTGCACTCATGATCCAAGCGGTGAGCGTGGTTCCGATGTTGGCTCCCATGATGACTGAGATGGCTTGTGCCAAGGTCAGGAGACCAGCGTTGACGAAGGAGACCGTCATCACCGTGGTGGCTGTTGAAGACTGGACCGCAGCCGTGATAAGCGTACCCGAAAGAATGCCCGTCACACGATTGGTGGTCATGGTTCCTAACACATGGCGCAGCTGAGGGCCTGCCATCTTCTGCAAACTGTCGCTCATCGACTTCATACCGAACATGAGTAGGGCGAGTGCTCCGATAAGCCTAAAAAATATCCAAATCGACATATTTTTAATTAATTTATGTTTTCAAAATCACCGTAGTTCCGAATTTCTTCGTATCTTTGGAAATGAATCATAGATTGTCTAATGTTGTAACATAAACGTAACGCTAATGAAACAGATGATACAAATCCGTTGCAAAAATAATAAAAAATCTCAAAAAGTGGCAATCGGAAGCACACTTTTTGATATTTTTTCTGATTTTGGGCTCAAAATGGAGCATGGACCTATCTCTTGCAAGGTAAATAACAAGGTGGAAGGTCTTCATTATCGTGTCTATAACAGCAAGGACGTGGAGTTCCTCGACATGACCTCTCCATCGGGTTCTCGCGCCTATACCCGTACTCTCTTCTTCGTGCTCTGCAAGGCAGTGAAGGATGTGTTCCCTGCCAGTCCAGATGTCATCATCGACATTCCTGTGTCGAATGGCTTTTATGTGGATGTGCGTCTGGAACGACCTCTTACCGATGAAGATGTCAATATGATCTATCGTCGGATGGAGAAAATCATCGCCGACAAGATGCCTATCCGTCGTTATATGGTGCCTACCGAGGAGGCGATAGCCCTTTTCGAGGAAAAGGGGGATGTGGAGAAAGTGAAGCTCTTGAAGACTTCGGGCTCTATCTATACGACCTATTATAAAATAGGTGATTATGTCGATTTCTATTACGGAACGCTTCTGACCAACACCTCCGAATTGTATCTTTTCGGCTTGGAAAAATATTATGACGGTATGTTGCTTCGCATTCCTTCGTTGAAAAATCCTGATGTGCTGGGCGAGGTGACCAAGCAAGACAAGATGTTTGAGATTTTCAAGGAGCATCACCGTTGGCAAGACATCATCGGCATTCGTACCGTTGGCGATTTCAATGCGGCGGTCGATGCGGGCTTTTCTACCGACATCATCAATATCAGCGAGGCTTTGCAAGAGAAGAAAATCGCTAAGATTGCTGAGGAGATTGCGCAGCGTGAAGGCGTGAAACTCGTGCTTCTTGCAGGTCCTTCCTCTTCGGGCAAGACCACTTCCTGCAAGCGTCTTTCCATTCAACTGGCTGTCAATGGCTTGAAACCGCTTCAGATTTCACTCGACGATTATTTTGTGGATAGGGAGAAAACTCCGAAGGACGAGAAAGGTGAATATGATTACGAGAGCATCTATGCGCTCGATTTGCAACTCATCAACGACCAGTTCAACGCCCTCTTCCGTGGCGAGGAGGTGGAATTGCCTAAGTATGACTTCCAGTCGGGCAAAAGCAAGAAAAGTGGCAAGAAGTTGAAGATGACACCTAACAATGTATTGGTGGTGGAGGGCATCCATGCCTTGAATCCGGAACTGACATCGCAAATACCTGACAATCAGATATTCCGTGTCTATGCCTCTGCGCTGACAACGATACTCTTGGACAATCACAACTATATCCCTACGACCGACAACCGTTTGCTCCGTCGCATCATCCGTGACTATAAATATAGAGGTGTCAGTGCACAGGAGACCATCCATCGCTGGCCTTCGGTGCGAGCAGGAGAGAACAAGTGGATATTCCCGTTCCAGGAGAATGCCGATGCGATGCTCAATACGGCGATGCTCTATGAGTTGGCGGTGATAAAAATGCAGGCGGAACCGCTCTTGCAGCAAGTGCCAGAGAATTGCGAGGAGTATGCTGAGGCTTACCGTCTCTTGAAATTCTTGAAGTATTTCAAGGGCATACCTTATAATAACCTGCCTCCGACATCGTTGTTGAGAGAGTTCCTGGGTGGAAGTTCCTTCCACTATTGATTTGGATTAGGTGCTTCTTGCTCATTTTGCCTTGTTGCGGATCATTGCTCCCCAAGGAGGCAAAACTGTCTCCCTATGGCAGTAAACTGCCCTCAGTATGGGCAGTTTACTGCCCTGCCTAAACAGAAATATTGCTCTCGGTAAGGAATTTATTTAGTGTGGGGAGACTAACTTGTTGAATCTAATTCACATAGCACATCTGTATGCATAAGTATCTGTGGTGCAACAGGTTGCGCCCTGTGCTATGTGTGTATTGACATATCACTCACATTTCACTACATAGCACGCTTTCTCGGAAGTGGCCCTATTGGAAGGTAAGCGGCTCCGCATTTATGCCTTGCCTATTTCCAAAGTGTAATGTAGTGAAATGTAAGTGATATGTGATTTGTTATATTTCACGTAGTATAACAGGCTGTAATACAGCTTGTTATCACGATAATCGTGCTATGTGCAATATGTTTGATGGTTTGGTGCGTCCTGTCAGAAAATTATAGCTTGTTCCCGTAACAAAGGTCGCCTGCGTCGCCGAAGCCAGGCACGATGTACTTGTGCTCGTTCAGTCCTTCGTCGATGCTTGCGCACCAAATGGTAGTCTTGTCCTCAGGGAAGGTCTTCTTGATGTGCTCGATGCCTTCTGGGGCAGCAAGTACGCAAGCTACGTGGATGTGCTTAGGGTTGCCCTTGGTGAGGAACGCCTTCATGCCCATCTCCATGCTGATGCCTGTGGCGAGCATCGGGTCGGCGATGATGAGCGTCTTGTCCGTGAGGTCAGGGGTGGCGAGGTATTCGATGTGTACGCCTATCTCCGTGTGTTCCTTGTTGGTATATTCACGGTAAGCACTCACAAAGGCATTGCCTGAGTGGTCGAAAACGTTGAGAAATCCTTCGTGGAAAGGAAGACCGGCACGGAAGATGGTGCCAATGACAATCTTGTCGGTAGGGAGATTGACCTTAGCTACGCCAAGTGGTGTAGTCACGTCTTTTGCTTCATAATTGAGAGTCTTTGAGATTTCAAAGGCCTCGTACTCGCCGATTCTCATGATGTTGTTGCGGAAGAGCAATCGGTTCTTTTGATAGTCGCAGTCACGCATCTCTGCCAAGTAACGGTTGATGATGCAGTTGTGCTCGCTCAGGTTGTTAATATCCATAGTTGTAGTTTTTTGTGCTGTTTCCTTTTGGCAAAATTGATTTATTGCCTAAATTGGTGCAAAGATAACGTAAAAAATGGAGACGGCAAAATGTTTGGGCTTTTTTTTGCAAAGTTTGCAGACTTTGCAAAAAAAACTTAGGCAGCTGATGCTATTAAATATAAATAGGTGTAATCATGTCGGACCATGAAAGAAAGCTTGGATTATTTGCAAAGTCAACGTGGCAAATTGTGGACGAATGAATTTGATTTTAAATTCTTTAACCTAAAAAGAACTTAAAATACATTATTTATATTCGAGAATCTTTGTCATAAAACATATTTTTCGTAACTTTGCGGCGGTTTTGAAAGAAAATCAGAATAACATTAAAAGTTAGAAAGAATTAATTCACAACTTAAATACATTTAATAAAAATGGCAAAGTTTGATAAGTCAGTTTTAGCAAAGTACGGAATCACAGGTACAACTGAGGTTCTCTACAATCCTTCTTATGAGGTATTGTTCAACGAGGAGACAAAGGAAGGTCTTCAGGGTTTTGAGGTTGGTCAGGAGACTGAGCTCGGTGCAGTTAACGTAATGACTGGTATCTATACTGGTCGTTCTCCTAAAGACAAGTTCATCGTTGACGATGCTACTTCTCACGACACAGTATGGTGGGATTCTGAGGAGTATCACAACGATAACCACAAGGCAACTCCAGAGGCATGGAACGCCGTTAAGGAGATCGCTAAGAAGGAGCTTTCTAACAAGAAGTTGTTCGTAGTAGATGGTTTCTGCGGTACACACAAGGATACACGTATGAAGGTACGTTTCATCGTTGAGGTAGCATGGCAGGCACACTTCGTAACAAATATGTTCATCCGTCCTCAGAACGAGGCTGAGTTCGATCAGGAGCCAGACTTCATCGTTTACAATGCTTCTAAGGCAAAGGTTGAGAACTGGAAGGAGTTGGGTCTCCACTCTGAGACAGCCGTTGTATTCAACGTAACTTCTAAGGAGCAGGTTATCATCAACACATGGTATGGTGGTGAGATGAAGAAGGGTATGTTCTCTATGATGAACTACTTCTTGCCATTGAAGGG
>DKCU01000099.1:0-2249 GCA_002451555.1 Candidatus Segatella albertsiae
TTTTAGTTTTTTAAATGTTTTGGAGGAAGAAGTGGCTAAGAAAGATAGTTTTTTTTGTTTTTCATGTATTTGACGCTGGTATTGATACATATATAAATGAAAGCATAATGTATATAGAAACACAAGCCTACATATATAAATTATAAATGTAGGTCTGTGTCTGTAAGCTAACAAACGTGCATATCTCGGAGTGGGATTCAGTCTTGCTGGAATTGTTGGATGAATTTCCGCAGACCATTTTTGACGGAGTCGAAAGCAAATTTGTCGATGTTGATTTCTGATATGGGTATCCAATAATATGCGGCAGCATCGTCCATTGCTTCGATATGGGAGAGGCTTTTTACTTTTACCTTGAAGAACATGTCTAAGGTGTGAACTAAAAATCCCGAGTACAGATAGGTGTTCGGGTAGCTAAACTGATAGGTTACTTCTGTTGCATCCAACCCAGTTTCTTCCTTTATTTCTCTTGCCATACCTTCTTCCCCAGTCTCGTCCATGTCTATGAATCCTCCAGGCAAGTCGAGCATATCTTTCCCTGGGTCGTTCTTGCGACGAACTACCAGTAATTCGTTGTTGTTATTGACGATGAGCGCAACGGTGGCACTGCTGGCGTTCAGATAGTAAGAGAAACCGCAGTCCTTGCATTTCTTGCTTTTGATATTGTTGATTTCAAAATGTGGTGAACCGCAAACGGGACAATATTGAAATTTGTCTAAGATATGTGACATGGTCTTATGAATTTAATATTAATAAATGATATATAAAAACGGTCGGTCTTGTAATGTGAGACCGACCATTTGTTGTTTATGAGATTATTACCAATTGTCTGTTCTGAAAGGGAAGAGCGGAAGACCGCCTGCGTTAGCGAGGTTGCCGAGTTGGAAGTTGCGGAAGCAATAGCGCAAGGCTACAGGCTTCTTGACCTCAGGACTGATTACCATGATGTATTCGTTCCATCCGTCGTTGCCGCCTTCTTGCCAAAAGTGCTTGGCGGTTGCTTTGTGGAACACTTTGTCTTCACCAGCTACCTCAAAGCCTTCGATGCCCTCGAAGCGGTTGTATGCGCCAAACTCGTTGTCGAAATGTACCTTGACCGTGTCGCCATCAATCTTCATCTCCTTGAAGGTCATGCTTTCACAGATGAGATTCTTCATACCGTATGTCTTGTTGAGTGCTTGCAAGGCAAGGCGTTCTCCCACAGGTTGCTTTTGGCATGGGTGGATCTGTTCTACCTCGTATGGATATACCAAGTCTTCGGTGCAGACGATACCGCTGTTTGGGATTCTCTTGGCTGCGTTGAATTGCTGCTCACGAAGTTTTGGCCCCCAATCACCATTCACGTCTCCATTGTGATAAGGAGCAATCTGAACGAAGTAAAAAGGCAATTCTCCTTGCTTGAAATCTCTGCGCCACTGTGCCACGAGGTCGGCAAGTCGTTGGGTGTATTGTCCGGCAGGGTCTCCGACGTTGGAACAACCTTGATAGAAAAGGATGCCTTTGACGGTGTAGTTGAGGATAGGATGGAATGTGCCATTGCCCCAGAGGAGTGGATAGTGGAAGTCCCACTTGAATTTCTTTACCATCTTGGCGGAATCGAGTTCTTCCTTGGTGTTCTTCTTTACGTAGTCTCTGTCGAGCCAACTCTCTACACGTGTTCCTCCTTTGTTGGCCATGACGAGACCTACAGGTATATTAAGAGCTTTGTTGACTACTTGTGCAAAGAAATAGCCAGTAGCGGAGGCTTCGCCTACAGTCTCAGGACTAATCTCCTTCCACTCGCAGTTGGCGTCATCCAATGGCTTGGTACTCATCACGCTTGGAATCTTTACGTAATGGATGCCCTTGTATTGGTTGGCTTCAAGCACAGCCTTGTTGTAGCCTTGCACAGGACAATTGCCGAAACCCTTGACTGGCATTTCCATGTTGCTCTGTCCAGCGCACACCCATACTTCGCCAGCCAAGATGTTATTGAGGGTCACTTGCTCTCCATCGTCAAAGGTGATGGAGAGTGGGGTGTAGCTTGCCTTAGGAGTCTGTACTTTGACAGCCCACTTGCCATCCTTGCCCGTCTTTACAGAATATTTCTGGGAAGACCAGGAAGTAGTGACGTTTACCTCTTTGCCGGGATTGTCCCATCCCCACAAGTTGGCTTCAGAGTTTTGTTGGATGATCATGTTGTCACCTAGGATGTGTGGCAACTTTACTTTGGCCTGTGCTCCCGTGGTTAGAAGAGCCAAGGTTGCTAAAGC
>DKCU01000099.1:2418-6357 GCA_002451555.1 Candidatus Segatella albertsiae
TTTTTGATTGCTGCATCGATATCCTTGATTTGAGCGTCGCGAGCCTGTAAGGTGTTACTGCGGTCAATCAAGAAGAATGTCGGAATGCTTTGTACATTGTAAAGTTGCAAGCTTTGTCCTTGTACTCCACCTTCGTCACGGACGCAAATCCATGGAATGGCAGAGGTAGATGTCTTCCAGAAGTGCTCGTCAGGATCTACAGAAACTTGGTAAATCTCTAAGCCTGCGGCATGGTACTTGTTGTAAAGCTCGCGCAGCATCATGATGCGTTTGGTGCTCTCGTTGCTGGCGAAGAGGTGGAAGTCGAGCAACACCACCTTTCCTTTGAGGTCGGTGAGGTTGCGGGTGACACCCTTGTTGTCTTGCAGGGAGAGATTGATGCAACCGTTGACGCTAACCTTGCTGGCGTCAATTTGTTGCTCGGCTCTCTGATTCTCCATGATGCGAATGTCCTTCATGCCTTGGATGGCGATGTTGTGCAGGTTCTTGCCACGCTCGGCATTCGGATAATAAGTGTCCCAACTCGTAGCTACGGCTGCAAAGACTTTGACATCTTCCTTGTTGTTGCGAGGATTGAATATCAAAGAGTTGGTGCCTCCTAGCTGGATAGTTTGGAAGAGCGCATAGTAAGAGGAGGCTTTCATTGGAGCCTTGAATATGTAGTTGGTCTTGATGTCTTGCTTGTAAGCGTCGATGATTTGGGCGATGGCTATGTTCATCGAGTCCACTCCCATGTTAGGATTCTTGACGATGTTGTTGAGCGTGTTTTGCAAGCCCATCTGCTTGAGCGACAGTTCCTTGATGGTGGAACAGTTCTCCGAGCCTTCTACTTCGTACTGGTAGCTCATGGTAGGATAGGCAGCTTTTACCTTGACAGTCTCCGTGGAGTCGATGGAGAGGTTGATGGTCTGGTTGGCGATGCGTAGGCGATAGAACTCTGGTGAAACGGAGTCCAAGGCATTCTCGTCGAAAGCGAAAGAGCCATCTTCGCCGAGTTTCACGGAGTCGATTTTCTCAGGGCCGTTCAGACTGATGTTCTCTAGGTAGAGCATGGAGTCCTTGGCTTCTGTGATGTTGCCGTTGATGTGAAATTTCTTGTTGTTGCAAGATGTGAAAGCCAGTGCAGCTACCATAATCACTGCCACTGAATAGATTCTAGATATCTTCATGTATTTCTTGATTTTGCAAAATTTTCGGTTGCAAAGGTAGCAATAAAATTGGGAATATTGCACCCTAGATAGATAAAATAATTAAAAATGTTGAAAATAGTTGCCCTTTTATTCGTTTATTATTAATTAAAAAGGTATCTTTGCAGCGTTTTAGATATTAGATGTTAGACAAAACAATAAGTTTTTAAAATTTTAGATGAACGTAATTACAAAAAGTGTTCAGTTGCCTGATGGAAGAACCATCACAATTGAGACCGGAAAAGTTGCAAAACAGGCTGATGGTGCTGCGGTTCTCCGCATGGGTAACACAGTGCTTCTCGCAACTGTTTGTGCAGCAAAGGATGCAGTTCCGGGTACAGATTTTATGCCTTTGCAAGTAGATTATCGTGAGCAGTACAGTGCTGCTGGCCGTTTCCCTGGTGGCTTCACCAAGCGCGAAGGCAAAGCCAGCGATGAGGAAATCCTTACCTCTCGCCTTGTGGATCGTGCATTGCGTCCACTTTTCCCTTCTAACTACCATGCAGAAGTTTATGTACAGGTAATGTTGCTCTCAGCCGATGGTGTTGACCAGCCAGATGCCCTCGCAGGTTTCGCTGCTTCAGCTGCCATGGCTTGTTCAGATATTCCTTTCGAGTACTATATCTCTGAGGTTCGTGTGGCTCGTATCAATGGTGAGTATGTCGTTAACCCTACCTTCCAGCAGATGGAAGAGGCCGACATGGATATCATGGTTGGTGCTACCAAGGACAACATCATGATGGTGGAAGGTGAGATGAAGGAAGTTTCCGAGCAGGATCTCATCGGTGCCCTCAAGGTAGCAGCCGAGGCTATCAAGCCTATGTGCGAGCTCCAGTATGAGTTGGCCAAGGAGAAGGGTACTGACGTGAAGCGTGAGTACGACCACGAGATCAACGACGAGGACCTTCGTGAGCAGATCAAGAAGGAACTCTATCAGCCAGCTTACGACATCAACCACCAGGCTTTGGAGAAGCATGCTCGTCAGGATGCTTTCGACAAGGTGTTGGCTGATTTCTTGGAGAAGTATGACGCTGCTCATACCGACCTCTCTGAGGAGGATTTGGAAGAGAAGCACGCTGAGGCTACTCGCTACTACGACGATGTAATGCGTGACGCTATGCGTCGTTGCATCCTCGACGAGGGCTTGCGTCTCGATGGTCGTAAGACTACAGAGATTCGTCCTATCTGGTGCGAGGTTTCTCCTCTCCCAATGCCTCACGGAAGCGCTATCTTCCAGCGTGGTGAGACAATGTCACTTTCTACATGTACACTTGGTACCAAGATGGACGAGAAGCTCATCGACGGTGTGCTCGAGAAGAGCTACCAGCGCTTCCTCCTTCACTATAACTTCCCTCCATTCTCTACAGGTGAGGCTAAGGCTCAGCGCGGCGTAGGTCGTCGTGAGATTGGTCACGGTCACTTGGCTTGGCGTGGTTTGAAGGGTCAGATTCCTGCCGACTTCCCTTACACCGTACGTTTGGTAAGCCAGATCTTGGAGTCTAATGGTTCTTCTTCTATGGCTACTGTTTGTGCCGGTACACTCGCCTTGATGGATGCAGGTGTGCCTATCAAGAAGCCAGTTTCTGGTATCGCCATGGGTCTTATCAAGAACCCAGGTGAGGAGAAGTACGCTATCTTGAGCGATATCCTTGGCGACGAGGACCACTTGGGCGATATGGACTTCAAGACCACAGGTACACGCGATGGTTTGACCGCAACACAGATGGATATCAAGTGCGACGGTTTGAGCTTCGAGATTCTTGAGGAGGCTTTGATGCAGGCTAAGGCTGGTCGTGAGCACATCTTGAACTGTATGTTGGAGACCATCTCTGAGCCACGTGCCGAGATGAAGCCACAGGTTCCACGTATCGTAGCATTCGATATTCCTAAGGAGTTTATCGGTGCTGTCATCGGCCCTGGTGGTAAGATTATCCAGCAGATGCAGGAGGATACTGGCGCTACTATCACCATCGAGGAGACTGATGGCAAGGGTCACGTACAGGTATCTGCTCCTAACAAGGATTCTATCGACGCAGCTTTGGCTAAGATCAAGGCTATCGTAGCTGTTCCTGAGGTAGGTGAGGTTTACGAGGGTACCGTTCGTTCTATCATGCCTTACGGTTGCTTCGTAGAGATTCTCCCTGGCAAGGATGGTTTGCTCCACATCTCTGAGATTGATTGGAAGCGTCTTGAGACGGTCGAGGAGGCTGGTATCAAGGAAGGCGACAAGATCAAGGTTAAGTTGATGGAGATTGATCCTAAGACTGGCAAGTACAAGCTTTCTCATCGTGTCCTCATCGACAAGCCAGAGGGTTATGTAGAGCGTGAGCGTCGTCCACGTCCTGAGCGTGGTGAGCGTCGCGGTCGTCGTGATGACCGTCATGGCGAGGGTCGTGGTGAGCGTCCAGCTCGTCAACCACGTCGTTATGAGCATCGTGACGAGGAGCAGGCTCCTAAGGATTTCAACGATTCTTTGGACCACAACAATGATGTAGATTAATTTGTAATATACATTATTATATATAAGGCACGTTCCATGCGGAGCGTGCCTTTTTGCTTTTGCATCAGTGCTCTTCCTCCCGAGGGAAAGAATACTGTCTGCCGAGAGCAATAAACTGCCCTCGGGCAGGGCAGTTTACTGCTCACCCCAGACAGTAAACGCTACCTCGGCACGGAGATTTGGGAGCAAGTGTATCTTCTAGATTGCCGTAACATCTTTTCTATTTCACATATCACCAAAACTTCCTTAAAT
>DKCU01000004.1:0-2344 GCA_002451555.1 Candidatus Segatella albertsiae
TGGAGCTTTTGGGCTTTCAGCCTGTCCCAACCGTACTCCTCGAAATTCTTTGTAAGCTATCATCAGATGAAAGGTGATGAAGGGTTGGTGAAGGCAATTCCCCACCCTTCACCCCCTCCAAACCGCCTGTACATCGGCATTTCAAGAGAAAAGATGAAGGGTGAAGGGTATTTTTGAGTATGGGATGAGTAATCGCTACGATGCGACTATATCGGACAAAATCAAGCGACACTCCATAAAAAAAGACAAAAAACATTCGTTTTATTTTGTCCTTATTCTAAATTGTATTATCTTTGCAGTCGAAAAGTGCCCATGCCCATATTTCTCACCGAAGAGAACAACATGAGACATGTGCGCCTATCAAAAGACAAAAGAATAAATACATTAACAATATAAAAAGAGAAAATAGTATGATTCTTTTTTTCAGAACTCCATCTAAGAGTGTGATTGCGACCGAGATCGACCACAAGCCTTCTCAGGACGAAATCAATGAACTTTGTTGGCTTTATGGTGACGCTACATTAGAGGACGCCCAGCAATTGCAGGGCTTCTATGTGGGTCCACGCCGTGAAATGATTACTCCTTGGAGTACGAATGCCGTTGAGATTACTCAGAATATGAGTCTTAACGGCATTTCGCGTATTGAGGAGTACTTCCCTGTGGATAGCGAGGACGCTGAGCACGACCCTATGCTTCAGCGTATGTACAACGGTATCGGACAGGATGTCTTCACCGTCAACCACCAGCCAGAACCTATCAAGTACGTCGATGACCTCGAAAAGTACAACGAGGAAGAGGGTCTTGCCCTCAGCGAGGACGAGATGGCTTATCTCCACAAGTTGGAGAAAGAGAACGGGCGTCCGCTCACCGACAGCGAAATCTTCGGTTTCGCTCAGATCAACTCTGAGCACTGCCGCCACAAGATCTTCGGCGGTCAGTTTATCATCGACGGCAAGGAGATGGAGTCTTCTCTTTTCAACATGATCAAGAAGACCACCAAGGAGAACCCTAACAAGATTCTCTCTGCCTATAAAGATAATGTGGCTTTCGCACAGGGTCCTGTCATCGAGCAGTTCGCCCCAGCCGACCAGACCACAAGCGATTACTTCCAGGTGAAGGACATCGAGAGTGTCATCTCCCTCAAGGCTGAGACCCACAACTTCCCTACCACCGTGGAGCCTTTCAATGGTGCTGCCACTGGTACTGGTGGTGAAATTCGTGACCGTATGGGTGGTGGTGTCGGCTCATGGCCTATCGCAGGTACAGCCTGCTACATGACCGCTTATCCTCGTTTGAAGGATGACAACGGCAAGAGCGACGTGGAGCGTGACTGGGAAGACATCATGCCAGTGCGCAAGTGGCTCTATCAGACACCAGAACAGATTCTTATCAAGGCTTCCAACGGTGCTTCCGACTTCGGTAACAAGTTTGGTCAGCCTCTTATCACGGGTTCTGTGCTTACCTTCGAGCACGAGGAGAATGGTGAGAAATATGCTTACGACAAGGTTATCATGCTCGCTGGTGGCGTAGGCTACGGCAAGAAGCGTGACTACAAGAAGGGTGAGCCACAGAAGGGCAATAAGGTTGTCGTAGTAGGTGGTGACAACTATCGCATCGGTCTTGGTGGTGGTTCTGTTTCTTCTGTAGATACAGGTCGCTACAGCAACGGCATCGAGTTGAACGCCGTTCAGCGTGCCAACCCAGAGATGCAGAAGCGTGCCTACAACTTGGTTCGTGCCCTCGTAGAGAACGACGAGAACCCAGTGGTAAGTATTCACGACCACGGTTCTGCCGGTCACTTGAACTGCCTCTCCGAGTTGGTTGAGGAGTGCGGTGGCGAAATCAACATGTCTAAGTTGCCTATCGGCGACAAGACCTTGAGCGCCAAGGAAATCATCGCCAACGAGAGCCAGGAGCGCATGGGTTTGCTTATCGACGAGAAATATATCAGTGAGGTTCAGAAGATTGCCGACCGTGAGCGTGCTCCGATGTACGTGGTGGGCGAGACTACAGGCGACGCTCACTTCAGCTTCAAGCAGGCTGACGGCGTGAAGCCATTCGACCTCGACGTGGCTCAGATGTTCGGTCACACTCCTAAGACCGTGATGGTGGACGAGACCGTAGAACGTAAATATGAAGATGTAACTTACTCTGCCGACAAGCTCGACGAGTACTTGCACCGCGTGCTCCAGATGGAGGCTGTGGCTTGTAAGGACTGGTTGACCAACAAGGTGGACCGTTCTGTGACTGGTAAGATTGCCCGTCAGCAGTGCCAGGGTCAGATTCAGTTGCCACTCTCCGATTGCGGTGTCGTAGCACTCGACTATCGTGGCGAGAAGGGTAT
>DKCU01000004.1:2463-9624 GCA_002451555.1 Candidatus Segatella albertsiae
GAGTCATTGACCAATATCGTTTGGGCTCCATTGGCAGACGGCATGGACAGCCTCAGCCTCTCAGCCAACTGGATGTGGCCTTGCCGTAGCCAGAAGGGTGAGGACGCTCGTTTATACGAAGGTGTGAAGGCATTGTCAGACTTCTGCTGCGCCATCCACGTGAACGTACCAACAGGTAAGGACTCCCTCTCCTTGACCCAGCAGTATCCTAACGGCGAAAAGATCATCGCCCCAGGTACCGTCATCGTCAGCGCAGGCGGCGAGGTTTCAGATGTCAAGAAGGTGGTTAGCCCAGTTCTCGTCAACGACAAGAACTCCAGCCTCTATCATATCGACTTCAGCTTCGACGAGCAGCGTCTCGGTGGTTCAGCCTTCGCTCAGAGCTTGGGCAAGGTGGGCAGCGATGTTCCTACCGTGAAGAACCCAGAGTACTTCGTTGACTGCTTCAACGCCGTACAGGAACTCATCAACCGTGGTTGGGTGATGGCAGGTCACGACATCAGTGCCGGTGGTCTTATCACTACCCTCTTGGAGATGACTTTTGCTAACGTAGAGGGCGGTATGAAGATCAACCTCCATGACATTGCCGACCAAGACATCATCAAGACCTTGTTCGCAGAGAACCCTGGTGTTGTCATCCAGGTGAGCGACGAGCACAAGGCTGAGTTGAAGGCATTCTTGGATGAGAATGGCATCGGCTACGCCAAGATTGGCTATCCAGCCCCAGAGATTCGCAAGATTATCGTCAAGAAGGAAGGCTTCGAGCATGAGTTCGACATCAACGCATTGCGTGACAACTGGTATAAGACTTCTTACCTCCTCGACCGCAAGCAGAGCATGAACGGCATGGCAAAGAAGCGTTTCACCAACTATAAGAAGCAGCCTATCGAGATGAACTTCGGCTACGGCTTCAAGGGCACTCTCGCAAGCTATGGTCTCGACGCCAACCGTCGCAAGCCATCAGGCATCAAGGCTGCCATCATCCGTGAGAAGGGTACCAATGGTGAGCGTGAGATGGCATACTCTATGTATCTCGCCGGCTTCGACGTGAAGGATGTTATGATGACCGACTTAATTTCGGGTCGTGAGACTTTGGAGGATGTCAACTTCATCGTATTCTGCGGTGGATTCTCTAATTCAGACGTTCTCGGTTCAGCCAAGGGTTGGGCAGGTGCATTCCTCTACAACCCGAAGGCAAAGGAAGCCCTCGACAAGTTCTATGCTCGTGAGGACACCCTCTCGCTCGGTATCTGCAACGGTTGCCAGTTGATGGTAGAGTTGAACCTCATTAACCCTGAGCACAAGCATCGCTCACACCTCTGCCACAACACCAGCAAGAAGTTTGAGAGCGCCTTCCTCGGTTTGACCATTCCTCAGAACGACAGTGTGATATTCGGCAGCCTCAGCGGCGACAAGCTTGGTATCTGGGTAGCCCACGGCGAGGGTCGTTTCTACTTGCCAGAACCAGAGGATCACTACAACATCATCGCGAAGTACAACTACGCTGAGTATCCAGGCAATCCTAACGGCAGCGATTACAACGTGGCAGGTATCTGCTCAGCCGACGGTCGCCACTTGGCCATGATGCCACACTTGGAGCGTGCCATCTTCCCATGGCAGAACGCTTGGTATCCAGCCGACCGCAAGAACGATGAGGTAACACCTTGGATCGAGGCATTTGTCAATGCACGTCAGTGGATTGAAGAAAGAGCTTTTAAAAAGTAAAAAGGTAAAAAAGTAAAAAGGTAAGAAATGAATAATAGCGTAAGTTATCTTACATTATTCAATACATTTATGAAGATTGGCATAGTCACCTTTGGGGGTGGCTATGCCATGATTCCTATTATAGAGAGCGAAATCGTCGATAAGCATCACTGGATGACGAAGGAAGAGTTCCTTGATGCCATCGCCACCACCCAGATATGTCCGGGAGCGTTGGCGATCAATATGAGTTCGCTTTTAGGATATAAGTTGGCAAAGACACCAGGAGCCATCGTCTGCACCCTCGGCGCTTCGTTGCCCTCCTTCCTTATTATATTAGCGATAGCCATGTTCTTCCATCAGTTTGAGGACAACAAGGTGATAGCCGCCATGTTTGCAGGCATCCGTCCTGCCGTCGTGGCATTGATAGCCGTACCTACGTTCTCGCTTGCCAAGAGCGCCCACATCTCGCTCGTCAACTGTTGGATACCTATCCTATCCGCCCTGCTGATATGGCTGATGGGCGTCAACCCGATATGGGTGATTATCGCAGCCGCCGTGGGTGGGTATATCTACGGGCAATTCATTCAACCTACGGAATAATTAAAAAGCAAGAATATGAAAGAGACAAACCCAGAATCCACAATTTTTAATTCGCAATTAACAAATTTGTCCATATTTCTTAATTGCGAATTAAAAAAATGTGGATTATATGTTTGGTTATAACAAATAAAAATCGTATTTTTGCACGGTAATCAGAACAAAAGACTATGCAAAAAGAAGTTTTCAAGACTCTTATCAAGGAGGGACAACAGGAAATACAAGAGGTGGAACTCTATCAAAGACCATTCGACTTTGAGGAGCAAGGCAGGTATGTCCTTGTCGGTATTCGACAAGCAGGCAAATCATACCTATTATATCAGCGTGCCAAGCAATTCCTTGCCGAAGGACATGACATCAAGGAAATCGCCTATATCAACTTTGATGACGAACGTCTTTATGGCATGAAAGTAGAAGACTTCGACCTTATACTGCAAGCATATCATGCTATGTATTCCCATAAACCCATTTTATTCTTCGACGAGATACAGAACATCGAAGGATGGGAGCATTTTGCCCGAAGATTAGCAAACCAAAAATATAGGGTCTTCATCACGGGTTCCAATGCCAAAATGCTAAGCCGTGACATAGCTACCACCTTGGGAGCACGCTACTTCGATGAAAAGATATTTCCATATTCCTTCAAAGAATATTTAGCTGCCAATGGCATTATACTCGAAGAGAATTGGCAATACGGGAAGCAAAAAGACACGGTACAACAATACTTCTCCGACTATTTTATGTGGGGAGGATTCCCAGAGTTGCTTCTGTATCGCTACAAACGTCAATGGCTCAATGGACTCTACGAGAAAATCGTACTGGGTGATGTCATTCAAAGAAACGGCATCAAAAACGAACAAGCCTTGCGTCTTGCCATCAAACGATTAGCCGAAAATATCATGCAGCCAACAGCATATAATCGTCTATCCAATATGGTGAAGAGTACCGGAGTAAAGACCAACTCCGTATCAATCATTGATTACATCCGATATATCAAGGAGGCATGTCTCATGTTTACCTTGGACAACTATGCCTCTAAATTTGCGGAGAAGGAGACCGCCAAGAAGCATTACTTTACCGACAATGGCTTATTGAGCATATTCTTGACGGATTCGAAATCACCATTGTTAGAGAATCTTTGCGCCATCACCTTGCATAAGAAATATAACAACGACTCGGAAATGCCAAAGCTATATTATTACAATCGCAATATAGAAGTTGACTTTTTCATTCCAGAAGAGTCTTTAGCTATCCAGGCCTCCTACACATTGACCGATGCTGATACCCGCAAGAGAGAAGTCGATGCACTGATTGCATTAAACAAAGTTCATCCCCTCCAAAAAGCCATGATTATCACATACGATGAGGAAGAGACTATCCTAGAAGGAAATCTGACTATAGAAGTCTTACCTATTTGGAAATGGCTAATTACAATAAAATAAAGTAAAACAATGATATTCTTACAACTCTTTATAGTATTCATACAGATTGGCATCTTCGGATTCGGAGGTGGCTACTCGATGGTATCCCTTATCCAGGGACAGGTGGTGACCCAGTATCACTGGATGACGATGAGAGAATTTACTGATGTCGTCGCCATCTCGCAGATGACACCGGGACCTATCGGCATCAACACCGCCACTTATTGCGGCTACACCGCCGTGCATAACGCTGGCATGAGTGGGATGATGGCAGTATTGGGCAGTGCCGTAGCAACCTTTGCCTTGGTTCTCCCCTCCTTGATTTTGATGATTCTTATCAGCAAGATGCTGTACAAGTACATGCACACCAATATGGTGCAGAGCATGTTCATCGGTCTTCGCCCTTGCATCGTAGGCTTGGTGGGAGCCGCTGCCCTGCTCTTGATGAGCCCAGAGAACTTCTCCACCCCGGAGAATCCTTGGCATTTCTACATCTCCATCGCCCTGTTCTTCGCCACCTTCATCGGGGTGAAAGTGATGAAGATTAATCCGATAAGGATGATACTCTACTCTGCTTTCGCAGGATTGGTGCTATTGTACTAAAAAGAGATTGCTTATACGTGATATTATAGGAAGAAAAACTGTTTGTCGCAAGCATAACCTTGGACAAGCTTTTTACTTAGATTTAGAAGTTGGAAAGGTGAATTTCCATAGAAAATCCACCTTTTACACTTTATTATGCGTTTTGTCCACCCGCATTTTGTGCATTTTATGTACTTTTGCAACTGTGTATTAATTATGGCTGGAGTACAAGCAAGCCTTGGACTTTCTGCCCACAAACAAGTAACAGTAAACCTAAGAATAAACAATGAACAAGAAAAAACAGATTTTACTTTCCGCATTGCTCGCCTCTACCATGGCTGCCAATGCCCAAGTGACTATCAATGTAGATGCCTCCAACCCAGGCATCAAGGTTTCACCTAATTTATATGGTATCTTCTTCGAGGATATCAACCATGCTGCCGATGGCGGTCTCTATGCCGAGCTCATCAGCAACCGCTCTTTCGAGGATGCCGACAAGGAGATTCCTACGTGGAAGACTTCCGCCGAGGATGGTGCGAAAATCAATGCACAGCTCATCAACAAGAATCTTCTCAACAAAGCACAGGGCAAGGCGCTCCAACTTACTGTTGCCGCCACTCCTAAGGCTACCGCCTCTCTCATCAACGAGGGATTCTGGGGTATCAATGCTGTACAGGGCAGAACCTACAAGCTCTCTTTCTGGGCAAAGGGTAGCTACAAAGGCAACCTGAAGGCTCGCCTTACCAACGCCAAGGGCGACAAGGTGTATGCCGAGACCGCTCTCAATGCCAAGATAGGCAAGAAGTGGACGAAATATACTGCCGAGTTCACTGCCAATGCCAACGATGCAAAAGCACAGTTTGAGTTGGTAGCCGATGGCAAGGGTACTATCCAGATCGATGTAGTGAGCCTCTTCCCTCCAACCTTCAAGAATCGTGAGAATGGCTTGCGCCCTGATTTGGCGCAACTCCTTTACAATATCCACCCTAAGTTCGTTCGCTTCCCTGGCGGTTGCTACGTCGAAGGACAGGAGTCTCCAGAGAATGCTTTCCACTGGGAGAAAACCATCGGTCCTATCGAGGAGCGTCCTGGACATAAGAACGTGAACTGGCGCTATCGCACCAGCGATGGCATGGGATTCGACGAGTACTTGCAGCTTGCCGAGGATTTGAATGCCAAGCCTCTCTATGTAGTAAACGTAGGTCTTTGGCATGGTGGATTGACTCCTGTAGATAGCATCCAGCCTTGGATAGACGAGTGCTTGAATGCCTTGGAGTATGCCAACGGTCCTGTCACCTCAAAGTATGGTGCATTGCGTGCCAAGAACGGTCATCCTGAGCCATACAATATCGAGTACTTGGAGATAGGTAATGAGAACAACCAGCCAGACCCAGCCGCACAGAGCGATCACTACTACGAGCGCTTCAAGAAATTCAAGGATGCCATCTTGGCGAAATATCCTAAGATGCACCTCATCGGCAACGTGGTAGCATGGGGCGACGACAACCCTAAGTGGGAAAGCAACGAGAGCGTGGAGCTTCTCGACGAGCACTACTACCGCAACCCAGCTTGGTTTGCCGAGAACTTCAACAAGTACGATTCTTACGACCGCAAGGGCTGCGAGATTTACGTAGGCGAGTATGCCGTGACACAAGGCTTCGGCAACATGGGCTCTCTTGATGCAGCCCTCGGCGAGGCTGTCTATATGATGGGCATCGAGAACAATTCGGACATCGTAACCATGGCTTCTTACGCTCCTATCTTCGCCAACCTCAACAATCGTATGTGGGCGCCAGATATGATTCAATACACCTCCGACAAGGTATTCGGCACACCATCTTACTACGTACAGAACGTGATGGCAAACAATATCGGAACCCGTGTGTTGCCTGTGAAGCAGGAGAATCCTTACACATACGACAATGTGAAGGTGAAGCCAGCTGTTTGCCAGGTAGGTATGGGAACATGGGGCACCCAGGTATCCTTCAAGGACGAAGGCTATACCGACGACAAGGGCAACGCACTCCCTGCTACTCTCGAACTCACCCAGACCGATATCCGTGGCTCATGGAAGGTAGAAGGTGATGAAATCAAGCAGACCAGCAACGAGGAGAACTGCATCCGTTTGAACCCAGGCAAGATTACCAGCGATGGTTATATATATAAGGTACGCGCGAAGAAGGACGCTGGAAACGAAGGCTTCCTCGTAGTGTTCAACTATGTAGATCCTCAGAACTATTGTTGGTTGAACCTCGGTGGTTGGAACAATACCCAGCACGGCATTGAGCAAATCGTGAATGGTGGCAAGACCCAGGTAGCTACTTGTCCAGGCAAGGTAGAGACAGGCAAGTGGTACGACATAGAGCTGAAGGTACAGGGCGACAGCATCTTTGCTTCAGTAGATGGCAAGGAGGTATTCAAGACCAAGTTGAAAGGCAACACCAAGCCAGGCATCTTCTCTACCGCTACACTCGACGAGAAGACAGGCGAGGTCATCTTGAAGATAGCCAACACAAGCACAGAGAGCACTACAGCTCGCATCAACTTGCAAGGCAAGGACATCAAGGACGGCAAGCTCATTCGCCTCTCTGCCAAGAACGGTTTGGAGGAGAACACCATCGACAATCCTACCAACATCTATCCTGTAGAAAACTATGTCACTACAGAGAAGAATGGTGCTACGGTCGAGATTCCAGCAAGTTCGCTGAACATCATCCGACTGAAGTAAATACAAAAAGCATATGAATAGTTGATATGATATAGGTTTTTAGTTAGAAACAAGAGGGCGACAACCTGCGTGATGCAGGTTGCCGCCTGTGTTTTTTATCATCTAACAAACCTTTGATGTATAGATTTA
>DKCU01000119.1:0-16659 GCA_002451555.1 Candidatus Segatella albertsiae
AACCACAAGCAGGGCATCCACGACTACAACTTGCTCAAGGCGAAGGGCTACGGCGACAAGTTCATCTTCCTGGAGGATGTGAAGACGTTGAAGGAATTCTTGAAGGATATTGATTTCGAGTTGCCAAAGGACATCCGATTCCCTCAGAAGTATGAGAAGGGCATCATCGTTTGCGGCACTCCATACACGGGCATCAACATCAGTTTCGGCTTGGCTCACTGCATCGCATCGCCAGAGAATCCTTACTATGTGCCAGAGCGTGCCGAGATAGATGGCTTCAACATCATCTCGGGCAATGGTCGCCCATTCCCTTACGAGATCGTCTGCAAGTTGATAGAAGGCGGTATGTTGCCTGAAGCCAACATCTTCACCAGCCGATATGTGAAGGAGGAGGGCTTGAAGATTACGCAAGCCAACCTCCAGTTCTTGGCAGATTACTATCTGATGGGTAGAAAGGACAAGGATTTGTCGCCTAAGGAATTGTGGTAAACTTTTGATATAAGTCATAAAGAACATAAAAGGAGCGGAAAACAAACTGTTAACTGTTGACACTGTTGACACTGTTAACCTAGTTTGCTTTCCGCTCTTTTTTATCTTTTTACCTCAGATTCTTATCCAAGAACTCCAAGATTTTCTCTTGCGCTTTCAATCCACAGGAATGCGGGATATCCCAGAGTTCCGTATCGAGTTTGTCATCAACCCCTTGGCTCTTCCAGACCTTGTGCATCTCGGCGAAGGCATCCTTTACGCCTGGTATCGGGAAGAGATGGTCTTGCGTGCCATTGATGAAGAGCATCGGCTTCGGACAAGCGAGGGAAGCGATATGGGGATAGTCGAGATACTGGCGAAGACCAGGGATGCAGTTGGCAAAACCACCATTCTCCTTCCGCCCGAAACGCTTGGTGAGTTGGGCATCGGTGGTAATCATCCAGCAGATGGCTGCTCCCACCTTGATTCTGTCCGACAAAGCAGAAAGCATCCACGAACGATAGGCACCCATTGAGCAACCAGCACAGCCGATGTGATCCTTATCTACCATCGGAAGGGAAGCCAAGAAGTCGGTACTGGCGATGTCGTCATAGGTCATAAAGGCTGAGAGGTCTCTGCCGAGCATCATCATGTTGCCAGCGATGAGGTCGTACTTATTTCTATCAACCCCTTCCTTGCGTCCTCGCTCACCCCACATCGGAGCATCCATCGAGAACACCACATAGCCGTGCTTCGCCAGATAATCACCCATGTACTGGCCTTCGTAGAGCAGCCTTGACCAAGCATCGGCATCATCCAAGATTTCCTTGTTCAAGGCTTGCTTCTCTGGCGTATCGCTCTCTGACGGCGAGAAGAATGGGCGAATCATCTTCTCCTTGCCGATGAAGAGATGGGCACCGTGGTCGTGGAGAAGATTCACCGTTGGGAACTTTTCTAACGAATGAGAGAAGTAAGCGTTTGGAATCAAGAGATAAGCCGTAACTCGGCTATAGGCATTGACATTGAAGGCGATTTTCTGCGCCCTGTAGCCACCCCTTTGCTCCTCGGCAATCATTTCCATATCCCAAGAATCAGCAGCTTTCGGTGGAGTCATCATGCACTCGAAGACTTTAGCCCTTGCCATTTTCTTCCATTTCTTGAAGTTCTTGATAGAACTATTACCCCAAGCCATCGGATAAGTCAACTCCTTCTTCAAAGTCTCCACGTAGGTCGGGATTTCCCCATCCCATTCGTATGCCTCCCGCTTCTGAAGCTTCGGCTTGGAAGAAGAGGTTTTCTTAAGAGAAATGCTTTCCTGCTTAGAGGAAGAAGAATTTACCATTGATGCGGTACTTTGTGCAAATACTCCAAACGATGGCAATAATGAGATGATTGTGTATGCGATGATTCGTTTCATTTGTTTGAGATTAGTTATTGCGTGCAAAATTAAGAAAATATCTGCAAAAGATGAAGCTTATCTCGAAGTTTTTGCGTACCTTTGTAGAAAAATTAGGAGAACCAGATATGAAAATAGCAGTATTTTGTTCGGCAAACAAGAATATAGACCCAGACTTCTTCACGATGACGGAAGAACTGGGCAAGTGGATGGGTGAGAATGGTCACGACGTGGTGTTCGGCGGATGCAACATCGGCTTGATGGATTGCATCGGCAAGGCGGTGAAGGCGAATGGCGGAAGAGCCATCGGCATCGTGCCTACCATCGTGGAGAAAGGGGGCAAGACCTTCGATGGCCTCGACGTGGAGATTCCATGCGATAACCTGAGCGACCGCAAGGACCTGTTGCTCGCACAGAGCGACGTGGTTGTGGCCCTGCCTGGCGGCATCGGAACCCTCGACGAAATCTTTACCGTAGCAGCCTCCCATTGCATCGGCTATCACAAGAAGAAAGTGATACTCTACAACATGAAGGGCTTCTGGAACTCTACCATAGCCCTGCTCAACGACATGGCTGACAAGGGCATGATTCGTGGCGACTGGCACGAGGAGATAGAAGTAGCCAACGACTTCGAGGAGCTGAAGAAGGAAATTACAGAGCTCGCATAAATCGAAGACTGCATAAATCAAGGAACTGACATAAATATAGGAACTGGCATAAGACATCAGAATCTCTCAAAAAAGCAGAATCCAAAAAAGCATTCCACCTGTATTGTTGAATTAGTCCAACACGCCCCGAAGGGGCAGAAGCCCCTAGCCTAGGGCAACGCCCTAGGTAATATACATGCAAGAATGGCGCCCTGTAAGGGCAAAAGCGTTATATTTATAAGGAATTTTATGCTTTTGCCCTTACAGGGCGCATTTATTCCCGACATATACCCAGGGCGTTGCCCTGGGCTAGGTGCTTTTTGGGCTTTCAGCCCGTGTCAACCGTACAGCTTGAACCCATTCCCGATTAATTTAACCGCCGTTAAATTAACGGACGTTACATAAGGAGGAAAACACAAATTCCTTCAGCTTGTCCACCAAATACAAAGGGAGATTGAGCAAATCATCATCCTTCCGCATATTAAGCGTGGATAAGCGGATGGAAAGTTGGGGAACATATTGCTTGCGATAATATGCCAAGCTCTTCGCCGTGACATTCTTGTCTGCCTTCAATTCTACAGGAATAATGCGCCCTGCATCTTGCAATACGAACTCCACCTCCGCCGTATTGCCAGAAGTCCAATAATAATGATGATGGCCATACTGACGCACCAAAGCTTGCAACACGTAATTCTCCGCCATCACCCCCTTGAACTCCGTAAAGAGGTTATCGCCCATCAGTATCGTCGAGGCATCCAAACCAAACTTGCGCCCCAGCAATCCCACATCATTAAGATATAGTTTGAAAGCATTGCTCTTCTTATAGGCAGACAAAGGCAAGCGAGGTGTTTCTATCGCTGAGACTCGATGTACCAATCCCACCAAGCACAACCACTCGATAGCTCCCTCATACTCACGAGCCCTGCCACCTTTCTGTACATCACTATAACGGAACTTTTTGTCTTCACGAGCCAACTGGTCTTGCAAGTTTCCCCAAACCTGGAATACACGTGGAATGTCCTTGTTGCTGATGTGCTTGGCGAAATCCAAGGAATAAGACAGAAGGACGGCATCTTGCACTACCTTTACTTCTTCCCACGAACGAGTATCTATATAAGTGCTCACCGCCTCAGGCATTCCCCCTAACACAAGGTACAACTTATAGGCATCTATCAACTGCTGATGCAGCACCTCGGGCACAGCCATCACCCTATCTATCATCTGGTAGGAGCGATAAAGCCGCTCGTCACTCGCCCTGAGATACTCCGTAAATGACACTGGATAAAGCGTCATGAAATCGACCTTACCCACTGGGAAAGACGCTCCCGTTCGATTGAGAGCCACCCCCAAGAGCGAGCCAGCGCACACGACCGCATACTCCGGTGCATCCTCGCAAAAGTACTTCAAACTATTCAGTGCCTCATTACACTCTTGTATCTCATCCAGGATGATGAGTGTAGAAGAAGGAGAAATCGCTTTCCCCACCATCATCTCCATGGATTTGATGAGCTTCAGCGGTTCCTTGGTTCGCTTGAAATCTTCCTTGACGGCTGGCATTGTATCGAAATTGATGTAAACCACATCCTCGAAACACTCCTTTCCAAACTTCTTCAATGTCCATGACTTGCCCACTTGACGTGCGCCTTGCAACACCAATGGCTTGCGGCGAGGATTCTCCTTCCAAGCCTTCAGACTTTCGATTATATCTCTTTGTATCTCTGCCATTATCTTATCCTTAATATGATTTTTCGGCAAATATACACATTTTTAATATGAGAAAGTGGCAAACTTGCACATTTTTAATATTAATTATACATAAACATCGACTTATTCTAAAAAAAGGCGGAAAAACAAACTGTTAACTGTTGACTCTGTTAACCACAGCTTGCTTTTCCGCTCTTACTTATTTCTATGTTCTATGAATCCTTCCCTTCTAATTTACAATCCGAAGCTCCTCTTAGCTTGCCTCAACGTATTCTCTCCCACAGTATAAGCATAGCAAGCACAAGGGATGAAATGTAGCTTACCGAAATCCATATCTTTCAATCCAACTTGACTGATAGAGGTAACCAGAGCTTGCGACAAATGGTTTTTCTCCATATAATATTGCAGGGAAGAAAGCTCGGTTGGCTTTTCGAAAAAACGATCAGACCATTTTATCTCCACTGCCCAGTAAGGCTTCTGGAAGGCGTCATTGATGCCCACCAAATCGACCTCTCCCTGAGTGCGTCCTATTTTCCAATTAGCATAGGAAATATGCTCCTTTCGAGGAATCCACTGTGAATAGATGGCAGTCTCTATCATGTCACCGATATTGCCATCGATCATCTTGATAGGCTCGAAGAGGGCACACCTCAGCGAAGGATTGGTAAGATACATCTTGAAGGTCGTCTGTCGTTGGAATCTCTTCGCAGTATCATCAGTTCGTGTGATAACCTTGATAAGGAATGCTGCCTCCAAATATTGGATGTATTTACGGATAGTCTCCTTCTTCACACCCGATTCTTTCGACAATCCTTCATACGAGAACTCCATGCCACTATGATAAGCTATCATCGTAAAGAGCGAGTTCAACTCTTGCACGTCTGATATTCCATAAAGGCTTGGCAAGTCTCTCAACAACACCTTATCCACAATGTCGTGGCGCACAAACTGACCTGGGTCTTCTTGTATGCGAGAAGAGAAAGCCACCTCTGGATAACCACCATAATTGATATAATCGAGAAAAAGTTCGTTCAGTCTATCGATGTCTATCGTGCTATACACATCGCTCTCGATTCCATCCCACTCCACATGGGATTGGCGCATCAGATGATCGTATCCTTTGAGATGGATGTATTCGAAGAACAACAAAGGAGGAAGATTGAAATCCGTAAATCGTCCAGCACCACTCTCATTGCTACTCTTTCGGAGTGCTGCCGCAGCAGACCCCGAAGCGATAAACTTCACATCATGATAAGTATCTACCAGCGATTTGAGTCCTATCTCCCACTCCTTTAGGTATTGTATCTCGTCGAAGAACACATAGAATTGCTCCTTACTGTCCTCCTTGCCCAGCACTTGCTTAGCCAAGTTAAAGAGCTGTTCCAAGAGGATGCCATTATAAATAGGGGTCTCCACGGAAACATAGATGATGTTCTGTGGCGACACTCCCTCATCTATCAATCGCTGGATGGTATGATAGAGCATTACCGTCTTACCCACTCGGCGAGGTCCCATCAAGATGAGCGCACGCTGAATACTAATGTCCCTTACCAGGGGGTAGAATATGCCGAGATAGAGGCGAGGGCTCATCGCTTGATAGTAAGAAGGTATCTTTCCCTCTGTCCACCAAGGGTTATCGACTTTCAATCTACCCAATATCTGCTTCTCTAAAAGTGCTGTATATTCCATAACTTTGTCATTTTAGAGTGCAAATATAAGGAGATTCCTCTTATTTTGCAAGTTTTATGTAAGTTAAGCATTATTTTTTATGCTTAATTTGCAATTTATACGATTTTAGGCAACAAAAAGGATGCCTCTCTGCTTATCCATATAGATATTTACTTTATACCCTTATCTTTCAAAATACGTACAACATCATCAAAAGACCTCATCGTACCAATTTCCTCGGGCTCAAGGCTTACATCAAAGGCATCCTCAAGTTCTGCCACGAGATTAAGTTGCCCCATTGAGTCCCATGCTTCACAAGTTGCCTGGCTGCAAGTTGCATCTACCGTTTCCAACTCGAAGGTTTCCTTCAGAATTTCCAAAACTTTCTCTTCCATGATTAAATTGTTATTTAATTGTTATGTGATAAAAATCTTTAATGCTTAAATCGGCAGACTTCAAGTCAAGAGCATAGTCCTTACCTTCATCTGTTTCATGAGTACAAGTAAAGCCCACCTTCTCCCAGAACTCCCTTACCTGAGCATTCTTGGTTGTTGGCAGATACTTGGCAGTCAAAGTCTCTATTCCGTCAGCAGCAAGCAAAGAGAGAATTTTCTTTGCGAAAGCAATCTCAATGCCCTTACCGAGGATTCGGCAGCTCAACAGGAAAGTGTCAATTTCACCATCAGGCTTCACCATTATTGCGCCTGTGATACCATTGTCACCAAACTTATCTGCCACACTAATACACCAAACCTTCCAATCTGCATCAACAAATCTACGAATATCAGCATCCGTATATCTGCGGGTTGTCAAATTGAATTGGTTGGTCTTCTGAGTCATCTGAGCAATACGCTGAATATTGAATTCGTTGGCAACTTCAATAGTAATCTGAATGTGAAGCGACTCCAAAAACGAATTAAAATCGGTAAATGAAGCCTGAGCCTGAGCACGAGCAGCATTCTGCTTATATTGCTCGGTCTTTTTTTTGTCCTCATCGGTTACGGAATATACCTTGAAGTAGGCCTCCACCAATTGCTTGAAAAATGGCATCAACTCGTATGGCTGATCTGGAAATTTCGGGACTTCTACCATTGGCAGCATCTGCTTAATCAGTTCGCGCTCTGTTGGATTGTCATCTACAAACACAAAGCTGTCGAGACCGATATTAAGCTCAGTTGCGAGCTCCTTAACGTTAGTGGCTTTATCCGCCCAATTGATGCGATAAGCTGCAAAATGCTCCTTCCTCAGCACCATGAATGGATTCTTCTCCCATGCATCTAGCACGTCCTGCTCGTTGTTCTTCGAGCACACGGTCAATATCACACCAGTTTTCGATAGCTCCAACAATGCCTCCTGCCAATAAAGAAAGGCCTTGCCTGGGTAGTCTCCTCCAATCTTAATGCCCTCAATGCCTTCCTCACCAAGCACGCCACCCCAGAGGGTGTTATCAAGGTCGAGTACGAGACATTTCTTGCGCTTCAACAAGATAGAGTTCATCTTCTTCGTCCACCATACCCTGAAGTCCTTGTTGAGTTTTGGATTCATGCCCATCTGACTGATAAAATAGAACTTCCAGTCGAAGAGTTCGGCAGCATTATACTTACGAGTGAACTCTGTTATGTCAATCACCTTCACATTCTTATGACTTGCCGCTATAACATAAAGTGCATTGTTGTATTCTGCAACAGCCGACTGCAGTTGGAAGTCATCATCCGTGAAAAAAACGGCATACAGCACATCCATGGTGAGTGCAACAAACTGCTTTTTCTCATCTATCTGACTGAGAACAAGCCCAAGTTTCTGAGCATACCCACGAATCTCGTCTGCAAGCACATCCTGTTTAAACTTGATAGGTACTTGATACCACCAAACGTAACTTTCGACATTCTGAGGTATGTTGGAGATGTCATCATATCCGGAGAAGGAATACTCCTTGCCGAAAAAACGTTCTATGGTATTATTTCTGAATACGAACTTTGCCATGACTTAAATATTTGCAGGAGCCTCTACAAGCTCTATGAGTCCGACATTCTTGTTGAAAAGGAAGCTCACCTTGCAGCCATGGATAGCCACAGCCTCTATCGGCTTGCTCACAACAACATATTTCATCTTACGAAGGTCTTTTACCGCCTGCTCTATATCATCCACAATGTAGCATGTATGATATGGAGTCACACCATTCTTCTCCAAAGTCTTGCTGACAGGTGAGGTCTCATCTACAGGCTCCAAAAGTTCTACTATAGGCATACCTTCCTTCGTAAGCCAACAGATATTAACGTTCTGCTTAGGATCGAATGTTGTCGCTGACTGTTTGTAACCCCCAGCCACATAAATGACAGCAGTTGCCTCAATAGACTTGACAGCCACACCTATATGGTGAAATTTCATTGATTCTAACATTGCTCAGTATTCTATTACAGGTGAAATTTTGCAATCGCCAAAGACCACACGAGCCGTACCCCATGATAGACCAGCACCAAATCCACACATGACGACACGATCGCCCTTCTTCAGTTTGCGGTAAAGTTCGCTGACGATGGTCAACGGAACCGATGTTGAACTTGTATTACCGTACTTCTGTATGCAATAAGGAACCTTGTCCATATTGAACTTCAGACGCTTTGCAAAAAAGTCAGTCATGAACTTATTAGCCTGATGGAACACAAGCCAGTCGATGTCTTCGAGAGTAGTTTCGGTTTTCTTAGCTATCTCCTTGACGCTCTTAGGCACTACACTCATAGCGAAATTGAATACAGCCATACCATCCATATAGATTTGAAGGTCGTTACGGATATTGCCTTCCTCGCGAATGGTCTCAACAAGACCTTCTGCCGTAATGGGATTGCGCATACCACCACCAGGAACGATAACAGCATCCGCACCACTACCATCACTCTTCAGGATAAATGTGCTCTCTTCAAAGTCACCTTTCTCAACAAGAGTTGCAGTTGCTCCATCACCATATAACGGCCAGTCAACCTTATCTTTCTTATTACAGATTTTAGAGAAAGTCTCACCATCCAACAGAAGTACCCTATTCACACCTTCCATACTTGCATAGGCAAAGGCAGTAGATAGCGCAAAAACGAATCCTGAGCACCCTAACGAGAGATCAAGGCAACAAGTATCCTTGCCTAAACCCAATCGATGCTGAAGAATAGGTGCAGTTGCAGGAATGCGATAGTCACTTGTCTGACTCATGAAGAGTAATACATCAATACTGTTAGGATCAATGTTGTTGTCCTCCATCAGTCGTTTAGCTGCCTTATAGCAGAGATCAGAAGCACATACCCCATCATCTACTACACGTCTTTCCTCAATTCCAATATTATTGATGGTCTTCTCTATCTCCTCCTCAGGAATTAAATAACCGAGGTCACGATTACTAACCACTTTACTGGGTACACAAGCACTCATGGCCGTAATACCCACTTTATGATATTTTATTGTAGCCATTCTTAATTAATTTAATGAGTAACCACCATCGATAATCATACAGTTACCCGTAAGCCAACGACTGCCATCACTCAGATGATACAATACAGCATTGCCAACGTCCTCTGGAGTACCCAAACCTAGAGGATAATCAACAGCCTGTTTGGTGAAGGTGTCTTCGTCGATATTGGTTGCACTCAACATTTCTGTTCTCACTATGCCTGGACAGATAGCATTTGCACGTACACCTTGTGGTGCCATTTCTGCAGCAATCACACGTACTGCACTATTCAATGCAGCTTTCGACGAAGCGTACAGAAGGGTTCCTGCAACACCAAGCACAGAACTCAGCGAAGATATATAAACCAAAGAAGCATTCTTGTTGATAAGTTTTTTCTTGGCCAACATCTGCGTCAGAATCACCTGCGAGAAATAGTTGGTCTGGAAAATTTTCTCCAGTTTCTCTTGCTTTACAAACTTTAAGGGCACAAAGTCATTGATGCCTGCACAGAATACGACACCATCCACAGGTTTCAGTTCACCAATGGTAGTCTTCAGTTGCTCCATGTCTGTGAGATCACACACATAATACTGATGCCCTCCACCCTCCATTTTGCATAGCGTCTCCTTCAAACGTTCCTCATTACGAGCAATGAGACTGACGGATGCGCCTTCTTTGGCTATCATCTGACAAAACACTCTGCCCATACCCGAGGAAGCACCTGTTACCAGTATATGCTTTCCAATCAAGTCGCCCATCACTTGTCTAAATAAGATTGAACTATGTCGTAAAGTTCCTGTACAGTCTGCGAATTACGCATTTCGTCAGCTTTAATTTGCACACCATATTCCTCATCGATCATAGCCATCACTGAAAGTGCAATCAACGACGACCATTCATTCATTTCATGATGACGAGTTGCAGGAGTAATCTCTGTTGCAGGAGTCTCGTCAAACTGTTCAGCAAAATTTGCAATAAATTCTTTTATTTCCATAGTTGTAAAATATTATCATTCTTTTGTCCATTGGCAAGATTACTTTTGTGCGAACTTAATTCTACCAATGGGCTTTACTTTAATATAACTATAAATCTATTTTTTTTGCAGGATTACCAAATACATGGCAATCATCCTTTACATTGCGAATAACAACACTACTGGAGCCAACTTCCACATTGTTTCCTATAGATTTATGCCGAATTAATGTCGAGTGAACATGCATCACAGATTGCTCACCAACACTAGAATAGCCACCAACAAACGAATATGCCTCCATTGTCGAACAATCCCCAATCTGCGCATCATGCCCTAATGTACATAAATCAAGGACCAAAACGTGTTTACCTAATTTTACATTATCAGAAACTATAGAAGAATTTCCAATAAAACAGCCATCACCTATAGTGGCAGTTTCAAAGACGGTAGCATTTTCGCTTATAATCGTAAAGAACTTAGCACCTTTCGCTTCCAACATATCCGCATAATGCTTTCTCCATTTAGGAAATCCCATTGCAACAAAGAACACATCATCTTCCTCAATAACATAATCCTCTGGAGCACAAATAATCTTAGGAAAGTTGCCTTTCAGGCCATCTAGAATATGTGAATCGCTATCCAGAAAACCTTTAATCTCAACCTCTCCATTCTTGTAAGCATCAGATTTAAAAAATGTACGCAATGCTTCACGCCCAAATCCTCTTGCTCCAACTATCAATAAATGTTTCATAATTCAACAAATTATGTAATAATAAAAATAACTTGACACAATATTGCCTTACTCCCATGAAGTGACACATGATTAATGTACTATTCCTCCATTACCTCACTCACATCATAAAAGATAATTGTTGTTGTACCATACTCCTAACTTTTAATGTGAAACTATCAGTTAATAACACAACAAAAAGAAAGCGTGAACTTGCCCGTTGCTCGTTTCACGAACAGAGGCCCTGGCAAGCCCATCTTATCGAAACGAACAACTTTGAAGCTCACGCCGATATGGATACACTTTCCCTATACCGATTTGGACACCCTACTTTGCGTAGGGTGCCATACCGATAAGGGATGTGGATATACACATCCCGAGAGCATCTACCGTTGCATAGTCTTTGATAAGATTTTGAAACTGCCAGGTTTCTGTTCATCAAGAACTAAGCGCAGTAAACGCACTTTTATATTATGTAAGGACACCAGCTCCCTCCCAAGTCCTCGTCTCAGCATATCCCCCAAAAAGACAAGGGAAAGCCAAAACTCGGCGTGAGCAGAACGGTATCTGTGTGCAAAGGTAAATAAAATATTTGATAAGTCGCATCGTTTTCAATTACTTTTTTATCAAAAAGGACAAAAAAGCTGAATGTGAGGGCACACAAGTTCATAAAACAACACACAAGAAAGAAAAAGAGCGGAAAAACAAACTGTTGACTGTTGACACTGTTGCACCACAGTTTGCTTTTCCGCTCTTTCTATTATTTCAGCATCCATTCCCATGCCGGAACAACATGGATTGCCTTACCTCCTACAGTCAGTTCTTCTCTCTCATTCATTGTAATGATGCAACCCTCAAACAAATTATAGGCATCCATAGCCTCCTGCAAGCCTTCTATTTCACGCTTGCGAGTCTTCTCATCATCCATCTTTACCGTAACTTGGTAAGCCTGAGTGATTCTGATTCCTTCCCTTACCACGAAATCACATTCTTTCTTGTCGGCATGATAAAACACATCGCATCCTCTTCTCTTCAATTCGATGAAAACCACATTCTCCAATTTCACACCTACATTGTCGGTCGCATTGAAACCCATTCTGCTCACAATGGCATTGTCTATAAAATAGATTTTCTTCGGACTCAGCATCTGGGTCTTCACTGATGGAGCATACTTCAACAACTGGAATATCATATAAGTTTGCTGGATATATTCCAAATAGTTCTTGATGGTCTCAGGATGGCGAATGCCCACAATCTTGCCCAGAGAGTTATAGGTAACACGCTTGGTGGCATTGCTGGCAAGATAAAATGCAAGTTCTTGGATTTCCTTGTCGTTCGTCAAACCATTGCGAGCCATCACGTCACGGAAGATGATGCTCTCGTAAAGTGAGGAGAGATAACGCACAGAGCCTGTTTGAAGATATTTCGGGAAGCCACCTTTTTCCAAATAGGCTTGGAAATGTCCCAACAGTTTGGAACGGCTTGCCATCAGATAGAAGTCTTTTTGGGAAACTTCAATATGAGCCAACTGCAAATACTCAGCAAACGAGAATGGATAAACTTCCACCGAGATATACCGCCCAGTAAGATGGGTGCCCATCTCCTTGCTCAACATTCGAGCATTCGAACCTGTTACTATCACCTTATTGCCTTCATTGTAAAGTCTCCTCACAAAGGTCTCCCATCCCTCTATGTTTTGAATCTCATCAAAATAATAAGTGTGCTGCTCGCCGAAAAGCTCGAAGAAGCATTCCTGCAAGGTGGCAAAATCCTCTAACTTAAAGTTTACGAGACGCTCGTCATCAAAGTTGAAGAAGAAATCCTTCTCCTCCAACTTACCACGCAGTTGCTGTAACAAGACCGACTTACCGCATCTCCTTACACCTGTTACAATCAAGATTTCCGTGGTGGTAAGCCATTCCTCATCTATGTACCGAGGTATAGCATTTTGCATGAGATGCTTGCAGTTCTCTTGTTGCTCGAATATAATTTGCTTCAATAATTCTTTCATTGCTATCATATTTTGCTATCGACAAGTATTGTTATTCAACAAATACATTTGTTATCGTGGGCAAAAATAAGAAAAATATCTGAAAGAAGCAAGGAAAAACAAAGAATCTTTTCATTCAGAACGAACAATTCCTTAAAAATCTTTCATTCAGAACGAAAAGATTCGCACAAAACCTTTCATTCGGAATGAAAGGTTTTGATATTTTATCGTTTTTATTACTAAATTCTGTGTCAGACACAAAAATTTGCGGTAAATAGACCTTTCTATTTCTCCAGCAACTTCTCTGCCATCGCCTTGCCCAGTGCCTCGCACTGTGCCTTGACCTCTGGCGTTATCGCCTGCTTCATATCCACTGGCTCGCCCACTGGCTCGAAGTGCAATCTCGTGTCGTTCCACTCCTGAATCTTTGCCACCGCCTTGCTTGCCCAGCAGTGAGAGCCAAACCAACCGAGGAGGTGGTTCTTGATGTCCTTGTTGGCGAGCTCGGAGAGGAAGGTTTCCATCTCGTGGTAAAGACCTGCGTTGTAGGTAGGAGCACCCACTATCAAGCCCTTGTAGCGGAAGATGTCGCGGAGGATGTAACTGTGGTGAGTCTTCGAGATATTATACATCACGATATTCTTCACACCAGCCTTGCTTGCCGCACGGGCGATCATCTCAGCCATGCGCTCGGTGTTGCCGTACATCGTGCCGTAACAAATGACGAGACCTGGCTCGGTCTCATACTTCGACATCTTATCGTACATGCCGATTACCTTCTCGATGTACTCGTGCCATACAGGTCCGTGGGTAGAACAGATGTAATCCAGCTCCACGCCAGCCAACTTCTTCAAGGCATTCTGAACAGGCACGCCATACTTGCCTACGATGTTGGAATAGTAGCGCACCATCTCCAACCAGAAGCCCTCGCAGTTGATTTCAGAGTCGATGACACCACCATTCAAGGCACCGAAGCACCCGAAGGCATCGCCCGAGAAAAGCACCTTGTTCTTGGCATCGAGCGTCACCATCGTCTCTGGCCAGTGAACCATCGGGATGAGCACGAAACTCAGCTCATGGTCGCCGAGGCTCAAAGTCTCGCCATTCTTCACCTCCACCACGTCGTCGGTAACGCCATAGAAACCCTGGAGCATGCCGAGCGTCTTCTTGTTGCCCACAATCTTGATGTTAGGATAATACTTCTTGATGAGGGCGATAGAGCCGCTGTGGTCTGGCTCCATGTGGTTGATGATGAGGTAGTCGATAGGACGGTCGCCGATGACTTCCTGGATGTTCTCCAGGAACTGGGTGAAGAAATCCACCTCTACAGTATCCACCAAGGCCACCTTCTCATCGTCGATGATATAGGAGTTGTAGCTCACTCCGTTAGGCAAAGGCCAGAGGCCCTCGAAACGATGCTTGTTGCGGTCGTTCACGCCTACGTAATAAATCTTGTTTGTAATTTCTGTCATAGTTTTATTATTTTATGGGGGAGTTAAGAGGAGTTAAGGGAAGTTATCGCTCTCTACGAGAGCTTCCCTCTAACTTCTCTTAACTTCTATAAATTCCCAAATTCATAATTTTTTCTTCTTTTTCTCACCGAAGTCCTTCGACACATAGTTGTAGATGTCCTTGCAGCACTCGGCGGAGAACTCCTGGGCTGATTTCAAGAGGCTGTCCCACTGCGCCTCGGTCAATCCTCGGTCGATGTCCTCGCGGGTGATGCCGTCCTTGATGAGTCCGAACACGAAGCCAGCATTGAAGTTATCGCCAGCGCCGATGGTGCTCACGGTCTTCATCTTCTCCGAAGGATAGCTCTTGGCGAAGCCGTTCTCGGCACGCACCTCCACAGGCTCCGCACCCTGGGTACAGATAAACTTCTTGCAGTAGAAACTAATCTCGGCGTTATAAACCTTGTCGGCCTCTGGTTTCTTGTAGAGGATGCCGAAGTCCTCATCGCTTCCACGCACAAAGTCCGCCATCTCCAAGTTCTCTATCAGGTTAGGCGTAATCTTCATGATTTCATTCTGATGCGAAGAACGGAAGTTCACGTCGTAGTAGAGGATGGCCCCATGCTCCTTGGCATACTCCAGGAAACCAGCCACCTGTGGGCGCACCACTGGGTTGAGGGCGAAGAACGAGCCGAAGAGCACGATGTCGCCAGGGTTGATTTCCGGTGTGGCGAACTCCAGTTGGTCGTGAGGATGGTCCTTGTAAAAGATATAGTCGGCATTGTTGTTCTCGTCGAGGAAAGCCAACGAGAGCGGCGACTTCGACTCAGGGAAGATGCTCACGTTGTCGGCGTTCACTCCATTGTCTCTTAAAAACTGAATCACATATTCACCGATACGGTCGTTGCCTGCCTCGCTGATGAACGAAGCTGGCACACCCGAACGTCCCAACGAGATGACTGCGTTGAACGACGAGCCACCCGGTACCGCCTCTATCGGCTTGCCGTTCTTGAAGATGATGTCAAGCACGGTCTCTCCTATTCCTATTACTTTGCGCATTTGTGTATATCTATATAGATTTTTTATTTTAATCTTTCTATTGATTTTTTTATGCGACAAAGATAAGGAAAAGGAACGACAACGCAAAAAGAATATCAAAGATTTTATCTTTTTTATTATAACGAGCGATAAGTTTTGGTGATAACGAGCGACAAGTTTTGGTGATAACGAGCGATAAGTTTTATCAACCAGAAGGCAAAGTTTCAGACACCATAGGAAGGCGCTGCAAAAGTTTCGCAGAAAAAATCCTCCATTTCTTTTGCGATATATTCTTTTTGCAGTAACTTTGCACCTTGGAAAATAATTCTAGAAATTACAGATGAAATACAATACTTATACACTCGACAACGGACTCCGCATCATCCACCTACCATCGGATAGCAAGGTGGTGTACTGCGGCTATCAGATTAACGCTGGCACCCGAGACGAGATGCCGGGCGAGGAGGGATTGGCTCACTTCTGCGAGCACGTCACCTTCAAGGGCACCGAGCGTCGCAAGGCCTGGCACATCCTCAACTGTCTGGAGAGCGTGGGAGGCGACCTCAATGCTTACACCAACAAGGAGGGCACGGTGTATTACGCCGCCATTCTCAAGGAGCACATCGCACGAGCCGTAGATTTGCTCAGCGACATCGTCTTCCACTCCGTCTATCCGCAAGCGGAAATAGACAAGGAGGTGGAGGTAATCTGCGATGAGATAGAGAGTTACAATGACTCGCCAGCCGAACTGATATACGATGAATTCGAGAATCTTCTCTTCAAGGGGAGTCCGCTCGGACATAATATCCTGGGCACTGCCGAACAGGTGAGAGCCTTCAAGACCGAGGATGCCCTGAGGTTTACCAAGAAGCTCTATCGCCCTGACAATGCGATATTCTTCGCCTACGGCGACATCGACTTCAAGAAGCTCGTAAAACTCTTGGAAAAGGCATCGGCAAGCTTGCTCCCCAAAGGGGGCTCTGCGGATTTGCAATCCGCAGTAAGCAACATTGCCACCCTCAGAGCTCTTTGCTCGGCGGATTGCAAATCCGCCGAAACGCCTACGGATTCATCTGTGGGCGATATCGAGGGCCAGACCATCGTGATGCAGAAGAACACGCATCAGGCGCACGTGATGATTGGCACTCGTGCCTACGA
>DKCU01000119.1:16784-21428 GCA_002451555.1 Candidatus Segatella albertsiae
GAGCACAACGGACTGGTCTATACCGTGGAGAGCACGATGGTGGCTTATGGCGACACCGGTACATGGAGCATCTACTTCGGATGCGACGAGCACGATGTGAAGCGATGCCTCAGACTGGTGCGACGAGAACTGGACAAACTGATGGAGAAGCCACTGAGCGAATCGCAATTGAAAGCCGCCAAGAAGCAGATAAAGGGGCAGATAGGCGTGGCGTGCGACAACCGAGAGAACTTCGCCCTCGACTTCGGCAAGAGCTTCCTCCACTATGGCTGGGAGAAAAATGTAGATAGACTCTACGAGCAGGTGGATGAAATCACAGCCGAGCAGATGCAAGCCGTAGCCAAGGAACTGTTCGACAAAGACAGGCTCATTACACTGATTTTCAAATAACACAAAAACAACTGTTAACTGTTGACACTGTTGACTCATAACAAAAAAAGGCAACTGCCAGGGAACCTACAAACCCCTTGCAATTGCCTTTCGTATTCTACCTATTGAATTAATAACTGTTGTTTGAATCTTATCCCATAAGGGTCGAACATAACCTGATAAAAGCTTGAGCATACCTTATAACGATTAGAACACAACCCTATAAAACAGAAAAAGGAGCATCATCCGCTCCCCTCCACATCTCGGAAGCCCATTTGGCTTCCTCTTGTTTTCAAAACTAATTTTCATCTCGAAGCCTCATCCGTGTCAAGAGAGGTCTCCGTTCGCAAGGTCCTACCTATAAAGACCTTTCGTTTGCTTGGCTTAACTTAAGATTTACTTAAGCGAACTTTGTTGCTTTACTTAAGCGAGCTTGTTGCTTACAACACCAACCTCAGCTGCCAAAGCTACTACTACTGCGAAAATCATTCCTAATACTAACATAATCTTTCCCTTTCTTAAATTTAAATTGTTACCTAAATACTTACAATCTTTTCAATTGTCTTTTGTTATCCTTCAGTAATCTTTACCTTATATATCCTTGCCTCCGAAGAGGCTTTCTATGCTTTGCTCCGTATATAAGAGCTTTCTCCTTTCATCCCAAGTCTGCAGAGCTTACTTGCAACTGTTGATTCCGAGGTTGATACCTGCGAAAGCGATTGCTGCGAAAGCTACAACAGCCATTGTCATTATCCCAAACATTGCCATAATCTTTTTCCTTTCTTCTAACTTTAATACCTTTTCCTCGACTTCCTCAAGTCCGTCTCGAATCAGAGCATCGATTGCTCGTTTCTCATCTTCGTTCCATCCTCGCATCCGTCTCAGAAGTTATCCTTATTACTAATCTTTTATCCTTCTTTCTTCTTTTCGACTGCAAAGGTAATACCTTTTGTGTGCGCACACAAATATTTTAAGCACTTTCTTTCAAAAAGCATTCATTTCTTGACGCAGGTCAAGAACAAACCAGAAAGAACTGCCAAAGATGCCCTTTCATTAGACATTTTGGCAGTTCTCTCCCCCTATCAAGGTAGGCTTTCTACACGAAGCATGCCGTTTCGGTCAATTTATGCCGCCACAACAGGCGCACCATAGTGACCATACTTCGCCAAGAAGCGTTCGGTCTTCGAATAAGAGCCGTCAGGGTTCCTTACGATATGTCCACGCTTCACCCACATGGAGAGCAAGCTAACGAGGCGACCTTTCTTGCCATGCGCCAGATATACCTGCTGGATGTCGAGCGTCGTGAAAGTATCTGGCACGAAGACGAGCATATTGCTCGTTCCACAATGCGAAACCATACGCTTGTCGCTATCTATCGCCTCCTGCATCTGAGCGCCGAAGAAGCGCATCTTGCACCACAGGTCATACTTCACGCTCCACTCGATGAACTCCTCCATCGACTTCTCCCACTTCTCGCCATTGGCCAGATAGAGCACCATCGCCCTGCGATAGCCATTCGCCAAGGCACGCTTGGCAAACTCGGCGTAGGCCTTGTTGTCGGCAAGCTGGGCGGTCTCCATGATGTTCGACTCCAGACGCTCTGCCATCTGACGCGCCTTCTTGCAATCCACGAATCCATGTGCGCCGTTCAACTGATGTATATAGGTATGGAGCTGAGACTTAAACTCTGCGTCGTACTCGCCCACCACAGGACGTGGGGCGAAGTCGGGACGGATGATGGTGGCGAGCGACAGACGGCTCACGGCTCCGTCAGCCACCTCCCTCAACGAAAAGAACTTCTGGGTCACGGCGATGGTAGAACTGGCGTTCCAGTTGAAGCGAGTCTTCACACGGGCGGTCACACTCTTGGTGCCCACGCGCTCCTGACCGTCCTCGGAGTTGTCCCAACAGAGACGGATGAGCTGGCTTGGGTCGTTGAACTTCTTGAGCATATCGACCTCATCCATCTTGCAGTAGAGGTAAGCGCCGCCTGCCTTCTGAGCCTCGTCGAGACGCTGGATGTAAGCGGCACGAGTCAAGTCGGGCGAAACGATGTGGATGCAGATGCCATCGGGGCGCACAGGCTTCTTCTTGTTGTCGCCCAGGGTGTTGACCTCGTCCTTCCACTCCTGTTCCTTCTGACGGCTCACCTCGTCGAGCTGCACCAAGTCCTTGATGATGCAGTCGATGGGACCGTTGACGAGCGACTTGCCTGAGGACATCGGAGCCACGATCAAGTTCATCATCGCCGCCTCGTGCATCTGGTTGTCGATGTAGCGGAAGCTCACACCCTTCAGATGGGCTGCAAGCGGAGGGAAGACAGCCATCGCCACGGCTGGCTTGAAGTCGGCAGGCACCTTGCTCGTGAGCAACTTGACGAGCTTAGGCAAGCGAGCAGGCATCTCGGGAGGCACGTCGGCGTAGATACCCGCCTTCTCGGTAGCTTGCTGGGTGAGGAATCGCTTGCGAGCCAACTCTATCGCATGTCTCACCAACTCGGGCATGACGGCAGACTGGTTTGCCTTGCAAGCGCTCTCCACGGTGGCGAACGCCTTTGACTCGTCCTCGCCGAAGATATCGACGACCTGCTTGATCCATGCCGGGTCGCTATTGCAGATGTAGCGCAAGAGACAAGCCTCGCGATAGATGAAGTTGTTGCGAGAGCCATGGGCAGGAGCACCTCCCATCATTTCGACGAGCGACTTCACGATTTCATCGTAGGGCACTCCGTCGTAGGTTTGCTCATACTGAGCTTGCTGCGCTGCCTTGCGAGCCTTCTCCTCCTCGCTCTCTATGGGTTCGAAATCGACAGTTGTGGCACTATGGGATGAATCGTCGGTTGGAGTACTATTGGATGAATCGTCGATTGAAGCACTCTGGGATGAGACTCCGGTTGAAGTTTCAGAAGAAGCAAAGATATTCGGCATTTTCTCCACCACACTGTCAGGCAACTCAGGATGATTCTTCTTGAACGAGTTCTTCAGCATCTCGAAAATATCATTTCCACTCATCAACTTGATGCCGGAAGCATCTATTGCCATCGGGCGACCGTCGAAATCGAGACCTCTCCTCTTGTAAGCCTCTTGGCGCTCAGCCACCTCCTCGTCAGAGAGACGCTGATACCAATCAGGCGCAGTGTAAATCTCGCTGCCTGCATGGGTAATGAAGATGATGCGCTCCGGGGTAACGCAACTCGCATCCTCCGTCACCCCCAAGGCTTTGCAGAACAGGTTCTGAGCCTCGGCAATGGTCATGCCCACAGGGATTCGGATGTCGATGTGCGCCTTGTTGCGAGCCGAGCGTTCGATGTGGAGCACCTTGCCTTGCCACAAAGCACATACTTCCTCTGCGAAGTTTTCCTTGCGCCGTCTTTCGTCATCGGAAGAAAGATTCACGCCATTCAGGAGCAATGCTCTCTTCACCGCCGTCTCCACCTCGTCGGGATTGTCGATATCGACGGTGGTCTGGAAGGTGAAAGCCTCAGCATCGATGCTCTTCTGAGCACGGTGGTTGTCCAGGAAGTGGAAGTAATGAGGCGAGCGGAAAGGCAGTTGCTTCTTCAGACTCTCGATTTGCTTGGAGAGCTGTTTGTAGGCATCGGTCTGCACGACATCAGTCGGATTGACATCACTCTGCTTGGCGGCATCTGCCTGCTTGATGGCTTCTTGCTTCTGGGTGAGGTCACGAATCTGACCCACGAGCTGTGCGAGCCAAGGCTGCTTGGTCAACTCGGCGTAGTAGTCGAGGAGGTAGGTGGAAATCTGCCCCTTGTTGCCGTTACGATTGCTGTTCATGGCGATGAGACGGCGGCTCATCTGCTTGCACTGATCATAATTAAGTACTTCTTTCATTTTTAGTTTTTATAATGTGGTTAAAAAAATGTTTTTTTTAGTGGTTAATTTGTCTTGTCATCTTAACTGGGTGCAAATATACAACAAATATTTCAAATCTCCAAATTTCAGAGTGCGATAAGGGCTCATTTAACATTTAGCTTTTTGCTTTTATCTTAAAATCAATCATTTACACGCATCTCTAATTTTCCCATTAACATTTCGCAAAATCAGTGCATAAAAAGAGGCCATCGTAAATATAAAGACAAGGGAAGGGAGCGCCATAGATTATGAGAAGCGGATACAAAGAATGCAACAGAGTCAACAAGGGTGTATCTGCATCGAACAAGAATGCAACAGAGTCAACAGTCAACAGTTGATTTTTTCTTGCTTACTCGGTTTACACCTTATTATATTAAATAATACTCGTTGGCGGAATTAAATT
>DKCU01000147.1 GCA_002451555.1 Candidatus Segatella albertsiae
TCCCACTCGTGGCTACCCTGTGCGATAGGGTTGTTATCTGTATCGATCAAGACTGCCTTGATTCGGGTAGAGCCGAACTCGATACCGAGAATCGCCTTGCCTGCCTCGATCGTTTGTTTTGCGTTACTCATCTTCTTTGTATAATTTGTGAAAAGTAAAGAGCCAAGAATCTCATGAAATAATATATCGTTATCTGATTCCTATAAATTTCCGAACTTCCAATACTGAAAATCTTCAAAAGCAAGAGTTTTCTATATCTTCAAAGCAAGAGAATTCTTCACTCTTCACTCTTCGTTCTTCACTTAATTAATTACTTCAGCGCCTTGTTGAGCATGTAGTAAACCTCATTGTTGCGAAGCTGCTGCTTGAAGCTACGGAGCTCTGTGTTCTTGTCGATGTTGACGAACTCGATGTCGAGCATCTCGCAGAAGTCCTCCCAGTAGTCGGCTGTGATGTCGTAAGAGAATGCGCTGTGGTGTGTACCACCAGAGAGAATCCATGCGCCAGCACCTACCTCGAATGAAGGCTGTGGTACCCAGAGGGCAGAAGCTACAGGGAGCTTAGGCATTGGCTTTGGCTCGATGCACTCTACCTCGCTTGCGATGAGACGGAAGCGGTTGCCGAGGTCAACGACTGTTGCCTTGATACCCTTGCCAGTCTTGGATGTGAACACGAGGCGAGCGGTCTGTGACTTGCGGATACCGATGCCGAGGAAGTGTACCTCCAACTTTGGCTTGTCGCTTGCGATGAGTGGGCAAACCTCCAACATGTGGCTCTGGAGACTTGATGTCTGACCCTCTGCGAAGTTCAATGTGTAGTCCTCCAAGAAAGAGCAACCCTTCTCCAAGCCCTGGTTCATAACCCAGAGTGTGCGATAGAGGCAAGCTGTCTTCCAGTCGCCCTCAGCACCGAAGCCATAACCCTCAGCCATCAAACGCTGTGAAGCCAAGCCAGGAATCTGGTCGAAACCTACGAAGTTAGGATCGTTGACGTCAGCGTCGCCGAGGTCGTCGAAGTTGGTGGTGAAAGCGATGGCGCCCTCGTCCTTCAATACACGACGAAGCGCAATCTCAGCCTTTGCGGAGTTCTTCACCTTCTCCCAATATACTTCCTCGCCGCTCTCGTCGATCTTGATGGTGTATTCCTTCTTGTACTCCTCTACGAGAGCATCAGCCTCCTCGTCGGTCACCTTCTTGAAGTACTCCATGAGGGAAGATACTGGGTAGTAATCTACGTGGTAGCCCAAGCGCTGCTCGAACTCAACACGGTCGCCATCGGTAACGGCCACGTTGTTCATGTTCATACCGAACATCAAGCAGCGTACATTGTGAGCGTCAGCTACGGCAGCAGCCACACGAGTCCAAACGGCGATCTGCTTCTGGGTCTCCTCGCTCTTCCAGTAACCTACGACTACCTTGCGAGGTACACGCATACGAGTGCAGATGTGACCGAACTCGATGTCGCCGTGTGCAGACTGGTTGAGGTTCATGAAGTCCATGTCGATGCTGTCCCAAGGCAACTCGGCGTTATACTGAGTGTGGAGGTGGAGGAGAGGTTTCTGGAGAGCCTGCAAGCCCTTGATCCACATCTTGGCTGGAGAGAAGGTGTGCATCCAAGTGATGATACCCACGCACTTCTCGTCGTTGTTGGCTGCCTTCATCACTGCCTCTACCTCGGCAGAAGAGTTGGCTGTGCCCTTATATACCACCTTGACAGGGATGTTGCCGCTATCGTTCAAGCCAGCTACCATCTCCTTGGAGTGATTATCTACCTGTACCACTGCGTCGCCTCCGTAAAGAAGTTGAGCACCAGTTACAAACCATACTTCTGAATTTTCAAATGCCTTAATCATGATTGTTATTGTTTTTTATATTGTTAGTTATTGTTGTTTTTTTATATTGAGTTATTGTTGTTATATTAATGTTTCTTCTTCTGTCCGTAGTAAGCGTTAGGACCGTGCTTGCGGCTGAAATGCTTCTCCACGAGCAATGGGTTCATGGTGGTGTTAGGGTTCACGCTGAAAGAGATGAACGCCATCTTAGCCACCTGCTCGGCTACCACTGCGTGATATACAGCCTCGTCGGCATCCTTGCCCCAAGTGAAAGGACCATGGTTCTTGACCAAAACGCCAGGAGTGTGGACAGGGTTGATGTTGTCCTTCTTGAAGCGATTGACGATGACAACGCCCGTGTTGTACTCGTACTCTGCCATCATGTCCTCGGTCATGGCATCTGTGCAAGGGATGCAGTCGTGGAAGTAATCGGCATGGGTGGTACCGATGTTAGGGATGTCCATGCCAGCCTGTGCCCAGGCTGTGGCGTAAGTAGAGTGGGTATGAACCACGCCGCCCAACTCAGGGAATGCACGATAGAGAACCAAGTGGGTAGGAGTATCTGATGAAGGGTTGAGGTCGCCTTCGACAACCTTGCCAGTTTCCAAGTCAACGACTACCATGTCGCTTGCCTTCATGGTGTCGTAGCTGACGCCAGATGGCTTGATGACAACGAGACCTTTCTCACGGTCGATGGCACTCACGTTGCCCCATGTGAAGAGCACGAGGTTGTGCTTCACGAGGTCAAGGTTTGCCTTGAACACTTTTTCCTTTAATTCTTCTAACATAGTTGTATTGTTTTATAATGTTGTTATTATTTTATTTCTATTGTTGTTTATCTTACTTTATCGCTACTTATTGATAGCCATCTATCTTATATGAATAGCCATCTATATATCGAGAATCCTATTTGGATTTCTGAATTGTCTTTTTTATGGAAGTCAAGAGGGCGAGTCATTTGAATTCTTCACTCTTCACTCTTCGTTCTTCACTTCAAATTAAACGAAGGGTCTTCCTCGTATGCTTTCTTGTTGAAGCGGTAGAGGGCTGCACCTCTCTTGGAAGTAACCTTGTCAATGAGTTCCGTCTTTTCGATGAAGTCGATGTCCTTGATGCGCTTGCGGAAGTTGCGCTTGTCGATTTCTTCGCCCATCACAGCCTCGAACACATGCTGTAGCTGGGTGAGTGTAAAGAGGTCGGGCAGCAACTTGAAGCTCAGCGGCTCGTTGTTGATGCGGCGACGAATCTGTGCTATCGCATTTCGTATCATTTGTTTGTGGTCGGAATAGAGTGGTGGAAGCTCGTTCAAGCTCACCCATTCCAAGTCATGCTGGATTCTGAGTTTGTCGTCATAATCCTTGACGTTGATGAGAGCGCAGTAGGCGATGGAGATGACACGCTCTCCCGGGTCACGGTCGATGCGACCGAAGGCACCCACTTGGCGGATGTACAATCCCTTCATGCCTGTCAATTCGAGAATGACACGATTGGCGGCGTCTTCGAGGTTCTCCTCTTGACCGACGAAACCACCATATAGTGACCATTCGCCACGACCTGGGTCCATCTGGCGCTTGCCGATGAGAACTTGCAGTTGGTTGCCATTGAATCCGAAGATGATACAGTCAACGGAGACGAGGACTTTGGAATGTTCGTTATAATATTGTGTCATTGCTTTTGGTTTTTGATGTTGCAAGGATAAATCCTTTTGATGTCGGAAAGCGATTCCTTGTTTTTTATTTGATGTCGGAAAGCGATTCCTTTTGTGATTAGAAAAATTGCTTCGAGCCGTATGGTTGAAATAATCTATGCGCCCCGAAGGGGCAGAAGCATCAAGCCTAGGGCAACGCCCTAGGTAATATGCAAGCAAGCATGTCGCCCTGAAGGGGCAAAAGCCTTCTGCATTTGGGGAATTTTATGCTTTTGCCCTTTCAGGGCGCATTAAATCCATGCCATCTACCCAGGGCGTTGCCCTGGGCTTGGAGCTTTTGGGCTTTCAGCCCGTCTCAACCGTACAACTAGAATTTCTTTTGTCTTTGTAGGTTTGAAAGGAAAGCAAGTCCCTCTATCGGAAGTTCCCTCAGGAGGAACTTGCTTTATAGTATTCTTAAGTCTTACTTTATAGTATTCTTAAGTCTTACGTTTGGCTTACCAGAAATACCAGTAGAATGCTGCACAAAGACCTACGACAACGAGTGTACCCACGATGTCGAACCAGTCCCAACTGTCACGGATAGACTTCTTGAAGTCCTTGGTGAAGGTGATGGCCTCTACCTGCTCCTTGCTTGGGGCAGGGGTGAAGCAACTTACCACTACCATGAAGATGAGGAGGAACACGAGCAACCAGCACTCGAATACGAGCCAGTTGGTCTGCCAGAACCATGATGTGTATTCCCAGAATGCACCGTCCATAGCTGCCTTGCCTGTGTCTGTGATGACATTGGTGACGAGACGAACCATACCGATGAGGAAACCGAAGATCATGGTGTATTCACCAGCCTTAGGAGTAATCTTCTTGGAGAAGATACCCATGGCGAACACGGCTACCATCGTAGGAGCAAGAAGTGACTGGATGCCCTGGAGATAGTTGTAAAGGGTGTCCATCTTCATCATGATTGGCAACCAAGCGAAGCCGAGGATAACGACAACGACTGTTGCCACACGACCTACGAATACGTAGTGAGCCTCAGACATGCCCTTCTTCAAAGGCTTGTAGAAGTCCTCGGTGAAGAGGGTAGCGCAAGAGTTGAAGAATGCTGCCAATGAAGCAACGAGTGCGCAGATGAAACCGATGGTCACGATACCCTTGATACCTGCAGGGAGCACGCTCTTCACCATGATGGCGAAGGCTGCGTCTGTATTGTCCATGGAGATGGCTCCCTTCTGAGCCAAGGCTGCTGCGATCATACCTGGAATCAAGAACATGAAGCAAGGCAATACCTTGAAGAAACCTGCTGCGATAGTACCACGGCGAGCACGCTTCATTACTTCCTCGTTCTTCTCGCCTGGCACCTGACCCAAGACACGCTGTACGATGTGCTGGTCGGTACACCAGTACCAGAAACCGATGATGGTAGCACCGATGAACACTACGAAGCCTGGGTACTCCTGATACATGGAGTCGCCTGCCTCCCAGTGGAACATGTGGGTGGTACCATAACCATTGTTCAGCTTGCTACAGTAGTCCATCATGTCGCCCCAACCTGCTGTGATGCTGCCACCACCGAGAGCGGAGAGACCGAGGAAGAGTACCAAGAACGAACCGATGACCAAGATAGGGGTCTGGATGGTGGAAAGGGTCATCACACCCTTCATGCCGCCGAATACGGTGAAGATGGTGGTGAGGATGATCAAGCCGATGGCACCTACCCAGAAGTTCAAGCCCCAGAGGTACTCGAAGAAAATACCACCTGTGAGGGCTGTCACGCTCACCTTGGTGAGGATGTAAGCCACGAGGGTGATGATGGAGAGCCATGAACCAGTGCGCTGTGTGTAGCGAAACTTCAGGAAGTCTGGCATGGTGATAATCTTGCCGAGCTTGTTGATGAGCAACTGGTAGAATGGTACGAACAACCATCCCAAGATGAGGATCATCCATCCCTGCATCTCCCAGTGAGCCATGCCGACACCACTCTTGGCACCAGTACCAGCCAAACCTACGAGGTGCTCAGAACCGATGTTGGCAGCAAAGATAGCCATACCGATTACATACCAAGGTTCACCCTTACCGAAGAGGTAAGCCGATGAGTCCTCGCCCTTCTGAGCCATTCTGTCCTTGACAATCGCATGCCATACTGCCCATATCACGCCAATGACACCAATGGCGAGCACTGCCCAGTCGAGCCATACGAATTCTGTGGAATTCCAATTCATAATTTCTTTTGTTTAGATTGTTATTTTTGTTTATTGTTTTGTCGGTTTCTTTTCAGGTCTCTCATCGCCTCCCGATTTGCTGGGTTGAGCAAAGGGGGAGGCAAGAGAACCTTCTTCTTATAATTGGACAAATTACTTTCCTGTATTTTTGCGAATTACTTTTCTGTAATTAGCGGAATTACTTCTTCACGCTAAACTTGTAAGCGAGATGTGAGTAATATTTTTCGCCTGGTTTCAAGGTTGCGTCAGTCCAGTCCTTCACGCCCTGTGAAATCTTAGTAGGAGAGTCTGGGTATTTCTGGCTTTCGAAGCAAACGCTCACGTGCTTAGGATATTTGATGCCGTGCTTGCAAGCGATGCCTGTGCCCTGGAAGTTGCCTGTATATACTTGGATGCCAGGCTCGTTGGTGAAAACTTCGAGCAAGATGCCGCTCTTTGGAGAGTAAAGGCTTGCGCAAACGGTCTTGTCGTCGCCCTTGCCGTTCTTATAAGTGTTCAAGCACCAGTTGTGGTCGTAACCTGTGGCGTTCTTGATTTGGTCGAAGCTATAATCCACCTTCTTGCCGATCTCTGTAGGAGTGCGGAAGTCCATAGGAGTACCTGTCACATCCTTGATTTCGCCTGTTGGGATATAGAGTGAGTCGGCTGGTGTGAACTTGTCGGCGTTGATGTACATCACTTGGTCGAAACCTTCCTTCGATGGGTCGCCGTTCAAGTTGAAGTAGCTATGGTTGGTCATGTTGACAACTGTTTCCTTGTCGGTTGTCGCACCAAACACGATGTCGAGTGTGTTGTCGCTCTTCACGGTGTAAGTGGCTGTGGCTGTCACATTGCCAGGGAAACCATTCTCGCCATCCTTTGCGTTGATGGTGAATGTAACGGAAGAATCGTTCTTGGCTGTAACGTCATAGACCTGGTTGAGCCATCCCGTGGCACCACCACCATGGAGGCAGTTGCCATTGTCGTTGGCTTTCAACTGATAGGTTGAGCCTGCGATAGAGAGCTTGGCGTCCTTGATGCGGTTGGCGTAACGACCTACCGACGAACCGTAGTCGGATGGGGAATTGAGGGTATCAGCATACTGATGGATATTGTCGTAGCCGAGCACAACGTCTGTTGGCTTTCCGTCCTTGTTAGGCACGGAGATGGAAACGACGCGACCACCGTAGTTGGTGAGGCATACTTCCATGCCGTTGTTGTTCTTGAGGGTTATCAACTCGGTTTTCTTGCCGAGGACAGTAGAGTCGAAATCAGCAGGATTAAGACCAGACTGTGTGAGATTTGCATTCTCACCGGAACCACACGCTGAAAGCATAGCTGTTACTAAGCCAGCTCCCAAAAATAGACCTTTAAATTTTCTCATTTTTAGGTTGATTATTAGTTACTTTATTATTTTGGGTGTAAAATTACAATTTTATTTCTAAACTACAATACTTTCTTCTGACTTTTTTTGCGTGAAAGTGTCTTTTTAACACTATTTGGATTATTGTGGGCGAAAACACAAGTGGAGGAAGGTTATTTTTTGGTTGTAATTAATATGTAGTCATGTGCGTCGTCGTGTCCTGATGAATATTGTTCTGCTGCCTTCGAGCCAGCTTTTAGAACTGTCATTCCCTTGATGTCTGTGGGAGAGAGTTTGCTTATTTCTTCTTTGCTGCTTGGTCTGCCATTTAGTATATACTTTGGCTCGGCTTTTTGCTTTTTAAGGGAACTTTGTACTTGTTTCGTTCCTCTGATGTGTATGCTCTTATCTATTGTTATGTGATGAGTGGTAACTAGAGAGTTCTTGGTATGGTCAATAGTGTCAATGTTTATCTTATAGTCTTCAATATTTTTCCCTTTCAGTTGACTTCCATCGAAGTTTTTTACTTTCTTTCCATCAATGATATAGAATTGTGGTAGAGTAGCGCTCTTGGCTAGCTGCGATTTGAATTTTGACAGTTGTTGACAAGCATTTGCATTCTTCTCCTTGCTGATGGATGTGATGATGATGATACCTTGGTACTTCTTGCGGTTTTCTTCGTCGTATTTGCCGAGATATTTCTTGAAGAGCTCTTCTTGTTTATTGTTGTCTTTGATGACATCTATGCTCTTGATGTTGGAAGGGTCTAGCTTATTTAATATCATGTTTCCTATGGTGGGGATGACTTTGCCATCTAAGATGATGAGTGGTGATGGATCTGCTGAGGTCTTGATGTCATGAGTTTGGATGACTTCTTTCCCATTTGCGGATACAGGGGAAACATTCATTTGGTAGTTGGTGATGTGCTTGTGTGCTAACTGGCTACCGTCAAAGTTGCTAATAGTCTCTCCATTGATAGTATATACTTGGAGAGTGTCAAGCGGCGACATGGTCTCTGGCTTGGAAGCTGTTGCTGTGAGTTGATTCATGAGCAAAGCTAAACTGATGAATAATACTTTTTTCATGATTATATGTTATTGATTATGTTTATGTATTATACATTATTAATAATGTGTATGTTTTTATCGAAGATGTGATTTCTTGGCGAAAATGCAAGTGTTGGTGTTTATTGCCTTCAAACTTATAGATTACCTTCAAGCTTATAGATTACCTTCATCGATGTCTGTTGGAGTGATGGAGGCTAATGGAGACAACTGGTAATCTTCTCCGTTGTCCTTGTCTGCTTGGATTTTATATTGATAGGTTGCTCCATGCTCGTCTGTGATGGTCAAGATAGAGTTTTCTCCATCGTATTCCATCCCCACTTGTTCTGTTGTAGGAAGGAGTAGAGAGGCTATTTCATTATATTTGTCGAAAAGTTCCAGAACATTTGGCTCGGAAGGCATTGAAGGCATTTGCAGTCTTGTTCTGTCTTCAGTTCTTGGTGTGGAGACATTTTTCGCTTCTTTTGTAGAGCAACTTTTTGTTTCTTTTGTTGAGCTATTTTTCTCTTCTTTGTCTAGCGATGATGCGGTTCTTTTTACAGGACGCTGCTCATTGGCAAGAAATATGGAGTCTTCTTTTTCCCATATCTCTTGGTCGGTCAAGCCAGTCTCGGTATTTTGGCAGACAATCTTTGAGGAAGGTTGGGAGATAAAACCTTGATTCCTTTGCTCTCTTGTTGGCAAAATGAAGAATATGAGCCCTGTTAGCATGGCGGCAGCTAATAGAATCGCTGAAATTCTAATGAATTTAATTGTTTCTTTTGGCTGTTTGATACTTTTGCTTGACATTCTTTGAGTTTGAGAATCTGCTATGATTCTGTCAAACTCTGTTGCGGCAGAACCAGATAAGGCAATTTCTTCTTTGGCGGATGTGCCAAGGAGAATGGTACGGATGGTGAGGTCTTCCTTTGTCAACTCGTTTTCTCTTGCCTGACTATAGTAGTCGGTTAGGAGATGTTCTTCTTCGAGACTTGTTTCCACTTCAAGATACCTCAGTATGAGCTTGTGTCGTACTGAGTTGTCTTTTAGTTCTGTGATATTCTTGTTAGATGTCATGTTGATAATCTCCTTTTTGTTTAATTATTGTTACCATTGAGTAGTTTGAACAGAGTTTTGCGAGCAGCCGAAATCATGGTCTTGGTGCTGGTCTTGTTAGCATTGCAGATGGTGGCAATGTCATTAAGTGACATTCCATCGCTTCGCATTGTTAGCATCTTCCTTTGGGTTGCTGGTAGCTTGGACAAGGCTTTGTCTATTCTAACTTGCATATCCTTTCCTATGATTGCTTGGTCCGTGCTGAGTTGTGAAGGATAGTTCGCATCCTCCAAGGTGGTTTCTGAGACAGAGGCTTTCCTGCGATAATCGATGCAAGTGTTTTTGGCGATAATCGTAGCCAGTGCCAATGGGCTTTGGTAATGGTCAAGTTTGTCTCGCATTTTCCAAAGTTTCACCAGGGTCTCTTGTACTGCATCTTCGGATTCCACGCTTAGGTGGGTGATGCTAAAGAAACGCTGGCAGAGCTTGAGGAGCTGTGGACGTATTTCTTGCACGATATATTCGAATTCTTTCTCTGTCATTTGTTTTATGCTTTGTCTGTTCTTTACTCTACTGACGAATTTTTGTTGCAAAGGTAAACAAAAAAATGAGGGTGTGTCATAAGTCACAACCCATGCGCCCTGAAAGGGAAATAAACTCCAAGCCTAGGGCAACGCCCTAGGCTTGGAGTCATTTAGAAAAATCGCCCTGAAAGGGCAAAAGCAACACATTATCAATGCTTTTGCCCTTTCAGGGCGACTTTCGTTTGTGTTATCATTACCCAGGGCGTTGCCCAGGGCTTGGGGCTTTTGGGCTTTCAGCCCGACTTATGACACACCCTCATTCTGTCGATTCTACTTTATATAGTTTATTTCCTTAGGAAGTTTAGCAAACCTTGTGTGAACCCTCGGAAATAACAACTGGGTAAACCTCAGGAGCGTGGCCGTACTTGGCTGTGAACTTAGCGGTAACGTCCTCTACGAACTTGTCGTAAAGCTCGTCCTTCACCAAGTTGATGGTGCAGCCACCGAAGCCACCACCCATGATACGGCTACCTGTAACGCCGTCTTCCTTGGCTACATCGTTCAAGAAGTCAAGCTCCTCGCAGCTTACCTCGTACTCCTTGCTCAAGCCGTGGTGAGTCTCGTACATCTTCTGACCAACAGTCTCGTAGTCGCCCTTCTCAAGCGCATCGCAAACTGCGAGCACACGGTCCTTCTCGCCCAATACGAAGTGAGCGCGGCTGTAATCCTCTTCGCCTACCTCGGCACGAACCTCTTCCAACTGCTCCCATGTGCAGTCGCGAAGTGTCTCAAACTTAGCCTCTGGGTGCTTGGCTGCAATGTGCTTAACCACATTCTCGCAAGA
>DKCU01000007.1 GCA_002451555.1 Candidatus Segatella albertsiae
ACTTGCTTGTTGAATTCGCGGTTGCCGATACAAATGCTAATCGCTTAAACGATGTAAACTAACGAAATCAAAATATAAACAATTACCAAAATAATGAAGAAACGACTACGACATTTTGCTTTGTTTTCGGCTCTTTTACTGAATACATCGCTCATGCTGGCTCAGCAACTCCCTTATCAGAACCCGAATCTCTCGGCAGAGGTTCGTGCCAACGACCTTATTTCTCGTCTAACCTTGGAGGAGAAGACGAAACTGATGATGGATACTTCTCCAGCTATCGCCCGATTGGGTATCCCTCAGTTCCAGTGGTGGAACGAGGCACTGCATGGAGTGGGGCGCAATGGCTTCGTCACGGTCTTCCCAATCACGATGCACATGGCGGCTTCGTGGGATGATACCTTATTATATGAGGTGTTTACCGCCGTGAGCGATGAGGCTCGCGCCAAGGCACAGGAGGCAAAGAAGAGCGGAAATATCAAGCGATACCAAAGTCTAAGTTTTTGGACACCCAATATCAATATCTTCCGAGATCCTCGTTGGGGACGTGGGCAGGAGACCTATGGAGAGGATCCTTATCTCACTACTCGCATGGGACTAGCCGTGGTGAATGGCTTGCAAGGACAGACCTTCGACGGTCAACCGATGTCGGCTCCTGGTAAGTTAGCGTCATCTACAGCAAAAACTCCTCAATACGTCAAGCTCCTCGCTTGTGCCAAGCATTTCGCCGTACATAGTGGACCGGAGTGGAATCGCCATTCCTTCAATATTGAGAATCTGCCAGCGAGAGATCTCTGGGAGACCTATCTCCCTGCGTTCAAGTCGTTGGTGCAGGATGGAAACGTGGCAGAGGTGATGTGTGCTTATCAGCGAATCGACGGCAAACCTTGTTGTGGCAATGCGAGATACGAACGCCAAATCTTAAGAGATGAATGGGGATTTAAGGGATTGATTACTTCCGACTGTGGTGCCATCAACGACTTCTATGTGCTTGGGCGACATGAGACGGCGAAGACTCCAGCCGAGGCTACGGCACAAGCTCTTGGAGCAGGAACTGATGTGGAGTGCGGAAGTGTGTATCGCTCGCTTCCTGAGGCGGTGAAAACAGGACTGATAAGCGAAGAAAAGGTAAACGAGAGCTTGAAGCGATTGCTGGTGGCTCGTTTCCGTTTGGGCGATTTCGACAAGGACGAGAATGTGGCATGGACTCAGATTCCTCCGTCCGTCATCGCCAGCCAACCACATAAGGACTTGGCTGAGAAAATGGCGGAGGAGGGCATCGTGCTCCTTCAGAACAAGGACCATCTCTTGCCGCTCAATCCAAAGATGAAGATTGTGGTGATGGGACCTAACGCCAACGACTCCATCATGCAATGGGGCAACTATTCGGGCTATCCTACGGCTACGACCACGATTCTTCAAGGCATCAGAAACTATGTGGAAAAGGCTTATGAAAATCATGGAAGCTTGGCAGGAACAGCCCCAGGCTGCGAAGTGAAATACATCTCAGCTTGTACTTTGACAAGAAATGAGGTTTCGGAGAGTCGGTTTAATCTCTTCTCAGTATCACCAGAGTTGCCTGATGATGGTAAGAATAAAAATCGTACCGTTTCTTCTGGTAATGTCATCAAAGGTATGAAGGCGATTTATTGGAACAATCTTGATATGCAGGGCGAGCCTGTGGCGGAAGCCGTGATGACGACTCCTATCAATCAGAGCAATGGTGGCAATACCGTGTTTGCGCCAGGTGTGAATCTCACGAACTTCTCTGCTCGTTATATGGGTGTTTTTACTCCAAACAAGGACGAGACGTTGAATATCAAGATGGGGTGTGACGATGGTTATCGTCTCATCATTGATGGCGACACCGTTGCCAATGTTTGGAAAGGTCGTACCCGTGTGCAGATGCTCAACAAGCCCATCGCCGTCAAGGCGGGCAAACCGATGCAGATACAGGTGGATTATTTCCAGAAGACGGATATGGCGGTGATGCAGTTTGACATCGTGAAGAACTACACGCCCACTGAGCGACAGATTCTCGATGAGGTGGGAGATGCGGATGCCGTTGTATTTGTGGGAGGTATCTCTCCAAGTCTTGAAGGTGAAGAAATGAAGGTCTCTGAGCCAGGTTTCAAGGGAGGAGACAGAACCGACATCGAATTGCCGCAAGCCCAGCGCAAGGTCATCGAGACGCTTCATCGTGCAGGCAAGCGAGTGGTGCTCGTCAACTGTTCCGGATCCGCCATCGCCATGGTTCCCGAGACCGAGAACGCCGAGGCAATCCTCCAGGCTTGGTATCCAGGGGAACGTGGTGGAGAGGCGGTGGCAAAGGTGCTTTTCGGAGAGGTGAATCCATCGGGCAAACTTCCGATAACCTTCTATAAGAGCACCGCAGATTTGCCAGACTTCCTCGACTATACGATGAAGAATCGCACCTATCGTTACTTCAAGGGAGAGGCTTTGTTTCCATTCGGTCATGGATTGAGCTATACCACCTTTGAGTATGGCAAGCTGACAGTGAGGAAAGTGAAGAGTGAAGAACGAAGAGTGAAGCAACAACGTTCGGCGGCTGAAGGGAAAGCCAAATCTAATGCTAAGTCTGATTCTTACCAACTTCAGTTCTCGCTATATAATAGAGGTGCGCGCGAAGGAACAGAAGTAGCTCAGGTCTATATCAAGCGCATTGACGATGTGGATGGACCTATCAAGAGTTTGAAGGCTTTCCAACGAGTAACCTTGAAGGCTGGCGAGAAGCAGACGGTGAGCATTGACTTGCCTCGCAAGAGTTTCGAGGGATGGGATGCCCAGACCAATACCATGCGAGTGGTGTCAGGTAAGTACCAAGTGTTCGTGGGTGGTTCGAGCGAAGATGCCGCCAGGAATATGATAGAAGTGAAAGTAAAATAATAATTCTAAAATATGAATCAAAATACGAGTGACAATTTGAGATTGGCTTATCTGATATTTCTTGTGGTATCAGAGATAGCTGCGTTGATAACAGCCTTCTGCTTCATCAAGACAGGCATAGTGCATGTGATGTTGCTGACTTTCGGGCTTTACCCTGGGTGCAGGTTCTGGGCAAAGGATTTCTGCAAGGGGTGGCCGCAGCAGAAAAAGGACAATGCCGTGTTGTTAGTGATGCTGTTTTTCCCTGCCTTGTTTTTCAAGGGTGCGGAGGTAACTTTGCAGCAGTTCTATCTGGGGGTGGGCATTGCCGACTTGGTAGGCTATTTTATGCTAAAACTTTGGAGCAAGTATCCTTTTCCAAGGCATATTGACGACTAAGTAACAAAAAAACTCGCAAGAACAAATCTGGTTCTTGTGAGTTTTTTCTTGGTGTTACTCTTTGTTTGTAAATTTACGATTATGCATTGAAATTTGCAAATTTTATTTCGTTTTGATACTATATTTTTTGTGATGGTAGTTTTCGGATAATTTAAGCAAAAGAGTATTGCGGTCGAATGGGATGCGAAGCTCTATGCCTGTTATCCAATCGACGAAGTGGGTCTTGATGACCAATTCGTTACCTTGCTTGTAGTGCCTCGGGGATTCTGTGGATAGATGCCGATATCTGAAGTCTTCCATTGCTTGAATCCCATCTCGATGATGCCCTTTCTGCCAACGCTGTCTTCCACTTCCATCTTTTGTGGAGTGAGAAAAGTGATTTGTTTCCATCCCAATGGATTCTTGTCGAGCTGATAAGGCTTGTTAAGATGAGAGGTTATCAACTTGTTGCTTTTCTTGCCTTCCAAGAGAGGAAGTGTATAGGCTGCTTGCTTCTTCTGCAATATGAGATATGCCTTTCCTGCTTTGATGTTCTTGCCTTCGGCAACGATGCCTGGGAACAAGACGTTCTTGATGAGTCTTTGTTCCTTGTTGCCGTCGCCAGTCAAGCATTGGGTGATAATCACCACCATGTCTTGCTGTGGGTTCACGATGATATATTGTCCGTAAGCCCCATCAGCCCTTGCGGCATCAGGCCATTCGCACATCCACATCTGGTAGCCATAGAAATCCTTTACGTGTGGCGACATCATCGCCTTTACCCAATCGGAGTGTTCGCTTCTTACTTCATCGAAGAAGACGAACCCCGAACGCATGGTGAGTAAATCCTCTATGGTGATGTCAGAAAGCCATTCGCTCACTTCCTTGGGTAGATATTCCGGAAAGAAGGTGGCGAGACGGTCTGTCAACTTCAAACGATGTTCGCCGATGGCAATACCGATGGCTGCCGACGCGAACGTCTTGGAGCAGGAAAAGAGGGTGTGGTTATATTCCGCTTTGAATGGGGCAGGGTGGATTTCGCCTATCACCTTGCCGTGGCGCATCACAATGACACTGTGGATGTCGGTATTCGGAAAAGCCATCAAGGAGTCGAAGAATGCTACGACTTGTTCGCTCTTTACCCCAGTTTGTTCTGGAGCGACACGAGGAAGATCGCCTGTTTGGGCTTCTGCTGAGAGAAGCCCAAAGGCGAATGATAGAGTTAGAAAAAGTTGTTTCATGTAGCTACTTTTTGTATTCAATGGTTGATATTATTATCAGTAAGCGATAATGCAATCAGTAAGTGTTTCCTTATTTGAACAGTTGTGGAATAAACTGCAAGGCATACCCACAATCATTGGTTTACACTTCTTTTCGGCTATAAGGTTGTCCATGATGCGTGCGATGTTACCCAGTTCGAGCCAAGCGTTTTCGTCGCCTCCACTTCCATGAAGAAGATAGAACACAGGGAATTTCTCGTCGGTCTTGCCATAAGTTGGAGGAAGATAGATGTTCATACGACGATCAGTGTTGGCACTGTTGGAATGATACCATAGGGTGCGAATCTGTCCATGAGCCACGTCGTGTACTTGGTATTCATCGGCGCAACCATTGCCCACATAGAAGATGCTGAACACGTTGCCTACATCTCTGCGGGTGAATGGATTGGTTGGGTCGATGCCTGTAATACCATCTACGTCAAAGCGATAGGTGTACATTTCTGAAGGCAACTTTGGAGTGGTGTAAGTCCATACGCCCTCTTTATCCTTCTTCATGATGCTCGTTCCCTTGTTTGCCTCCCAGTCGGCGATTACCTTTACATTCTTTGCTTTGGGAGCTTGGATGCGGAAGGTAACGGTGTTGTCGGCGTTGTTTGCTTTTTCTAATAAGGATGTCATTCTTGGTTTGTTTTGAGTTTTTTAGTGATAATACTCACTATGATATACTCGTTTCTCTCTCCAATCCTCCAACTCTTTGGTCTTCAATTCTGCAGGAAGAGGGAAAGGACCATCTTCCTTACTAAGAATCTCTATCATCTTGTCGGCATGCTCACGGCGAATATACCCCTTGTCTGACCAAACGAAGTGTCCGTCGAGACCAACGCCGATATACATGTCGTCCACAGCTACATAGCTTGTAATCTCTGGGTGACGGTCGAGATATTCCCTCACCTCGGCTGTGCGATACTCAACATAGTGATCCCAGAATCCACCTTTTTCTGGAGGATAAAATTTCTTGAGACCGTTCTCGATGTCTTGAGTAATCTTATTGAATTCATTTCTTTGAGCCCACATCTCTTCGTCGGTAAATAGCTTGCCGTCTGTAGAGGAGTAGGGTTGGGCGGCGAAATAAGTGGCACCATAGAGATACTTGCCAAAGCCCTTGATGTCGATGAGGCCACGCATCTCTTCCAGTCCACGACCACGCCAGTCGGTGGAGAGTACAATCTTGGCTCCCGTCTTGTCGATGACTTCATGGAGTAGCTTGACAGCCTCGGGATGCCAGTCCCAATATACAGCACCTATGTCGTATTTGTTAACTTGTTGTCTGTTGTCATACTCTTTGTCACCACCCACCAACTTGTAGTAATCGAAGCCGTTATGCAGCTCCACATTCAACTTCTTGGCTAAGTCTGAAACTTCTCCTATGTGCTTGAATCTGTCTTGGTAACTACCAGGTTGGAGTACACCGTCAATATCTAAGAATATTACCTTCATATTGCTTCTATGTTTAATATGTTTGTATGGTACAAATATACAAGGAAACTTTCTAATTTCCAAATGTTTTTTTGTTAAATATTACTAAGCAGAGAGCTTTGGATAAAACTCACGATGATTTTCTTTGTATTCTCCTTTATTTTCCTTAAATTTGCAGCAGCATTATTGAAATGCTCAATGAAGAAGGAAATATAAACGTTTAAAAGCTTAAGGTTATGGCAAACTATATACGATTTGACTGGGCTATGAAGAGGTTACTTCGTAACAAGGCTAATTATGCCGTGTTGGAAGGTTTGATGTATTCTCTATTGAACGAGAAGTTTAAAATCAATCGTTTCTTGGATAGCGAGTCTAACCAATACAGTGAAAACGATAAGTTCAATCGTGTGGATATTTTGGCAGAGAATGAGAAAGGAGAACTTGCGATATTTGAGATTCAAAACACTCGTGAGTTGAACTATTTTCATCGTATTCTCTATGGTGTATCAAAAGTTATCACCGACAATATTGATTTGGGAGATGATTACGATAAGGTGAAAAAAGTATATTCCATCAATATCGTTTATTTTTCTCTCGGTCAGGCAAAGGATTATGTCTATCATGGTAAAACTATTTTCCAAGGTCTGCATGAACCGCATGACGTACTGAAACTATCCAACCGTCAGAGCGAGGTCTTTTTTGGTGATTATATAGAAAAAGGAAAGAAAACTACTCGTGAGGCAGGTGATATATTCCCGGAATATTACTTGCTCTGTGTGGATAATTTTGACAAGTTGGCTGTCACCAACCTTGATGAGTGGATAGATTTCTTGAAGACTGGTGAAATCAAGGATAGTGCTAAGGCTCCAGGTCTGTCTGATGCTCGTAAATGTTTGATGGTAGATAAATTGTCAAAGGAAGATCGGGCTGATTATGTAAGACACATGGAGAATCTTCGCTATCAGCGTAGCGTTATCATGACAGGTTATGATGATGGCTTGCAAGAAGGTCGTGCAGAAGGTCGTGCAGAAGGTCGTGCAGAAGGTCGTGCAGAAGGTGAAAAAAATAAAGCACTACAGATTGCCAAGAAGATGCTGAGCAAAGGCGTTGATATAGACACCATTATGGAAATGACTGGTTTAACAAAGGAGGAGGTCCTCGAAGCGAAGGGTGTGGAATAGAAATATAAAATAAAAATGAATCTCCCTATAAGTAGTAGGCTTGTATCAGCCTGTTGGCTTATAGGGAAATTTCTGTATCTCGTTGATATATGTCTTTGGATTGTTATTTATAGAAGAAATTCTTATTTCCCGAATCTCGAAGTATCTACTTTCTCAAACTTCTTCGCCTTGTAGCCACCGAAGCGGTAGGTGAGGGAGAGACCGATGATTCTGCCGAAGTGCATGTCATTGATGACGTGCTGTCCCTTATAGGTATCGTGCAGATTGTTGTCAGCAGTCTCGAAGATGTCGTTGCAATAGACTTTCATCTGGAGCTTGTCGCCCTTGAGAGGTTTCCAAGTGATGGCGGCGTTCAGATAACCTGCAGCAGGCGATTATCCGAGTTCCTCGAATACATCTTTGAAGTATTTATCAAACCATAGGGCAGGGTGGTCTGTAATCTGGTGCTTGCCAGACTTTTCAATATGAATGGCTACAATGTCACCAAAGTCGGATGTTCTATCGATAAATAGGATGTTTTCAAAAAGGGATAAAGAGGAGCGTACTCGTCTGATACCCTCTGTAAAATTGTATTCGATAACTTCTTGTACAACGTTATGACCACCCATGTATTGGCGTTGAATGACTCGTGAAAGAGAGTCTTCTTTAGAAGAAAGACCGAAGTAGATTAGGCTGATTTTGTAACCTGCCTTTTTGAAGTCTTGAATAAGGGTGAGAGGTAGGTTTGATGAAAAGTTAGTCTCAAAAGCATAACTCTTCTTTTGGTCAATGGCTGCCTCTTTTTCATTCATGAGGGTTGAGATGACTGTTCCGTCAATCCAACGGTCAATCCAGTCGGGATGTTTTTTACGGAGATTCATGGCAAGTTTATCGCCATCAAAAGCTTGGGTATTGGAGTAAAATACTCCAAGTCGGCTTTTGCTGGCTCCATTGGGACCTGCGATGATTGTAAATTCTGGTCTTCTTTCCATCTTGCTATTTCATAGTTGGTAAAATGGACGATTCAAGAGTGGAGAAGGTAAGCCATTTTCCCCTTTCCTGGTGCTGCAACTTGGCGGATAATGGCATATTTTCGCGTATCGAAATCTAATGTGGCTTCATCATCGCTTCCGTCGGGATTGGCAAGATATATTTTCTCATTCTCAAAATAAGGCACGGAGATTCCTTTCGCCCACGCTTCGAGATAGATTCTCTCCACCTCATCGTGTACGGCATTGTTGATTTCACGGATGGTCTTGCCGTTCGAGAGTCGCCAGTCTTCTATATCCTCATATTTGCACATAAGCGTTATCTTTTTGTAAAACATTGCAAAATTACAAGTAAACTTTCAAATTCCCAAATGTTTTAACCTCTTTTTTCTTTCAAATCTTATAGAAAGTGTTATTTAGTCTTATCAAATCGCATTTTCTTGGTTAGAAGTGAGTGATATAAAACGCTCGTAAGAATCAAGCTGGTTCTTGCGAGCGTTTTCGTTATTTTTTCTAAATTGATACTTTTCGCTATTATATTCTTTCCTTCTGTCTTTATTTCCCGAATCTCGAAGTATCGACTTCCTCATGCTGCTTGGCCTTGTATCCTCCGAAGCGGTAGGTGAGGGAGAGGCCGATGATTCTGCCGAAGTGCATGTCATTGATGACGTGCTGTCCCTTATAGGTATCGTGCAGATTGTTGTCAGCAGTCTCGAAGATGTCGTTGCAATAGGCTTTCATCTGGAGCTTGTCGCCCTTGAGAGGTTTCCAAGTGAGGGCGGCGTTCAGATAACCTGCCGCAGGACTGTCGATGATGCCTTGGATAGCGTCAGTGCGGATGAAGGCATCAAGATTCAGAATCACATGCTTGCCAAAGAGGAAGGTGCCGTTCCATGTTGCTTGGCTGAACCACTTGCTACGGTTGAAGGGGAGGTCGTAGAAGTGGGAGTTCTTGTCGTTCTGATATGCCTCGATGAAGGTAAGGCGATTCTGCCACCAGTTGCCGATGTTGATAGGGGCAGTGAGCATCAAGCCAGCTATTGTGACGTGGTCGAAGTTGGTGAACTTATATTCTGCTTCTTTCTTGGTGTCGCTTTGGTAAGGAAGCTGGCGGAAAGGATCGGTAGAATTCTGGAGGAAGAGGCTTGCCACATATCTGCTGTGCAGAATATAAGTAAGCGAGAGGTCGAGGTCTCGTGATGGCTTCAATGTCGGGTTACCCACAATCTTGCCATATCCGCCTGCATTGTAGGTGGTGAAGTTCTTCACTGACCAGTAGGATGGATAATCTCTGTCGCAATCCAAGTCGAGCTTGAGGATATGTCCTGCCTTGGGGAGATAGGTGATGGAGAGGGTCGGGAAGATGTTCCACTCATGCCAAATATTGGTGTGGTAATATTCTTCCATGAGCGATGCCTCCATCGTGAGCTTCTGCCCGAACGACTTGCTGGCTCCGATGTAGAAACTTACTTGGTCTTCGGTTTGAGTGGGGTTGCCGTCGTAGGCATTTTCTTTGTTGGTGGAAGCATTGTTGTTTCTGCTGGAAATATTGTCGTTGTTCTCTTGCGAACTCTTGTCTCTTGATGTGGTGTAATTGATGCCGTAGTTCAGTCCCCAGTCTTTTCCCAAGTCATGTTCCTGTTTTAGGTATGCATGCCATTTGTTGATACGTTGCTTGCTTGCAATGTCAAGTTCCTCATCATAGAGACTGCTATTCAACCATTGCACGTCTGGTGAATTATAATAGGTGTATTCCGCTCCAGCCGAGAGACCAAAAGGAGTGGAGTAGTCCAAACGGAAGTTGTGGAGCTTACTCTTGGCATGGATTCTGAGCAGAGAATTGAAACTGCCCTCATCCTCCGATATTCTTCTTGAATTGTTGAGTTGAGAGGTGTAGGCAAAGCTGAGTTGATGGTCTTTGGCGATATTGTAGTTGATGCCCAGGCGGATATTGTGGTTGAGATGGCGCTTGATATTATTGCTATTTGTAAAATAAGCATAAGAGGTGCCATCAGCTAAGGTATGGGAAAACTCATTGTCATATTGGTAGCTTCTCTTGCCGTGTCCAAAGGAGTAGAGCATGTCAAACTCCCACTTTTTGTTGGTGTATAGCAGGGAGGCACGCTCGGTGTAACTGTTTCGATTCTGATGGGTGTAGCCACCGAAGAGCTCGCCTTGCAGGGCGGTGATGCCTGTATTGTGCTTCAGCTGGAGATTGATGACCTGTCCTTTCACCTGATAGCGTGCTGGGGCAGAATAGAGAATTTCGGCATTGGCGATGCGGCTGGTTGGGATGGATTTCAAGAGAGAATAGAGTTGCTCGCTCGTCATGGTGGTTGCCTTGCCGTCTATCATCACAGTTACGGGTTGTGCGTTGAGGGTCAAAGCTTCGTCTTGCTCGTTTACGCCAGGCAATTGTTTGATGGCTTCGTAAGCATTATCTACTGGATGGTTCTTGATAAGTTGAGGGAGGTCGTAGGTCAATGCCGCACCCTTTACCTTGACGATAGGGCGATTCCCCTTCACCATTACATCGGGGAGTGAATGGATAATGCTGTCCATTCTCAGAGAATCAGTCTTGTTGAGGTTGTCATTGGCATCCTCAGTTGAACTTACGTTATTGTTTTGTGCATAGCTTGCCAGGCTCATAGCTAAGCAAGCGTCTATTATCATCCATTTTTTCATAATCTTCGTTCTTTCTGTTTTCGGGTGCAAAAGTACTGCAAAATATGGTCATGAACAAAAAATTTTGATTATCAAGTCTTATCAGAAGTGTTATTTAGTCTTATCAAATTGTATTTTTCGCTCAGAAATCATTCGCCATCCCTTATTTTTTATTACTTTTGTAGTCGAGAAAAAGAATCTTTTGTAGGTATGAATAAGAATAGAAGAATCATCGTGATAGGATTGGCAGTTTGTTGTTCCATGGCGGCGCAAGCTCAAGAGGTAAGGACAGTCTCTTTGGATACTGTTCCTAGCGCTTTGTCAAGGGAAAAATTGTCTTTGGAATATTCCTATCCGATAGAAGATGCTCATCCTTTGGAAAATTCTCATTCTGAATCGAAAGAGCCATGGATGTCGGAAGATGGGAGTCCGTTGAAGATAGCCCCTGATGCAATACCTCATTATGTAGTGCCGACCTCTAGCTTCGGACCGTTTGTGGCTTACTCTTCTTCCTTGGAAGTGCCAGGACTGATGAATAAACAATCGGCTGGATTGGTTTATCAACAGAATGTGGGGCGATTCGTCTTCTCTCCAGACATAGGTATCGACAAGGTTAATACCGGTGTTTATGGTTTTGGCAATCTTACCAAGGCTTCTTTTGGTGGAACGATGTCGTATCAAGTGAACGACTGGCTTACAGTAGGATTGTATGGACAGTATGTGCCGACAAAGACTTCCGACCCTCGTAGTGTTATCATATCTCCTTTTAATCCGAAAAGCAACTATGGTGGATTCGTCGAAGTGATGTTTAATCAGCATTGGGGCGTTGGTGCCAAGATGGGACGAGAGTTCGCACCGCAAAAGAATGGCAAGTGGGGATGGAAGAACACCACGGAGATTTATCCGATTTATCGAAAATAAGTTGTGTCATAGCATAAAATGAATAGGTTATGAAGTTGCCGCTAAAATATATTGTTGTGCTCGTCCTTACCGCCTTGGTTTGCATCTTTGCTTATCAAGCCTATTGGCTCGTGGGACTTTATCAGTCTCAGAAGAAAGAGATGGATATGAGAATAATGAGTGCTTTGGAAAATGCTCATTTCTTGGAGATTCAGAAGAGAGTGGAACGACTCCGTGAAGACAACAAAGGACCACATAGACAACTGACTGGAGCTGTTGCTTTTTCCATGGATGATGAGGATGACATTGATCAGCATGTCAAAGTGAAAAAAGTGAAGGGAGGAAAAATCATCCAAGAAGTTAAAACGACTTTTACGAAGAAAAAGGATGTTTCGGAAGGAAAAAATCAAGAATTGTCAATGGTGATGTCTGGCAAATTGACAACCCTTGTGCAGCAAGCTTTAGTTGGTAAGCTGAACGAACTGTCGCAACCCGATTTGCAATTCTTCGATAGTGCATTGAACGCAAAAATGGTTTCCGATAGCCTATGGCATACTTCTTCCAATGTAAAAATGATTCCTCACAGAGTTCAACTTCTGCGAGGCAAGAAAGTCTTGTCGCAAGTCACGACGAAGGGATATGTGCCGTCCTCCGATGCCAAGCAATATCAATATGTGGTATGTGACGAGGGCGACCCCAACGAGGAGAGATATGTGCTTACCCTTGAACCGACAACGATGGCTGTACTCTCACAGATGGCAGGCATCCTCGCCACCTCGCTCTTCATCATGCTTATCCTAGCCTTCGTTTTTTGGTTCTTGATTCATACGATGCTCAAGCAGAAGACACTCGAAGAGATGAAGGATGATTTCACCAATAACATCACCCACGAGTTGAAGACGCCGATAGCCGTGGCTTACGCCGCCAACGATGCCTTGCTCAATTACGGCATGCTCAACCAGCCCGACAAGGCTCGCCAATATCTCGGTGTGGCACAGGAACAGTTGCAGACACTCAGCGGTATGGTGGAGCAGATTCTCTCCATGAGCATGGAACGTCGAAAGACGATGCTTCTCAATTTCGTGGATGTTCCCGTCAGGGAAACCATCGAACCTTTGATTGCCCAACATCAGTTGAAGGCTGATAAGAAAGTGGAGTTTTCTCTTTTGGTGGAACCCGAAAACTTGATGGTGCATGCCGACCGTATGCATTTCTCGAATATCGTGAGCAATCTCATCGACAATGCCATCAAGTATTCGGGAGATAGCGTGAGGATTGAAATCAAGGCTCAACTCAGTGAAGCCTCCTCTTGTTTGAAGGAATCCTCCAACAAGCAGCGTGAAGTCTTGGTGTCAGTTGCCGACAATGGCATCGGAATCGCCCACGACAAGTTGCCTTATATCTTCGATAAGTTCTATCGTGTGACGGATGGCAATAAATATACGGTCAAAGGTTACGGCCTCGGTCTCTTCTATGTAAAGAGCCTCATGGAGAAAATGGGCGGCACCGTCTCTGTGGAGAGCGAACTCGGAAAGGGAACCTGCTTTAAACTGCAATTCAAGCAAGAATAGCTATAGTCTTTTAACTTCCCGAACGACCATAGGGAGGGATAACTTCCCTTAACTTCAATAACTTCCCATTAAAATAAGAATGACAATGAACAAGATAAAAGTCCTTTTAGTAGAAGACGAGACCTCTTTGGCGATGATTCTCAGCGATACCTTGGAGGCTCAAGGTTTCGAGATGCGAACGGCTCATGATGGCGAGGAAGGCCTACGGATGTTTTATGAGCAGAAGCCCGATGTACTTGTGGCAGACGTGATGATGCCCAAGATGGATGGCTTCGAGATGGTTCGCCATATCCGCAAGACCGACAAGCGTACTCCCGTGCTTTTCCTCACCGCTCGCTCTGCCGTCAACGATGTGGTGGAGGGCTTTGAGTTGGGTGGCAATGATTACTTGAAGAAACCATTCGCCATCCAGGAACTCATCGTTCGCATCAAGTCGCTCTGCCAGAGAGCGAATCTGGAAACGGAAGAGGCAGAAGAAGTGAAGAGTGAAGAACTAAGAATGAGGAATTCGATGGTCTCTGATCATAAAGGCGAAAAAGATAATATGGATTCTTGTCTGATGATTGGTCGTTATCGTTTGAATACTATCGAGCAGACCTTGCAACACGATGACAAGGAAGTGGAATTGTCTCATCGTGAGACCGAGATTCTTCGTATGCTCGTGGAGAATCGGAACGACGTGGTGGAGAGCAAGGAAATCCTCTTGAAGCTCTGGGGTGATGACAGCTTCTTCAATTCCCGCAGCCTCCACGTCTTCATCACCAAGCTCCGCCATAAACTGGCTGATGATGAGAACATCCGAATTATCAATGTGAGGGGAATAGGGTACAAGATGATATACTGATTGGCAAGCAGAAAATTATCTCTGTGATGGCTTTTCAGTTTGCCTCTCCATTACCAAGTCGGTGAGAACGATGGCAGATTCCTTCTCCTCCTTGGGTGCCTCCTTTGGCCTCCATGCCACAACGAAGCGAACTTGGGCGGAGTTGACACGATAGCCCTTGGCTTCCCACTTGCCCAATTTCTCTTGCATCTTCATGGAGAGCATGGCGATGTCAGTGCCTGTTGTTGGGAGGGAAAGACGATGGTCGTGATAATCCAGATAGTCCCCACTGCGGAGCGACAAAATGGCGAGTTTGTGCGCCTTGCTGAAACCGAGGTTCACATCCTCATGCGATAGTTGGAGCACGATTTCTTTAGGCATCGGATATGCTGTAGAATCGAATAGATGCTGGTCTGCTGGCAGTTGGTCGAAGAGCGAGCTGTTGGTATGTATCGTAAGTGTTTTCTTGGCACGAGTCATCCCGACATAATAGTTTCTTAAAACTTCGTCCGTAGGATGCAAAGGGTCGGTGATGAGCATCAATACGTGGTCGAACTCTTTGCCCTTCGCCTTGTGAATGGTGCTCACCACGATGTCTGCATCGGATACATCACAGAAATCTTCTACCGATGATTCGAAAACGAATTCTCTGAAATCGCTGTAATATTTGGCACGATTGGTTTGCTCAAACAGTTTTATGCATTGCTTGAGATAAGGGAGCGCTTTGCTCTTGGCGTATTTCTGGAAAGTCTTTCGCTTGCATTCCTCCCACAGCTCGTCAGTAATGATAGGTGATTTTGAAACTTGGATGCCTTGCTCGATATGTTTGAGGAAATATCGAGTTTCCGCCAAGTTCCAAAAGCGCAAATCTCCCATAGACTGAATCAACTTGCCATGGATTTGATTTTTGTGGAGGAAGGCAAGAAGAATCACAGCCTCCTCGTTGGATTGAGTCAGGATGCAAGTCGTTTCAGGCTTTCTGTTTCTATCCTCTTCTTTTCTTTCCCGAATCGTTTTGAGAATTTCCGAAACCTCCATTGTGACAGGAACGTACATATAGTTTCGTTGGTCTCCTATGAAGGCTGGATGTTTCACAATCTTGACCATTCCTTTCTCCTGGCTCATAGACACGATGGGAGTTTGCTTCATGCGTAGTTTGATTTTTGTAGCAAAACTATTGGCGGTATCCACAATATGCCTTTGACTGCGATAATTCTCCGTCATTTCTATGAAACGAGCGTTAGGTGTTTGGCTCAACTGATATAGATATTTTGAGTTAGAACCACGAAAACCATAGATGTTTTGGTCATCGTCGCCCACTGCTATCACCCTCATTTCCTCATTGGCGTTCATCAGTGCCGAGACAAGCGCAAAGTCTTCGTCGCCCATGTCTTGTGCCTCGTCGATAACGAGTACGGTCTTACTGATTCGGTTGGTTTCTACTTCTCCCTGGTTAATCATAGTGGCAGCTTTTCCCACCACGTGCTTCGCATCTTCGAGATTGCCGATTCTGCCTAAAAGGTCGAAACTGTAAGAGTGAAAAGTCTTGATCTCCACAAAGTGTGCAGCATTGCCGATGAGCTTCATCAAGCGCTGCTTAAACTCTGTGGCGGCAGCACGCGAGAAGGTGAGCATGAGGAGTTGCTCATGCTTCACATCTTCTAAGAGTAAGAGCGAGGCAAGTTTATGGGCAAGGACACGGGTCTTGCCACTTCCTGGACCTGCCGCTACCACGATGCAACGAGATTCCTTGTCATCGATGATTTCCTTTTGGCGAGGGGATAGCTCGCCGAAGAGTTTCTTGTATTTGGTAGGGGTAACGTTTCGTTCGATTTCTGATTCACGACTCCCCTGAAAGTATTTGGCAACAAACTGTCGATAGTTCATCTGGAAGTAGTCTTGCACGTATCGCAGGGCAGCGTCATAGTCTTTCACCATCAGGTTGGCATATTCTCCCACGATGTGAATCTGCTGAATCTTCTGCTTGTAAAACTCATTGAGCATCTTGTAGTCGTCTTGCTTGTAGCGCAAGTGATTGTCCTTCAGTCGACGAATGTCCATTGCATTATAAAGCACCAAGAATCCACCTTCCAACTTCAAGGCGCCAATCTTCGAGAGATAAAGCAGCGCTTCTTCGAGGTCTTCCAGTTGAAGGTCGGAGAAATCACAGAAGAGCGATTGATTGCTAGCCTTGATTTCCTTCAAGAGTTCTACAATGGAGAATTGGACAGCCCCTGTTTTCGGGGATGTTGATATAGGACCTTTTGCTTCGTTCCCCTTTGCATCAAGGTCTTCACAGTTGGCTTTGCACTCTTTGTTATTCTTCTCCGCCAACTTGTAGAGCCATTCGATGGAGAAGCGACAAACCTCGATTCTTCTCTCGAATCGCTTGATGGTCAGCTCGATGTCGCTCAGTCTCGTTACTATCATGTTGCGAGCGCCATCCTCCTTCTTTCGTGCATAGCCTTTTACCACGAGGAAATACAAGAGGGTCTTGATTTGTTTTTCGTTGGCACTCTCGATACCATCATGTATGGCATTGTCGTTGAGTTGCTTGTAGGATATATGGAGGGCATCGTCGGGAATATGGTCGATGATGTATCGTTCGAGTTTTGCGAATTGCTCCAACTTATTCAGTGACTTTTGAGAGGTGTTGCCCATGTCTTGAAGGTAAGCCGAGAGGTCCTTGGTGTCGGCAAGGATGCCGTCTTGCTGCATACGGTTGACTGCAGACACCACATCCTTTTTGGTGAGTCCCAAGATGTCGGCAAGATAATCGATGCGAGATTCTGCCTCGGAATCCTGTGCCTTGGCGATGCTTTTCTGGGAGATGAGCGACTTGATGATGCGCACGGCTTTCTCCATCTCGTCTTTCGAGAAGAGAGATGATTCCATGATGCGTTGGCGAGCCTCGTCCATATTTTTGACAGTGATGCCTGTGGCATAGACATGCGGCACGTTGTTGCCTCGCTCGATATAACCGCTCTGTTCCAAGGCGGAGAGGGCGGTACGCACACGAGTCTCTATGTCGGAAACGGAATCGTCCCAACCTGCTTGTCGGGCGATTTCCAATGCCGAACAACAGAAGTGTGGACGCTGTCGGGTAAAATCCTTGATGGCTTTCCAAACTTGTTGTATCTCGCTGATGCTCAACTTGGTTTGATTGAGCAAGATGAAATGCTTGTCGAGATCGTTGTCGCTATAGAGAACAAAACATTTGGCATTGAGATGCGGATTTCTTCCAGCACGTCCAGCCTCTTGCACATAGTTTTCGAGCGAGTCGGAAATATCGTAATGCACCACCAATCCCACATCGCTCTTATCCACTCCCATGCCGAAGGCTGAGGTGGCAACGATGATGTTCACTTGGTCGTTCATGAAGGCATCTTGGTTGGCTATCTTTTCATCGGCGTCCATCTTGCCGTTGTAAGGTAGTGCCTTCATGCCGTCGCGAGACAGTTTGGCGGCAAGTTCACGGGTTCGCTTGGTGCGGGACACATAGATGATGGCAGGAGTATCGGGCGACTGGGCAAGAAGTGAGCGAAGGCGGGCGTATTTCTCGTCATTGGAATCTACGTGGATAACGGAATAATGCAGGTTGGTGCGAGAGGCGGTGGAGGCGAACAACTCCAGGTCATCGCCCAGCCATTTCTTGAAGTAGTCGCAAATGTCTTGGATAACCTTCTGTTTGGCGGTTGCTGTGAAGCAAGAGACAGGAATCCTGTTCTTGAAGGCTTCTGATTCCTTTGCTTGATGGGAATTTCCATCAGACTCAAAAGCCAGATGTTTTCCGAATTTCTTCTCTTGGTATTCTTTGATGAACTTTCCGATGTAGAGATAATCCACTCGGAAGTCCTGTCCCCAAGCCGAGAAACAATGAGCCTCGTCGATTACGAATCTCACGACATGGCGAGCCAACAGGATTCGTTCGATGGTTTTCGAACGAAGCATTTCCGGGGCGATATAGAGTAGGGAGGCATCGCCATTCTGCACACGTTCGATGGCAAGTGAACGAGTGATGGGGTCGAGTAATCCATTGATGGTCACGGCATCTGTGATGCCACGGTCGGCAAGGTTATCTACCTGGTCCTTCATCAGCGATTGGAGGGGAGAGATGACCACCGTAAGTCCGTGCATGGCTCTGCCGCCCATCAAGGCAGGCAATTGGAAGGTCAGCGATTTGCCTCCGCCCGTAGGGAAGATGGCAAGCAAGGACTTGCCAGCAACGGCAGCCTTGGCAGCTTTCTCTTGCAGTGGCTCTCCATTGTAGGTGCGGAACTCATCGTAACCGAAGATTTGTTTGAGATGGTGGTGAACGTTGAGTTGCTGGTTGCAGTAGTCGCAGCCAGCTTTGCATTGGGTATGGCGCAGCACTTCGATGACATACTCCACCTCGGGATAGTGGTAGAGTACCCAACCTGGAGTAATCGAACGATGGTCGGTCGTATTGATGAGTGCCAGTGCGTATGCCAAGGCACATGGAGATTTTTCTATCAGTGATTCGATGTCGGCATGTTCGCAAATTCTTCCAGCGTATTCCTTTCTTATCAGCAAGGCTAATTTTTTAGTCTTTTCCGCCTCGACCATTCTAAGAAAACCAACGAATTCCTCCTTGTCCATAAGCAGAGAAGTGAATATTGCTTTCATCGAATCGGAAAGCTCGTTCCATCGGGCAATTTCATCCATCAAGAGTTCTTTCGCCTTTTCGCAGTCATTGACCGGATTGTTCATCTGTTCGCTTACGAGCTTGTCATCCTTGACTAGATGGTGGTAAGGCCTTTCTGGGAAGAGTAGGGGCGACATGTAGAGGGTATCCACTAAGTTCCATTTTGCCATGTCAAGATATTTGGCATCATGGTGTACGATGTTGTGACCGCAGATGAAATCCATCTCGGTTGATTCAAGAAAGCGCAACAATTCCTTCTTCGAAGCTCCATGGTAGGTAGCACCGTCATGGCGCAAGGCACCTATATCGTGAATCTTGTGGTCTTTCATCCCCACTTCCGTATCCACGAAGGCAAACTTGGCTGCATCCCAAGTCTTCTGTTTCTTAAAGAGAAAATTGAATATCGCCATGGTTATTCCTTGAATTTTGCGTCACAATTGTTTACTAGTTGGCAAATTTACTACTTTATTTCGAAACAAGCAAAGAATATAGAAAAAAAGCGATTTTATTTGGTGAATCCTGCGACGATGGAAGACTTAACCGTCATCTCTAGGATACCTATAAGGTGTCAGAAGTACTTAGTCATTATGCTGATATCGACATCGTGAGGGAATCCGTTGTTATGAGTTTTATCTCGTAAGATATGTGCGAAATCCTTAAAAGTATTGTTTTTTATGGAATTAATTCCAAAAAAGTATTGTTTTTTTTGGAATTGCTCAAGAAAATACTTAACTTTGCATGCGTAAAACATATATTTGTATATACTAATTTAAAAGTGTACCACTTTCTAATTAAAAAGTGTACCACTCCAAACCGCTTGCAAAGGTATGTTTAAATTCTTAAACAACCAAATAAAAAGCATAAAA
>DKCU01000003.1 GCA_002451555.1 Candidatus Segatella albertsiae
CCAAGTTCCACAAGTGTATTTTTTATCAACCTGTACGGTTGAAATTGTCCGATACGCCCTGAAAGGGCAGAAGCTCTAAGCCCAGGGCAACGCCCTGGGTAATAGTTTCAACAACATGCGCCCTGAAAGGGCAAAAGCATTCGTTTGCAACCTTCTTTATGTTGCTTTTGCCCTTTCAGGGCGAAAACAATGCCTTGTTACAACCCAGGGCGTTGCCCTGGGCTTGGTGCTTCTGGGCTTTCAGCCCGTGCCAACCGTACAACTCGTTTATTCCTTCAGTTATACCTTATTATATAAGGAGCCTCGCGGATATATATTTGAATCCTCACGGATATATATTTGAGACCTCACGGATATATATTTGAATCCTTACGGATATATATTTGAGACCTCACGGATATATATATTTGAATCCTTACGGATATATATTTGAGACCTTACGTATATATATTAAGGTACCCGCGAGAAACGAATTGCGATGTGAGAATTACTTCAGCACCTCGTGGCAGATGCGCTTGGCGATATAGTAAGCAGCCTCATCACGGCAAGGCGCAAAACTTGGCCAGTCGTTGAAGTCGATAATCTTGAAAGTACCGTCCTCAGCGATGATGCAATCGCCACCATAGACAGGAACATTCAGCAACTTGGCTGCCCTGTCGGTCGTATTCTTCAACGCATCCACATCGAAACGGAAGCCCTGTGCGTCACCATTGATGCTTTCCAAGCCAAACTTGGAGCGATGCCCGCACTTCGAAGGATAGAACCAATAGAAGAAATCGGTGCCTTCCACACCATAAAACTTCACCAAGTCTCCCTTCAAATGCTCGTTGATGACCACTGAGAGCACCTTTCTTGCCCAGAAGTCAGCCAACACCTGGCTAGCCAACTGCGGGGTCTCGGCATAGCAGGTGTCCTCCTTCTGCTGCGCACAACCATCGCCACGCTTCAACCAACAAGGGAAGGTCACCTCGGCAGGCAACTCGTCGCCATAGTTGAGCACCATGCTCTGCGGACAAGGAATGCCCTCGTCCAAGAACACCTGGGTCATCGTCTCCCTGATGCAGTTGATGACTCCGATGCTGGAATTGATGCCCGGGAACCCGATTCCATCCAGATAACCGAGGAATGTGAGTGTGTCGGAACTGCGAGCCATGCTGAAATAGCCATCCAACTTCTTCATTTCCAGCTCCTTCTTCAGGAACTCCTCCACCTGCTCTGGCTTCCACTGATTGAACTGACTGAAGTTGCGCACATCCTCGCTTTTCATCTCCACCTCGGCGCCCAGCACTTCCAACTGATGCTTCACGGCATGGATGATGGCATCGTCGTTATCCACGCAGTTGGGCGAATAAGTGTTGCCACGAGAGATGCCGACGAGCTTCTTGTCCTTCAAGGGGCGCAAGAAAGCCTCAGCCTTGGCGATGTCGTCCTTGTGATCGACATCCAGAATCTTGTCTATCGGATAAGCCTCCAAGTGCAAGCCCTCAGCCACCAACTGTCGCTGGAAGTTGCGCATACGGCTCATGCCCATTTCCATGCAATGGTCGAGCACGTCCAACGCCTTGTCGCCCAGGCAATAGATGCCACCCGAGATGAGATGATCGTCGCCCTCCTGCTGGTCGTGGAAACCGGTGACCACAGGCAAGCGATGCGAGCCCTGCTTGTCGAGGTTGCTCGTACTGTCAGCGTCCGTTGGCTCCTCCACACCTACCCAGAGAGGCTTCTCGTCATCGACGAACGGGGTCACAGCCATACAGCCGTCCACGTCCTTGGCATGGGCGAAATAACGGATATATTTCTTGAATTCTTCTTCACGGAAAATAGTATCAACGGTGGTCAAGCAGAAGCGTTCACCCCTGAGATAAGGCGACAGGGCATGAAAGCTGTGCATGGAGCTAGGCGTGGTCTTCACCACCAGTTTCAAAGGAACAGGTAACTCCAAAGCCTGCAGATGCTCACGCACCGCCGTGCTCCACTCATTGACGATGACGATGATTTCGGTCGCACCACATTCTACAAAGATACGCAAAAGGCGCTCTATCATCGGTTCTCCACATACAGGAACCAAAGGCTTTGGCTGTGCGACACCCTCTTGTGCCAAGCGACTGCCCTCTCCTGCTGCTATAACTGCAAATTTCATTATATTCTCTTATTTTTTAACTGTTGCAACAACTATATCACACAATATTCTACAAATATCTCAACTTCGGAAGCAATGAAAGTGGAATCATTTTTCATCCATTCCAAATCGAGCTGCAAAGTTACTACTTTTTTCCAAGAACAACGGAATTTTAACGAGAAAAAACGTAAATTTAGCAAAAAGTTTTCGTTCTATCACATTATTTTATGGATTTATGAGAAAATAATCAGATTTTTACAGTACCTTTCAAGAAGGTACGCTGCACTCAACAATAAAAATAAATCGCGATTTATTTTGTATTGTCTTCGATTTAAATAAAATCTTCACGCTCAAGAATGAAAATAAATTCTCATTCTCTTCGCTTAATCAGATTTTTGCAGTACCTTTGCACCCATGAAAAAGAAGAGAGATAACTATACGTTTCTGACTCACGCCCCAATCCACCGAGTCATTTTCACGATGGCGATACCTACCATCATCAGTATGTTATCGACGAGCATGTACAACCTCGCCGACACCTATTTCGTGGGCAGCATCAACACGCAGAGCGTCGCTGCCGTCGGCATCTCCTTCTCGGTGATGTCTGGCATCCAGGCCATCGGCTTCTTCTTCGGACATGGGGCTGGCAACTTCATCTCTCGCCGCCTCGGTGCCAAGGACACCGACAATGCGAGAAAGATGGCGGCGACAGGTGTCATCCTCAGTTTTGCGACAGGTCTTTGCATCGCCATCCTGGGTCAGATTTTCCTCACGCCACTCTCCATCTGCCTCGGTTCCACACCCACCATCCTGCCTTACACGGAACGATACCTGGGCATCATCCTGCTGGGTGCGCCCTTCATGACGATGTCGCTCACGCTCAACAACTTGATGCGTTTTCAGGGCAACACCATCTATGCCATGAAAGGCATCATGTCGGGCGTGCTGCTCAACCTGATTCTCGCCCCGTTGCTCATCCTCTATTTCTGCCTCGGCATCACAGGAGCCGCCGTCGCCACTCTGACGAGCCAATGCTTCGGTTGCATGATGCTACTCTTCATGACCACCCGAGGACAGAACATCCGCATCGAACCACGGCTGTTCACTCCCACCAAGGCTTTCTTGAAGGAAATCTTGGCTGGCGGCACGCCTTCCTTGTCAAGACAGGGACTGGGCAGCATATCCACCTTGGTGCTGAACGTAGCGGCAGGTGCTTATGGTGACGCCGCCATCGCGGGCATGAGCATCGTCACGAGAATCAGCTTTTTCACCTACGCCATCGTCATCGGCTTGGGACAGGGATTCCAACCGCTCTGTGGCTTCTGCTATGGGGCGAAGCTATATCGCAGAGTTAGAGACGCTTTCTACTTCTGCATCAAGTGCGGCACGGTGTTCCTCGTCTTTTGCGCCATCATCGGTTTCATCTTCGCCGAACCTATCATCGAACTCTTCCGCAGCGATCCCGACGTGGTGAGCGTGGGAGCGATGGCATTGAAGTGGCAGGTCATCAGTTTTCCACTTGTAGCCACCATCGTGCTCACCAACATGCTGATGCAGACCATCCGCAAACCTATCCGTGCCAACCTCGTGGCAGCGGCGAGAAGCGGACTTTTCTTTATTCCGCTCATCTTCATCCTGCCCCATTTCTTCGGACTGTTGGGTGTGGAGATGTGCCAAGCATGGGCGGATGTCTGCTCCTTCCTCATGGCGGTTCCGATCGCTTGGAGTGCGTTCAGAGACATGAGAAAAGAGTGTTAATAAAACTAACTCGTAGTTTTAACATACGCAAAACATAGTTTTCTGTCGAAAGAAGAATAGTTTTCTATTGAAAGGATAATAGCTTTCTGTCGAAAGAAGAATAGCTTCCAGACACAAGACTCAAGTTTTGCAAATAGTTATGAATTCGGGCCGAAGGCCCAAAAGCACCAAGCCCAGGGC
>DKCU01000033.1 GCA_002451555.1 Candidatus Segatella albertsiae
TCATCACGTTGCGCTCAAACATTCTTGCCGCATCGCTCATCGCTCCCTGCATCGTGTTCTGCAAGATATAAGGATTCTCCGAAGAGGCAATATCCTCAATCTTCTTGCCAGGCGCAATCGCCGTCATCAAGTTCTTAAGCGAAAGCATATTGTCCATATAACTCTCAGTGAACATATAGCCGTGCTCATCAAGCGAACGATGGTATCTATCAAGAGCCGTGCCAGCCGATGGGGTAGTGCGGAAATGAATCTTTCCGTCAGTTGCCTCTTGGTACTCAGCCTTAGGCAAGTCGCCCAAGTCCCGAGCCTTGCCATCATTACTCTGATACATACCATCCTTGGCGATAACGTCAGGCACATCCTCATGGTCGAGACGGTATTTCACCGCCTCGGCTCTCATCTTCCAGTAAGGATCGTTAGGATTCTTCTGCAAGTTCTTGCTCAACCAGAGCAGATACTTCACATCCTTGGTGTTAGGAGCCATGCGATAACCGATTTCGTGCAAGAAGTCAGAAACCTTATTTTTTAAGTTTCTCCAGAAACCAGCCTCGCCTCTTCCTTCCTCGGCAAGTCGGGCGATACCCTCCTCAATGGCATTATACACATTGAACGGATTGTACTTCATTTCCTCCATCACCAACTTCTTCAAGTCGGCGTTCTCAGGCTTATCCAAGTCATACCACACATCACGCAGGAACCTGTTGAATCTGTCTTCACCAAACAACTCTCTCATTCCCTTGTGTCCCACAACCTCATGCCAGATAGTCTTCTCGGCAGTATAGCGGTCGTGGATGTTAGGCATGTAAAGATGTACCTCGCCAGTCTTCTCGTCATACCAGCCAGTGATATGCTTGCCTTCCTCGATGGCTTCCTTTGCTTGCTTGTTGGTTACCTCATCGGCAGAATGAACCATGTTCACCTTGTCACCTACCTTTTCTGACAGTTGGGCAATGTGGGAAGAAACAGGAGAATCCAACTGATTGGCATATCCGTTTTCCTCGATGTCATTCATGGCAACATCATCAATATTCTTGTTGAAATCGTCCATGATGTCGTTGAGAGCCTTATCCATCTTACTCTTGTCGGAAACCTCGAATAGCTTGTGCCAAGCATTCTTCACAGCTTGCCACAAAGAGTTGTCGCCTCTGTTGCGCAACTCCCTCACAGCGTTCATAATTCTCTCGCCAAGAGGAATATCAAGGGCGTTTCTCTGCTTCTCGCTTGACATTTCTGCGGCAAACTCGTATTCATCCTTACCGCCATAGTCACGTCTGTTGCCATCCTCCCAAACGATTCTACCGTCAGCCTTCGCCTTGTTGTAAATATCAATGATGTTTTTCACAGCCTCAATCTGCTTAGGCGTAAGCATACCATCTGCCTTTCCGTCCTTTACCAGATGGATGGCACCCATGGTAGCTTGATGAATCATTTCATGCAGAATGGAATGAGCAATCTCCTTGGAGTTCGTGTTTGTTCTGCAAACAGAGTCGATGAAGAAGTTAATATCTCTGTCAGGCGTAGCCTCAGCTATATTACCTCTCGTCTTTCCTTCGTCCTTGCCTCCAAACTCTACACCGAGACGCTTGGCTATATCGCTCGCCTTCTCGAAGAGTCTTCTTGTGCCTCCGTCTTCGCTTTGATTTGTCGCCTCAAAGAGTCTAGATATATCTGCAAAAGAGGTTTTAGCTCCTCTTCGCAATCCATAGCTATCTTCGAGAGCCTTGGCTCGAACTTCTCGATAGTCCATTTCTCTCCTTGCGGCAGCTTCGGCAGCTTCAAGTTCAACTTTCCTAATTTGTACAAGATGTGTTCTACCTGCTCGTTCTCCATTTCCAAAAGTTCGTTCCCAGAATATAAGTTCATTTCTTAATCCGTTTAAAGTGTAAGTAATTTCAGAAGCTCTGGCTCTAGAGAAATCCGAGGTGTAGTGGTCGAGGTGTCTGTTAAACTCGGCTTTGTCCTCTTCCGACAAGTCTTTTGTCAGTTCATTTACTCTGTCATCAAACTTCTTTTCAATCTGCGAAGATACACTTTTATCCACATCTTCGGGAATGATTCTACTTTTCTTAACATCTTTTGTATCTGTTTTAGAATACTGCAAGCCATGGTCTTCACGGAAGTGTGTGCCATCATCCGATGATTTTCTTTCCTCTCTTACCTTCACACCAAGGTTAGAAAGTCTGGCAAGAACAGGGCGAAGCTGATTCTCGTCAATGTTAGCCATCATCCTATTTCCTCTGGTCTCAAAGTTATGTCCTCTTACCATACTGAGCAAATCCTTGTCAAGGAAGTATTTGCCACCCTTAGCCTTGCTCTTTGGAACCTGAATCTGATAATAAGTATCTCCATGGTCGAAGCCAAGAATAACCTTAACATCGCCGTCAGACGAAACCGCCTGTTCGATTCCACCTTTATGTGAAGGTAGTTCAAACTTGTCCGCCACACTAGAGATAGGATATTCATTCGCTACATCGGTAGGCTTGAATCTGTCCGGCATCAAGATACCAGTCTTCACCTCGCCAGTGTCCGTAGTATATTTCACAAGCTGACCGCCCACACCTTGGTTCTTACTGTCAATCAAGGCTTGCATCAAGTTACCAGTTACGATGTAACCATCCTTTCTACTCTCGTTGCTTACCAGCTTATCCCAGTTGTTCACGTCCATGCTCAACACACGCAGATGCTTGTCGCCAAGTCCTGAAGCTTGTCTTGTCATTCGGTCGATGGCAGCGATAACATCGGTACGATTCTCACCAGAGCCAACCATACCAGAGATAGGGAAGGTTATTTTTCTTCTACCGTCCAACGTTGCAAACGACACGGTGGAGGCATTTGGAGAGAAGTTATCTGTTATCTTGATGTCAATCAGCCTACCATAACTATTTCCGAATCCGCTCAACTCGTTTGGCTTGTTCATATCTACAGGCAGCACGTAAGCATCTTCGGTATTGAAAGTTTCAAGCACACGCAAGAACATACCAGCTTTATTCTTTAGATTCTTTATAAGGTCTTCGCTCTTTGCGCTTTCCTGCTTATAGATATTGTCTTGTTGGTAAATAGCCATTTGCGCAATCTGCTCATCGGTCATACCTGAATCCTTTTGTCCTCGCTTGGCATCCTTTATGTACTTTTCTCTAGCTTTGGCTGCTGCTTTTCTAGCACGTTCTTCTATCTTTGCGCCTTCTTCTGCTCCTTTGTTGACAAAATAGCTTTCGATAGCTTTCCACTTCTCTTCCTTGTACTCGTCCCACGATTTGCCACCAGTCAGTCCATCCTGCGCCTTCTTTACCTCCTCGGCTTTCATTGGTTTCTTCAAGATAGCCATGTTCACCTTTTCTATATAGGTGTTGTCGGCAAAGGCATTGTCGCCTCCAGGCTCGGCACCTTCCTTCCAAACCTCCTTGCTGATGGTCTTGGCTTTCAGAGGCAACTCGGTAATCTCCAAGTCGTTCTCACCCATTTCGTTCAGACGTTGAATCTCGTTGGCATATAACTCACCGATTTCGTTCAGCATCTTCTCCTGCTCCGCAACCTTCAAGAGAGCCATACGACCTAGAAGCTTGCTGGC
>DKCU01000142.1:0-282 GCA_002451555.1 Candidatus Segatella albertsiae
TCATCACGTTGCGCTCAAACATCTGAGCCGCATCGCTCATCGCTCCCTGCATCGTGTTCTGCAACATATAAGGATTCTCCGAAGATGCAATATCCTCAATCTTCTTGCCTGGCAATATTGCCGTCATCAAGTTCTTAAGCGAAAGCATACTGTCCATGTAGCTCTCCGTGAACATATACCCATGTGCGTCAAGCGAACGATGATACCTATCAAGAGCCGTGCCAGCCGATGGGGTAGTGCGGAAATGAATCTGTCCGTCCGTTGCCTCTTGGTACTCAGCCT
>DKCU01000142.1:475-3866 GCA_002451555.1 Candidatus Segatella albertsiae
AAGTTCTTGCTCAACCAGAGCAAGTACTTCACATCTTTCGTGTTAGGAGCCATGCGATAGCCTATTTCGTGCAAGAAGTCAGAAACCTTATTCTTGATGTTGTTCCAGAAGCCAGCTTCGCCTCTGCCATCCTCGGCGAGTCGGGCGATACCTTCCTCAATGGCATTGTAAGCATTCAGAGGATTATACTTCATTTCCTCCATCACCAACTTCTTCAAGACCGCATACTCAGGCTTATCCAAGTCATACCAAACACTACGCAGGAACTTGTCGAATCTGTCTTCACCAAACAGCTCTCTCATTCCTTTGTGTCCCACCACCTCATGCCAGATAGTCTTCTCGGCAGTATAGCGGTCGTGGATGTTAGGCATGTAAAGATGTACCTCGCCAGTCTTCTCGTCATACCAGCCAGTGATATGCTTGCCTTCCTCGATTGCTTCCTTCGCACGCTTGTTGGTTACCTCCTCGGCAGAGTTAACCATATTCACCTTGGCACCAACCTTTTCGGAAAGTTGGGCAATGTGGGAAGAAACAGGAGAATCTGACAACTTACTTTGTTTTCCGAACAAAGCATTTGCATGTTTTGTGGCAAAATCAAATTGCTCTTTACCAAAGTTACCAAGAACATTATCGAGTGCTTTGTTTAAATCCGAAAGCCCCGGTCTGGTAGGAGTTAACCCAAAGAATTTTCTTACAGAATCAACGATTCTTCTCCAGATACTCTTGCCGTCCTCTATTTTTTGCAAAGCATTTCTCCAAGATACATTTGCAAGCTCCGTAATCATTTCTCTAGGGTTGGTTAAGGCATAAGGTTCCTTCCAACCGTTCTTCTTGTATAGAGATTTTAGTTGACCATAAATGTCAACAACATCTTTCGCAGCCTCTATCTGTGATTTCGTCAACTTATCGGTATGTCCTTTCTGGTACATAGCGATAATGTCGGAAGTTACAGGATGAAGCATTTCGTGAAGAATAGTTGATGCAAGGTCTTGTTTGGTTCTTCCTGCTGCAACCAATCCATCAAAATTGATACGAATATCATTCATTGAGTGACGGTAGAAACCATCGCCACCTTCCATATCACCATACACTTCGCCAAAGTAAACATCAAGTTTGTTTACTTGGTCTTTGATGCGGTCAAAAATCTCTTGAAGGCTCTTATCAGAATTGTAATCAGTGAAGATCTTTTCAATGGCATCTGGTTTAATCCACTCATCTGGTTTGTATCCATACTGTTCTGATAAGACTCTAGCTCTTTCTTGATGGTAGCTATACGCTCTGAGCACGCTTTCTTTAAAGAGTGTGTCTCTTCTATATCTATAGATCTCGTCAATTCTAGGAGTTCTAGCTTCGATTCCTGCTCTGCCAGTTCTGTCTCCAGAATGCGCACCTTCTCCTCTTCCGAAAGTCTGTTCCCAGGTGCGTCCACTATTCCGTCCCGAGAGGTTATTTGTGACGGCTTCCCTGGTCCCTTCCAAGAGTCTTGATATATCTGTGTTTCTTGTGATCCCATATTTCTTTTCAAATTCTTTGATTCTCTTATCCCAGAAGTCGAAAGCAGAAGAAAGCCCCATAACGTTTTCTTTGGAATCGTCATCGTTGATTCTATATTCATCGTTTAAAGAGCGAAGGTTGTAGCTGTTGGCAATCTTGTCTATTTCTTGTTTTTCTTCAAGAGATAGATTTTTACCATACAAACGTTCTACTTCTGTGTCGAACCTCTTTTCAATCTGCGAAGATACGGTTTTATCCACATCTTCGGGAATTATTCTACTATTCTTAACATCTTTTGCATCTGTTTTAGAATACTGAACGCCTCGATCCTCACGGAAGTGGGTGCCATCATCTGATGATTTTCTTTCCTCTCTTACCTTCACGCCAAGGTTCGAAAGTCTGGCAAGAACAGGGCGAAGCTGATTCTCGTCAATGTTAGCCATCATTCTGTTCCCTCTACTCTCGAAGTTGTGACCTCTTACCATACTAAGCAAATCCTTGTCAAGGAAGTATTTGCCACCCTTAGCCTTGCTCTTTGGAACCTGAATCTGATAATAGGTATCTCCATGGTCGAAGCCAAGAATAACCTTCACCTCGCCGTCAGATGAAACCGCCTGTTCGATTCCACCTTTATGTGAAGGCAACTCAAACTTATCAGCCACACTAGAGATAGGATATTCATTCGCCACATCGGTAGGCTTGAATCTGTCTGGCATCAAGATACCAGTCTTCACCTCGCCTGTGTCCGTGGTGTATTTCACAAGCTGACCGCCCACGCCTTGGTTCTTACTGTCAATCAACGCTTGCATCAAGTTACCAGTTACGATGTATCCATCCTTTCTGCTCTCGTTGCTTACCAGCTTATCCCAGTTGGCTACGTCCATACTGAGTACTCTCAGATGCTTGTCACCTGTACCAGATGCCTGTCTAGTCATTCGAACGATGGCACCAATAACGTCCGCTCTGTTTTCGCCCGAGCCAACCTTGCCAGCAATAGGGAAGGTAATCTTTCGTCTGCCATCAAGGGTAGCGAACGATACGGTAGAAGCATTAGGCGAGAAGTTATCGGTAATCTTGATGTCGATTAACCTACCATAACTATTGCCGAATCCGCTTAACTCGTCAGGCTTGTTCATATCTACAGGCAGAACATAAGCATCTTCAGTATTGAAAGTATCAAGCACACGGTTGAACATTTCAGCCTTAGCCTTCAAGTTCTTCACCACATCGTTCAGCTTGTCTTTCTCCTGTTTATAGATGTTCTCATACTGGAAACCAGCATTCTTTTCTATCTGCTCATCGCTCATGCCAGAATCCTTCTGTCCCTTCTTAGCATCCTTCTGGTATTTTTCCTTAGCCTTGGTCGCAATCTTAACGGCACGTTCCTCGTATCTCTGGGTCTCGTCAGCAATCTTTAGGTCAAAGAAGTTCTTCACCTCAGCCTTCTTACTGTCACGGTACTCGTCCCACGATTTGCCGCCAGTCAGTCCATCCTGCGCTTTCTTCACCTCCTCGGCTTTCATAGGCTTCTTCAAGATAGCCATGTTCACCTTTTCTATATAGGTGTTGTCTGCAAAAGCGTTGTCGCCTCCAGGCTCGGCACCTTCCTTCCAAACCTCCTTGCTGATGGTCTTGGCTTTCAGAGGCAGCTCGGTAATCTCCAAGTCATTCTCGCCCATTTCGTTCAGACGTTGAATCTCGTTGGCATATAGCTCACCGATTTCGTTCAGCATCTTCTCCTGCTCCGCAACCTTCAAGAGAGCCATACGACCAAGCAATTTGCTTGCATCGGCACCAGCTTCACCATCGCCCACGCCGCTCTTGGTAACAACAAGGCTCTGGGTTGGGGTAGAGGACAAATCATCACCAAACGATTTCTCCCATCCGAATGGGTCTG
>DKCU01000079.1 GCA_002451555.1 Candidatus Segatella albertsiae
TTCCTTGATGTAATCTTTACCCAGGGCGATGCCCTGGGCTTGGAGCTTTTGGGCTTTCAGCCCGTCCTCTTTTGCTGTTAAAATGACTTATGACACACCTTCTTTTGAAACATCAAATCTCAGCAAACTTTAAGGAGAACATAGTGTCTTAAAGTTTGCTGTCTTTCAGTAATTTAGGACATATTTCCGAGAATTGGCATTTGTCGCAAGCTGGATTGGCACTCTTGCAGACGTATCTTCCATGCAGGAGGAGCCAATGATGCGCATTCGGAATGTCTTCCTCGGGAATATGCTTCATCAAGTAATCCTCAACCTTGCGAGGATTGTCAGCGTTTTTTGGCACCAAGCCCATGCGATGGCTCACACGATAGACGTGCGTATCCACAGCCATCGTAGCCTTACCAAACCAGACCGCTCGTATCACATTGGCAGTCTTCCTTCCGACACCAGGAAGTGTGATCAATTGGGCAGTCTCCTGGGGAACCTCCCCATCGAAATCACTCACCATCTTACGAGACATTTCCACGAGATGCTTTGCCTTGGCGTTCGGATAACTCACTGACTTGATAAGCTCATAGATGTCCTCGACATCCGCTTGCGCCATCATCTTGGCATCGGGGTAACGAGCGAAAAGGGCGGGTGTCACCATATTGATGCGCTTGTCCGTACACTGTGCCGACAACAAGGTGGCGACAAGCAACTGGAAAGCACTGCCAAACTGCAACTCTGTGGTGACTATGGGCATGGACTTCCGAAAATAATCCAAAACGACCTGGTATCTTTCTTTTCTAAGCATAGGACTTGAGTGTTATGAATGTAAGATGTCTAATAGCAATGATACGTTTTCTATAAAAGAGTGAATCCCGATGCCCAGGAAGACATCAGGATTCTAGATAAAACTTGTATTTATTGCGTATGTAAAACTTTCTTGCTGGAAGACATCGGAAATAGGTGGTATCGTGAAGCGATAAACACCACCGATGAATATTACTTCTTGGCAGCAGGAGTAGCAGCAGGAAGTTTGCTCTTGTAAGCCTTGTTCAAGCCAGAGATAACCTCGTTGGTAATGTCGTAAGCCTTGTCGGCATAGAGCAAGTTGTCACCACTCTTAGAGAAGATGATGCTGTACTTCTTATCCTTGTTGTACTTGGCAAGATAGTTGGCGATACTATCGTGGAGAGCCTTGTTGTACTTCTCCTGCTCAGCAGCGAACTCGTTGCTCAAGCGCTGTTGCAAGCCCTGGATGTCATTGCTCTGCTTCTGCAAAGCAGCCTGTCTCTGCTCAGCGGCCTCACGAGTCAAGGCATTCTGCTGAATCTGCTGCTGGAAGTTGGCAGCGGCAGCCTGCAAGTTTTGCTGCTTCTGTGCAAGAGTAGCCTGTATGTTCTGACCTTTCTTTTCGAGAAGAGCAGCGTACTCCTTGGCAAAAGTATATTGAGTCATGATAGAGTCAACCTCCACGTAAGCAATCTTCAACTCGGCAGGAGCTTTGCTCTCAGACTTGGCCTCAACCTGTGGCTGAGACTTGTTGCAAGACACGAGTGACAAGGCAGCAATCGCTGCGAAAGCCACTGAACTCAAAATGTTCTTTTTCATTTCTTTCTTATATTTTGTTTTATTAATTATCAATACGCCTTCCCCGCAGCTCGAGCCTCCCTATCTTGGTCCATGACGCAATGGATGCCCTGCTTGCGCAACCCAGGATTGTCGTGCACATGCTGTGAAGAGAACTTGCCGTTCTTCTTGAAAATCAACTTGACGGATAATAATGCTATGCAAATAGCAATTATTAACACACTAATGATGAATAATTTTATCATTTTTATTACCTTTGCAGTGCCTTTAATAGCACTTTTGGTTGCAAAGGTAATATTTTTCGGGGAAAATCCAAAATAAAATGACAGAAATAGTGGAGAAAACCGAATAAAATAACATAATTTGCTAATTATCATAAGTTATTATATATAATATAAGGTGAAAATGGAACAAAATGAATTAAAGCCTGCTTGCGTGTTCGAGCAGTTTGCAAAGATCAACCAGATACCTCGCCCTTCTAAGCACGAGGAAAAGATGATTGAGTTTCTGAAAGAGTTTGGTAAGAGTCACAAACTGGAGACTGAGGTCGATGAGACGGGCAACGTCATCATCCGCAAACCAGCAACTCCTGGTTTAGAAAATCGTGAGACCCTCATTTTGCAGAGCCACATGGACATGGTCTGCGACAAGCTCGTAGATGTAGATATTGATTTCTTCAATGATCCTATCCAAACCTACGTGGATGGTGACTGGATGAGAGCCAAGGGTACTACCTTGGGTGCTGACGATGGTATCGGATGTGCCATAGAACTCGCCATCCTTGCCAGCGACAATATCGAGCATGGTCCTGTGGAATGTGTCTTCACTCGTGACGAGGAGACTGGATTGACAGGTGCGCACGGCATGAAGGCCGGCTTCATGACAGGCAAGATGCTCATCAACCTTGACTCTGAGGACGAGGGACTTATCTTCGTTTCTTGCGCTGGTGGTCAGACCACCCATGCCACCTTCGAGTTCGAGCGTGAGGAAGCTCCTGCAGGATATTTCTTCCTCAAGCTATCCCTCAAGGGACTGAATGGCGGTCACTCAGGCGATGACATCGACAAGAAACGCGCCAACGCCATCAAGATTCTTGCTCGTTTCCTCTATTTGGAAATGGAAAAATTGAATGGCAATATCAGATTGGCTAGCTTCAACAGTGGAAAGATGCACAATGCCATACCTCGTGACGGACAGGTGGTGTTCGCCGTGAAGAACGATGCCAAGGAACAAGTACGTGCAGACTGGAACGTCTTCGCTTCTGAGGTTGAGGATGAATTCCACGTTACGGAGAATGCCATGCACTTCAACATGGAGAGCTGCGAGGCAACTCCTGTCATCGAGAAGACTGTGGCTGATAAGTTCATCATGGTGCTTCAGGCTGTAGATAACGGTCCGCTCACCCACTGCCAGGACGAGGCTATCGCATGGATGGTAGAGACTTCCAGCAATGTGGCGAGCGTTGCAACAGCAGAAAAGATCATCGACATCGTTGCCTCACAGCGTAGTAATGTGATGAGCAACTTGGAGAATATGACCAATACTGTCAAGGCTGCCTTTCAGTTGGCTGGTGCCAAGATAAGCGTTGGCGACAAATATCCTGCTTGGAAGATGCGTGCAGACAGTGCCTTGACCGACCTCACCGTGAAGAGCTACGAGAAACTCTTCGGCAAGGAACCATTGGTGAAAGGCATCCACGCAGGACTGGAGTGCGGTTTGTTCTCCGAGAAATACCCAGAACTCGACATGGTAAGCTTCGGCCCTACTCTCCGTGAGGTACATACTCCACAGGAGGCCTTGTATATTCCTACTGTACAGATGGTTTGGGATCATTTGCTGGAGATTCTTCGCAATGCTCCAAAGAAGTAATAAAAATATGAAGCTGTAGTAAGCTAGTTGGAGTAGAAATCCAGAATTAGATAAAAAGAATTTGGCGCAAGAAACAACGAGGTACATTGAATGTGTATTTCTCTGGTTCTTGCGCCTTTCTTTTTGTAAGACATGAGAATTTATCACATATTCATGCGTAAACAAACCTTGTTAAGTTAAAAACTCACAAAAGATGGCACCTAACCCTTGACACGAGCCGAAAAATTGCTTAACTTTGCAGTATCGAAAGCAGTTGTATTGTCTTGTAGGCGAGATCTCTCTTTATAGTATCAAGTTTTCACCTTAGCTATCAGGTCAGCTCTCGTAGTATAGATGAGTTCCAACTGCCATAATAAATAAGTAAGTAAGAGATAAACCGTTTTATTAATCAACAAAACCTAGAGAAAATGAAAACAGAAAATGCTAAGAACTATGGTGAGTACGTGGAAATCGCGTCACCTATTCAAGAAACAGTAGTTAAGGCCCACGATGTAATGGGCGGTGAAATTTGGTATAACTAACTTTTATATTAGCTATCAAAGAAAAAGAAATTGAGTTGTCGGTATCGGCGACTTTCTCAAAAAATGAAGGAGGACAAGACTTCACAGCAGAAGTTTGTCCTCCTTGTTTTTTTTCTTATATGACCAAACGTGTCTGTTTTTACTTTTACAGCTGTTTGTACATAGTCTCATGCGAGCATACGCCTCATGTATTTTCGCACTTCCTTTCGTGCAGCCCCGAGACGCTTTTCGGCATTTTTGTAATTAATGTCCAACTTTATGGCGATTTCACTCACCTGAAGGCCCTCCAACACATTCATGCAATAGACCTTGCGCTGTTTTTCGCAAAGCCTGGCAATGCCACGCTCCAAGAGTTGGTTGATTTCCTGTACCGAATAGACGGACTCTCCACTGATGGAAGAAGCGTTCGAAAAGCCACCTTTTGACAAGTAATGCTCATATTCCTCCACACACTGGCGATGTCGCCAATAGTCACAAATCAGGTTTCTCGCCACCGTATAGACAAGGCACGGCAAAGTGACAGGAGTAATCATCTTGTCCATCTGCATGAGACGCAAGAAGATGTTCTGCACAATGTCCTCGGACTCGTCTGAATATTGCAGACGAGAGCTTACGAAAGCCTTAACCTCATTGTAATGCTGAGAGTAGTAGTCAGCTATCAAGTCGGATTTAGATTTATTTTGTTGCATCATAATATGTGTTGTTTCAAAAGTTCATAGGTAAAACCAAAGTTCCTAGGTGAAAACCAAAGTCGTTTCTAGGTAAAACCATTGCAAAGATAGTAAAAATAATGATACGTCCCAATTTTCTTAGTAAAAAAATGAGCAGAAATGTCAGAAATGAAACATTTCAAATACAACTAGATACATTTTAGTAGGCTTTGGCACACCTTTTGCAAAGGCAAGTATGCATAATCATACGTACTATGCGCTAAAGTTTACACATAAAGATATAAAAAACAAAACTAAAAATATAAATATTATGGCACAGAAAGGTAATATTGGAGTTACGACAGAGAACATCTTCCCTGTCATCAAGAAGTTTCTTTATTCAGACCATGACATCTTCCTCCGTGAGATGGTGTCAAACGCTGTTGATGCCACGCAGAAGTTGAAGACACTCGCTGCGCAAGGCGACTTCAAGGGCGAGATCGGCGACACCACCGTCAGAGTTTCTCTTGACGAGAAAGCAGGCACACTCACCATCAGCGACCATGGTATAGGCATGACCGAGGAGGAAATCGACAAATACATCAACCAAATCGCATTCTCTGGCGTTACAGACTTCCTTGACAAGTACAAGGAGAATGCCAACGCCATCATTGGTCACTTCGGTTTGGGTTTCTATTCTTCTTTCATGGTAGCCAGCAAGGTGGAAATCGTCACCAAGAGCTACAAGGAAGGTTCCAAGGCTGTGAAATGGAGCTGCGACGGTTCCCCTGCCTTTGAAATCGAGGACGCAGATAAGGCGGAGCGTGGCTCGGACATCATTCTCCACATCGCAGATGACTGCAAGGAGTTCCTCCAGAAGAGCAAGATAGAGGAACTGCTCAACAAGTATTGCAAGTTCATGGCTGTGCCTGTTGCCTTCGGCAAGAAGACCGAGTGGAAGGACGGCAAGAACGTGGAGACCGACGAGGACAACATTATTAATAATGTGGAGCCTCTCTGGACCAAGACTCCTAGCACCTTGAAGGACGAGGACTACAAGAAGTTCTATCGCACCCTCTACCCTATGCAGGACGAGCCTTTGTTCTGGATTCACCTCAACGTTGATTTCCCATTCAACTTGACGGGTATCCTCTACTTCCCACGTATCAAGAACAGCATTGACATGCAGCGCAACAAGATTCAGTTGTATTGCAACCAAGTCTTTGTGACAGACCAAGTTGAGGGTATCGTACCAGAGTTCTTGACCTTGCTCCACGGTGTCATCGACTCCCCTGACATTCCACTGAATGTAAGCCGCAGCTACTTGCAGAGCGACAGCAACGTGAAGAAGATTTCCACCTATATCACCAAGAAGGTGGCAGACCGTTTGAGCTCCATCTTCAAGGAGAACCGCAAGGAGTACGAAGAGAAGTGGGACGACCTCAAAATCTTCATCAACTACGGTATGCTCTCACAGGAGGACTTCTACGACCGCGCCAAGGATTTCGCCTTGTTCAAGGACGTGGAGGACAAGTACTTCACATTCGAGGAGTACAAGACACTTATCAAGGACAACCAGACCGACAAAGACGGCAACCTCGTCTATCTCTATGCCAACAACAAGGAGGAGCAATACTCTTACATCGAGGCAGCCAAGGAGAAAGGTTATTCCGTACTCTTGATGGACGGACAACTGGATACTCCAATGGTCAATATGTTGGAGCAAAAGTTGGAGAAGACTCGCTTCGTACGTGTTGACGCTGACATCATCGACCGTTTGATTGTCAAGGAGGATGCCAAAAAGACAGACCTCACGAAAGAACAGACCGACAATTTGTCACAGGTATTCCGCTCTCAAATGCCAAAGCTCAACAAGACTGAGTTCATGGTAGAGGTTCAGGCATTGGGCGAGACCAGCAAGCCAGTGATGATTACCCAGAACGAGTGGATGCGCCGTATGAAAGCCATGAGCCAGTTCCAGCAGGGCATGAATTTCTATGGAGAGATGCCAAACAGCTACACCATCGTCTTGAACTCTGACCATGCCTTGGTCAAGAAGGTCTTGGAGGATTCTGAGTCTCATACATCAGAGTCATTGAAGCCTATCTTGGCTGAAATCAAGGGTCAGGAAGCTCGTTTGGCTGTACTACACCAGGAGCAATCCAAGAAGAAGCCTGAGGAAATCACCCAGGAGGAAAAGGACGACGTTCACAACACCGAGAAGGCCATCAGCGATGAGAAAGGCAAGCGCGACGAGATTATCGCCGGTTATGCCAAGGACAACAATGTGGTACACCAGCTCATCGACCTCGCTCTCTTGCAGAACGGTATGCTGAAGGGTGCAGCCTTGGAAGCATTCCTCAAGAGAAGCGTTGACATGATAAAGTAATGTCATTCCACCAAATTTGACAATGAGGGTGTCATAAATCGGGCTGAAAACCCAATAGCACCCAGCCCAGGGCAACACCCTGGGTAAAGATTATATCAAGGAAATCGCCCTAAAGGGGCAAAAGCATAGATGACAAATTGCTTTTGCCCCTTTAGGGCGACTTTTGTATATGAATGATGACTCAAGGCACAACTCAAACATATTTGTCAAGATATTTCGCAACGCAAGAAAATTCCCGCATTTCTGATGAAAAAGCAAAAATCGAGGTTAATAATGTTAAAAAAACATCGAATATTTTGCTGTTCTCTAGATATTGTATTATCTTTGCAAATGTTTTATAGAAGACAGTTCGAACTAGCAGAATTGTTGATGTATAATGGTTCTGTATATTCTCGTCGTTTAGAAGATTGGAAGATTGGCAGAGTGACCGAATGCGCTGGACTCGAAATCCGGTATACCCTCTTTCGGGTATCGGGGGTTTGAATCCCTCATCTTCCGCAAGTATTAATCATGTCTCCGACTACAATTTCTAGGCGGAGAACTTAATCACAAAATCATCATGAAAAAAGTATTCATCTCTATACTCATGTTCCTTCCTCTCATGGTGTCGGCACAGAATGTGTTGACTCCACAACAGCAATTGGAACAAGCTCAGAAACAGTTGGAAGAGGCAAAGAAAGCAGTGGAAGCTGCTAAGGTTGAGGCTGAGAAAGCCAAGGTAGAAGCAGAATTGGCTAAAGTGGCTGCCGAGAAAGCGAAAGCTGAGGCTGAAAAGAAAAAAGCAGAAATAGAAAAGGCGAAAGCTGACGCCGACAAGGCTAAAGCTGACAGCGAGAAAACTAAGGCTGAGGCTGAGAAGACTGGGGCTGACCTGAAGCCTTCCATCGCCAACGAACCTGTGACTCTTCCTGCCATCGGGGGCAAACCTGTGGTAGCATCTCCAGAGGAAAATGGCAACAAACAGTCTGACAAGGAACTCAACAAGAGCAACAACGGCGGATGGGTTGTGCCAACTACTCCTGTTGCCAAGAAGGAAACAAAGGTGGAGAAAAAACTCAGCGACGGCACCAAACTGAAAGTTGACCCTAAGTACCTAGAGGGCGCTATCCCTACCAATGCCAATGGTAAGGTAGAGTTTGAACTCAGCACCGATGCAAACGGCAAGTCTGCCAAGCAAATCTACGATATCGTATATCAGTACTTTACCGAACTGACACAGGACAAGAACAATATCGCAAGCAGAGTGGCTCTTGTCAATGAAAAGGAATTTACCATCGCCAACACGATGGATGAGTGGCTTGTCTTCAGTCAGTCTTTCATCTCCTTGGACCGTTCGGAATTCAGATATCAGTTGGTGGCTACTATTGCTGACAATTCTCTTAAAGTCTCCCTCTCTCGTATCCTTTACAATTACGAGGAAGATAGAAGCACAGGCTTCAAGGAACCGGCTGAGAATGTCATCGTAGATAAAATTGCCCTCAACAAGAAAAAGAACAACTTGGCCAAGATCTTTGGCAAGTTCCGTAGAGCAACTATCGACCGTAAGGATCAGATATTCAATGATATTGTAACTTTGGTTAAACAATAAGAGTTTCTTTTGTCATAAAATAGAAAGAACAAAGCATGAATCCAAACGAGATAACAAATCATCAAGAGAAAGTTCAGGAGACTGAGCAAAAGGTGGAGAGTAGAGCCGAGCAAGCTGTCACCCAACCCACAAGTTATGCCGTGCGTCCAGAGCATAGGCAGCGCCGTCTCATCGACTACAACGGAAGGGACAAGATGTTTAAGGTACGCAATACCCTTAACATCGTCTTCATGCTGTTGGCTGTCATCGGTCTCATCCTTTGGACACAGACAGATTTTCAAAATCTCAGCATTGTCATTCTCCTGGTAGGTGTAGCGCTCAAGATAGCGGAAGTTTGCCTACGACTATTCAAAAGAAACTGATAAAAAGGAATGAAAGAAACACTCACTACCCTATTGATATGTGCTGCAACCCTACCGGTTGCGGCACAAACTGATTATAACTCTATCAATGAAGACGGCGATTTTCGTCCAGCTTCCGAACGCAAGGTAAACCCAGACTCCCTCGGGTCCAACCAAGAGATCCCAAAAGGAATCAAAGTATGGACCGTGGATGAGAGATTTGGCGACCGCCAGGAAGCTACCGTCGATACCTTGCAGCACATGTACATGAACACCACCTTTACAGAAGGACTGCGTGGTGAGTACAACACCCTGGGCAACATGGGCTCCCCTCGTATCGCCCGAATCTTCATCGACAGGAAAAACTCACAGGGCAACTTTATCTTCACGGAGCCTTACTCCTACATCAATACTTCGGTGAGTGACTTTCATTTTACCAATACTTACTCCCCCCTCACCAATGTGACGCTCAACTCCTGTGGAAACCGTACCAATGGCGAGGATGACTTCCGAGCTTGGTTTGCCGTCAATGCCAATAAGCGGCTGGGAGCTGGATTCCGTTTCGACTACAAGTATGGGCGTGGATTCTACAACTCGCAGAGTACCAGCCATTTCAAATATACGATGTGGGCTTCTTATCTAGGCGACCAATACCAGGCTCACCTGCTCTTCACGACTCTTCACCAGAAGGTGACGGAGAACGGAGGAATCACGGACGACGACTACATCAAGCATCCGGAAATCTTCGAGGAAAGCTTCAGCGAGAGCGAGATTCCTACTGTGTTTGAGCGCAACTGGAATAGAAACGACAACCAGCACATCTTCTTCACCCACCGATACAGCTTGGGATTCAGCCGTAAAGTCAAGATGACCGAGGAAGAAATCAAGGCGAAGAAGTTTGCCATGGAATCTGCCAAGGACAACGCTGAGAGCGATGCCAAGGAAGAGGCCAAGAAAAATGCTGAGAAAGAGGGAAAGAAATTTGACGAGAAAGCCTTTGACAAGGCCAATCAAAACAAATACTGTGGTCGTCCCGACAATGCCAAGATTGCTGGTGACGAGAAATCCCTGGCCATGACTACGGACAAGGAAAAAATGAGCGCAGACACAACTCGCATTGCCGTCAATGGCAAGGCCGCAGCCGACAGTCTGTTAGCCCAACAGAAAAAAGCTTCCGAGGATTCCCTCTACTACAAGACCGAGTACGTGCCTGTGACGAGCTTTATCCACACCTTGAAGTTTGACAACTACAAGCGTGAATACACTGCCTATCAGACACCAGAGAACTATTATCTCAACGAATACTACAACGTGGGCAAGATAACAGGTGACTCCATCTCTGACAAGACAACCCATTGGGAGATGAAGAACACCTTCGCACTCGCCACACTGGAAGGATTCAGCAAGTGGGCAAAGGCAGGGCTGAAGGCATTCGTGAGCTACGACCTCCGCCACTTCACACTGCCTACCATGGATGGTGGCTTCCAGAAATACAACGAGCACACCCTCAGCGTGGGCGGCGAACTGAGCAAGCGACAGGGAAAGTTGCTTCATTACAAGGCTCTTGCCGAGATTGGTGTGGCAGGAGAAGATGCGGGTACCCTGGCTGTGGATGGCAATCTCGACATCAACATACCGTTCCTTGGCGATACCTTGTCTGTGATAGGCGATGCCTTCTTCCATCGTGAGAATCCATCCTTCTACTATCGTAACTACCATTCTCGCCACCTGTGGTGGGAGAACAGTCTAGACAAGATCATCCACACTCGCATCATGGGTACGTTGAGATTCGGCAGAACACACACCGCATTGAGAGTGGCTGTTGACGAAATCAAAAACTATACTTACCTCTCGCAGCAATATACCGTCACCGACGCAGGATTGCGCACTGGAGTCACGGTAACGCCTTTGCAGAGCTCAAGTGCTATCAACATGCTCACGGCGCAGTTGCTTCAGGATTTCCGTCTCGGCATCCTCAACTGGGAGAATGTCATCACCTACCAGCACTCCAGCAAGCAAGAAGTCTTGCCTGTGCCAGACCTCGACATTTACACCAATCTCTATATCAAGTTTAGAGTAGCCAAGGTGCTGAACATCGACCTCGGTGCAGACGCTAGATACTTCACCAGCTATACCGCTCCCGACTATTCCCCATACATGGGTCAATATGTGGTGCAAGGCAATGGAGAGAACAACGTGAAGGTGGGCAACTACCCTATCGTCAACGTCTATGCCAACGTGTTTATCAAGCACACACGTTTCTTCGTGATGATGAGCCACATCAACGCAGGACAGGGCGACAAGAACTACTTCCTGACTCCTCATTACCCTATCAACGGAAGAGTCTTCCGCTTCGGTGTGAGCTGGAACTTCTTCAACTAGGCTATTGTCTGAAATGGTGCTACAACTAAATATACTATAAATATGGTAAAGACAAATTCTATCAAGGCATGGTTCTTGGCGGCACGCCCTAAGACGCTGACCGCCGCGGCAGTACCCGTGATGATGGGTGTTGCCTTTGCTTATCGAGCTACATGGATGGCAAGGGACACATGGATTACCGAGGAACCCACAGGCGTCCTCTATACGGGCATGGTATTGCAGAAGTATCACATAGAGGGAATATTCAATTGGATTCCAGCCTTCCTTTGCCTTCTCTTCGCCTGGGTCATGCAGATAGATTCCAACTTTGTCAACGACTACTTCGACTTCAAGCACGGCAATGACGATGAGACCCGACTGGGACCCAAAAGGGCTTGTGCCGAAGGTTGGATAACCCCGACAGCCATGAAATGGGGCATCGGCATCACCACCTTCTTGGGATGTCTCATAGGGTTGCCTTTAATATATTATGGTGGCATGGAGATGGTGATGGTGGGAATCGCCTGCGTGGTATTCTGTTTTCTCTATACCACCTTGCTGAGTTACCATGGCATGGGCGACATCCTCGTACTCATTTTCTTCGGAATCGTACCCGTTTGCTGCACCTATTATGTATGTATGCCACATCCTCTCCAGATGCCTACGGCCGAGGTGTTTGCTGCATCCATAGCCTGTGGACTGGTAGTAGATACCTTGTTGGTACTCAACAACTACCGAGACATAGACAATGACCGTGCCAACGACAAGATGACATTAGTCGTAAGAATGGGCGAAAGAAATGCCAAGTGGTTTTATCAGCATCTAGGTATCTTCAGTTTCACCATCATGGGTGTCATCAATGCCATCGACTTGTGGGAAGTGAAATGTATATTACCTGTATGGCTGATATTCTTGGTGTATGCCTTGCTGCACGGACAGACCTACAGGACGATGTTTCGTATCCGAAAGGGACGAGAGCTCAACAAGGTGCTGGGAATGACAGCACGCAACATCTTCATCTTTGGAATTCTCTCAGTGTTGAGCATTCTTTCCGCCATACCATTGAGCAACTTATAATATCATGTGATAGCGGAAAATGACAAGGGCCCGTGATAGCGGAAAAGCTAACATCTGCATAGAAAAGGGAATAGCCTTTAGCATAACAAACGAAAAACATTACATATATCTATAAACAAACGGAGGAGACTTATGCAACAGAGAGTGAATCTAGAAATCATGGAGTTTGTGGAGCGACAGATACTACCCAGGTACGTTGCTTTCGGCGACAGCCATGGTTTGCGCCATGTCAACAGGGTCATCAGAAACTCCATGAAACTGGCGCAGGTGACAGGAGCAGACATTGACATGGCTTATGTCGTCGCAGCCTATCATGACCTGGGCATGGAAGGCCCTAGGGCAATCCACCACATCACGAGCGGCAAGATACTCATCGCCGACTCTCGCTTACGTCGTTGGTTTACTCCCGAGCAAATGAAAATCATGAAGGAGGCTGTGGAAGACCACCGTGCCTCATCCAGCCGCCAGCCCCGAAGCATCTATGGCAAAATCGTGGCGGAGGCAGATCGCGACATCGAGCCCCATGAGATATTCCTCCGTGCCATCCAATATGGCTTGGAGAATTATCCTGAAAAAAACAAGGAAGAACAATGGCTGAGGTTTTCAGCCCACATGGACGAGAAATACTCCAACAACGGCTATGTCAAACTGTGGATTCCCAACTCTCCCAATGAGAAATCGCTCAAGGAATTGAGAAATATCATCGAAGACAAATCACTCTTGAAAGAAACATTCATGAGAATTTGGGAAGAAATTGAAAATAATCAATAAAAAGATGCCCAAAAATTTGGTCATTCCAAAAGAAAACACTACTTTTGCAAATACTAAGATAAACTAAGAAATGCTTAGCATAAAAATATAGGGTCGTTCGGTTCGATCGGGTTACTCTTCATTAAAAAATCGTGAAACCGAGCTGACTTCTCTTGCCGATGGCGGGCCATATAAATCGCATCCTGCGACTAAGCTGTAAAGCCAGTGGATTACAAAAGCGGAGAGCACTCAAACTTGTGAAAGTTCAGAGTTTCATCACATCATCGAGCGACCCTTCTTTTATCTAGAATTGTAACTAACAGAAACAAGATGAAAATAACAGAACAGACCATTCAGCAAGTGGAGCGATTCTTGAAAAAGATAGCCCAAAAGTTTCCTGTCTCTGACCAAGACGAGACTTCAGTCCTAACAGACATCCACATCAGATGTTCGCAGGACAGCGGTGAGCTCTTGGCGTTCGACGATGACGACGTGGAGATAACTCGTTGCGTCGTGGAGCAATGGATTGACAACAAGGATGAGTCTTTCTATGACGAGGTTGCCAAGTGCTTGCGCGACTTGTTGCGCAAAAATGCCGAAATCATCGACAATTTGGGAATCCTCAAACCATATAGCTTTGTTTTGGAAGACGAGGACAAGGAAAATCTTGGCGAGTTGTATCTGGCAGATGACGACACCATCATTGTCGGTGGTGACCTCATGAAAGACCTAGATCATGACTTGGATGTCTTTCTAGATGAAATATTAAAAGACTCCTAAAATCCGCAGAATAAAAAAAATGAGCAGCCTACCGAAATTTTGGTTACAAAATACTAAGATGGTTAGGAA
>DKCU01000103.1 GCA_002451555.1 Candidatus Segatella albertsiae
TTTTATGCTTTTTATTTGGTTGTTTAAGAATTTAAACATACCTTTGCAAGCGGTTTGGAGTGGTACACTTTTTAATTAGAAAGTGGTACACTTTTAAATTAGTATATACATGCTATAGCAAAATGAGAACTCAAGTGTTAGATGGAAACAGGAACGTGCTTGCCGAATATGAAGCAAAAGTAAGTTCCCATCCTCGTGCAAGAATAGTGCGAGTGAAATATATGAAATTGGATGGTCCGCGCCATAAGATGGAGGTTGTGCCATGGTCTGCTGTTTTTCCCAAAAATGTAATGAGATAATGGCTGTATACACACAACGTAATTCCGACATAATCGAGGCTATTGTATCGGAATGTCGGATTTGTCCTGCCGTGGACTTCAAAAAAGGAGAATTTCCCTCAAAAGTTTATACCTCTCAAAATGCCCTATGGGATACAGGAGCAACAGGCACACTAATTTCTTCAAAGATTGTAACGGAATTAGGGCTAAAGTCTTATGGAAAATCTGGTTTTTCAAGTGCCAACGGCATAGTTGAAACCGATGTGTACGAGATACATTTGGCTATACCTTTGGCTGGAGTGGTTTGCAATGTTTTGGCAATGGAAAAAGACGATGAAGACTATGAGGTGTCATAGGTATGGACGTCATTTCCAAAGGCGATTTTGTTCTCACGAACCACGATGGGCATTCCACATTCTCATTCAGGTTGCCAAGCCAGGAGGAAATCATCTTGAAGTAAATTCATGTGGACAAGCATGAATATCTTTTTAGCTTCATAGAACATATTATGAAATGAAACAAGCGAAATAGATGCTTTTGCATATATCGCAAAACTAAAGACATAAATCATAATGATCATAGACACAAATGCCAACATTTAATTTCTACGCCTTGGAAATCAAGGCAAGCGAGGAGAGGAAAGACCTCTTCTGCACACAACCTGATGCCATGAAGACTGATGCCATCAATACCGACAAGAAGCCTGTATATGAGTCATCCGAGGAATGCATGGGCAGCTTCTTTGCGACCCGACACAGCCTGGAACTGCCAGTGCTGAAAAGCAGCGGTAACGGCGAAAAGAAGAAAACGGAATGGGACAAGCACAAATGTGAAGTGCTGCGACACGAGAAAGGCGTGATACTCATGACCGTGGAGGCGAACAAGAGCAAGCACACCACCATCGACAAGAAGGATGTGGAGCACGAGCACCATCCCTTCAGCATGGTCATCATCGACAACCGCCCAGGACATCAGATGGTGGGCATCGAACGCAACTCCGCCTTCGGCGGCAACCCCGACAAGCTCGCCCTCATCTTGCAACAAGGCATCAGCCAACTGCTCATGCCATACGGTAGAAAAGCAGAATTAAAAAGCCTCCAAAAGAAGAACAGGGAGTTCTGGCCCGTGATAGACCACCTACGTACTCACTACGGCGACGAGGTGAGACAGATTCGCCTCGACCTGAGACGAGACGAGAAAATGGCAGATGACCGCAAGACAAACGCTGGAGACCTGATAAGCATCATGTCAAACTTGGCGAAAAAGACAGAAAGCGCTGCCTCCTTCACGCTCGTGGCAGAAGACGATGGCGAAGTGAAACTACAGCAAGTGAACGAAGACGTAACCCGCATCGCAGACCTCTGCCTCGAGCATCCCGACTACGACCTGACGGTGAAGTTCAAGCAGTTTGGCATATATCGCTATGGCGCAGACCTCATGGCACAGTTTGGTGCCGAAGATGATGTGCTAAAAGCTTTCGAGAACGGGAACATGGAATTTGACTTTACGACAGGTGCTACTACATACGGTCTGGTGGTATGGCTCGACAAACTTGACACATTGATTGGTGACTATGGAAAACATGCTATTTCGAAGAGAAGAAAGATGCCTCGTAGAAGAAAGGTATCTTGACAGTCCCCTATACGAGTTCCTGACGGGAGCTTGCAAACTACTGATGGGCGAGACAAGCCAAGTGGTGCTGCATCCATCGGAACTGTTCTACCAAAGCTTCTTGGTCTTGGATACCCTGCGGTGCAAGACAACCAAACTGGGAGTGGCTTACTGCCACGAGCTGCTATGGAACGAGCTGTTGTACTATTTCAAGGAGAACCTACACCCTATCGTGGCAACAAGAACAGAACATGATGAACCGCCTACTTTTCAAGTGGAAATGAACCTTGCCATCGGTTGCATCATGCAAGCTTCGGCAGAGTTGTTGGCTCGTGCTGGTTGCGAGTACATCTCGGCGGCATGTGCCCTAAAACTTCAGATAGAGCGCCATGCGCCACTCATGGTGAAGAGATTGGACCAAGCCTTCAGGTGTATTTTCCGAACTATGGATGAGGAGACCGTGGCCGACACCATTACCCAGTACATGGAATCGGAGAATATGTATTCCGAAGAAATCAACGAGATGCTCGACAGCATGGAAACCGATGAAACGGAAGTTAGCCAAACGGGAGCTTCTGCTTCTGCCCAAAATCCCCAAGGACAATATCGGGCCACAGAGACAGCTTGTTCTTCTTACGCTAACACAATCTCGCTCGATGTGATAGCCGAAAGAATACTCTCGTTGCCAAGCAAAGAACGTGGGCAGATTTTCAAGGACCTGAACACGTTGCTTGTCGGTACGGCATGGGATGCAAAGGCAAAGGATGTGTTGCTCCAAATTGCAGCGGAAGAGAAAGCGCATGAGGCAGAGCAAAGGCTACAACCAGTCATCCACCAGACAAACATCGAGCATTTCACTAACCAAACTGGGGCTTCGTACCTCGACTTCTCCGACAACAACATAGACAGCAAAGCCTTAGCGGAAGTTATTGCCAAGCAGGGACTTTCAACGTCAAAACAAGGGCTTGCCCCAAAACTTGAAACTTCAAATATTCAATAAGTCATGGCACAAATCAATCAATTCACCAATGAGCAGGGAGCGCAGTTCATCGACAACTCCCACTCCATCATCACCATCAGTCCTGAGGGTACCAAGGTTAGTCAAAACTTTCATAGCGAAGAAAAGAAGAAAGACGATGCATCAGATTCTGACATAAGGAAGGCTTCAAGCGAAAGTCCTCTTGCTTCGGGAAATGGAGAGAAAATTCAGCAGCTCACTAACCGCCAGGTGGTCATCATGATGGCGGGCTTGCTCGACATCTCGCTCTCGGCAGAATACACTAACCAAAAGCAGCTCGCCCAGTTCCTGAGCCGCCTTACGGGGCGCAGCGAGCAGAGCATCCGACAGACTATCATGAGTCTCGCAAAGACTGGCATCGAGACTCCTCAGGCTCGCAAGGACTCCATGGTTGCCGCCGAGGTGCTGAAGCCTTTATGCCCCAGAATAGCTACGAGGTTGAGAAATGATGCTGAGGAGTAGTGGAACATGATAGATGCCGAGAAATGCTTTTTCAAAAAATATTCGCCAAAATATTTGGTGGTATAAAAACAAAATCGTATCTTTGCACCGACAAATCCCGCTCGCTTCCCATAAGAACAGCGTACCCAGCGGGACATTTTTATTTTATGGGGGTATGAAATATACAAAGCAAGCCATTACCATAGAGGAACAAATCAGTACTCTCAACCAAAGAGGATTGATTATTGACGATGACCGCCAAGCTATAGAAGCCTTGGATGTCATCAGTTATTTTCGTTTGGCTGATTATTGGCGATATTGGGAAACGAATCGCACTACACACCAGTTCAAGCCAAATAGTCGTTTCTCCGAGATCTTGGATTATTACTACTTTGACAAAGAACTAAAGGCTTTGCTCTTTTCAGCCATCCAAACGATTGAAGTGGCCATCCGTACTAAAATCATCAAACGTTTCACCCCTACTTTTGGGGCATTTTGGTTTATGGATGCAAACCTTGCAAGCAATCAAGATTTTTTCAACTCCAACTTGGAACATATTCGTACCGAGGTAAAACGATCCCACGAAGAGTATATCAAAGAGCATTTTCAGAAATATACCGAGCCGGATCTTCCACCAGTGTGGAAGACCTTGGAGGTGGTCTCGTTTGGCACACTCTCCAAATTGTTTGGCAATTTCAAGGATGCGACCGTAAAGCATGAAGTGGCTCACGATTTCGGACTTAATCACCATAAGTTCCTGAAGAGTTGGTTGGAGACTTTGGTTGCGTTGCGTAATTATTGCGCTCATCACTCGAGGGTATGGAATCGCAAGTTTCCAGTTAAGCCACAGACTCCAATGCGAATGCCGAGAAAATGGATTTCGGATTTTTCTTTTCGTCAAGAGACGTTGTATCCACAACTTTGCTGTATAGCTTACTGGCTCAATGCAATATATCCGGACAACACCTTTGCCGCTGAATTTAAAGCGATACTCGCAAAGCATCCCTTTGTAAGTACTCGTTTCATGGGCTTCATTGCTCAGTGGGAGCAAGAGCCTTTGTGGAAATAGTATATTTTCTGAAAAATAATTCTCAGTGTAGGCCTACACACCCCCTACACCCCTTATATCTTTGCACTCGAAATCAGAACTCATCTGAGAAATGATGGTTCTTGGTTTCGGGTGCTTTTTTTGTTTATCCAAGCCACCACCTTAATATATATCAGCGCGCTGAGGTTGGAGGAACAGGAGAAAAACACTAAGAGCATTCCTATTGAGTGAATTAACATAAGTATTAAGTCATTTTTTAAGATTATAGGAATATGACGACAAAGGAAATTAAAATCCAAGTGTTCACGCATCCGCAGTTCGGTGAAATCCGAGTGACGGGTACAAGTGAGGAACCGCTCTTCTGCCTCGTGGATGTCTGCAAGGTGCTGGAGATTAAGAATGCCAGTATGGCGAAAAGAAAGTTGAAAGGAGGGGGGCTAAAAATTATTGAGGGGGGCTCTTCCGTAACAAATCAATATGGAGATACTGAGATTGAACAGAAGAATTTTCTCACCTTTATCTCCGAGCAGAACCTCTACCGCTTGGTAATGCGCTCCAACAAGCCTCAGGCTGAACCTTTCCAAGACTGGGTGTGCGGCGAGGTACTTCCTTCCATCCGCAAGCACGGTGGCTACATCTTCACTCATGATGGCGATACAGACGAGGACATCCGCAAGCGTGCCGAGGACATTCTGCAAGCCGCCATCCGAGAGAGGGATGCCAAGATTGCCTTGCAAGAGGCTATGCTTGACGAGCAGAGCAAGAGACTTGAAGAGAAGAGCAAACTGCTCGATGGCAAGTGCAAGGTCATCGCCGAGCAAGAGGTGGAAATCGACCGTCTCCTTCCGAAGGCTCTCTACGCCGACAACGTGCTCGACTCCATCTCCTGCTATACTACCACACAGGTGGCGAAGGAACTGGGCTGCACCGCACAGGAACTGAACCGCTTGCTATGCGCAGAGCGGGTGCAGTACTACCAGAGTGGGCAGTATCTGCTCTATGCGGAGTATGCGCATCGGGGGCTGGCGAAGAGCCGCACGCACTTTGACCTCTTTGTCGGATGCGATACCATCCACACACGTACTTATCTCGTGTGGACGGAGAGGGGACGCAAGTTCATTCACCAACTTGCAAGGGCTTGACTTTTGTAAAAAGTCTTAGAAAACTCTTTTGACTTTCCCTGTCGGGGAGATTTTCTCCAACCTCCCCGTCCCTCCTTCATAAGGAGGGCTCCACCTCCTATCCCCAAGCCCCTTTCCCCCTCAGGGGGAAGGGGATGTAGCTGGCTACGCTATAGCTTCGCCAGAGTTTTGGTATCGGCAGCGGAGCCTTTGCCCTTCGGGCTGCCGATGTTTTCTTACGCAATAGAATTGCGATTTTTGTGCGGTGTTACACCGCCTTGATTAAAAATTGCTGAAACACTGCCTTGATTAAGAATTGCTGAAACACTGTCTTGATTAAGGACTGCTGAATAGGAGGGGTTTATATTTAACGCTTAACATTTAACGCTTAACATTCAACATTTAATACTTAACATTCAACACTTAACATTAGAACAAAGAAAGATGGAAACAATGATTATGAGAGTTGTGGCACAAGGAGAGACTTTCCTTGTCGATTCACAGAAGAGCGAGGGTGGTAAGCTCGCTAAGTGCAACATCGTGTTGCAGGAGTTCGGCGGCAAGTTCGAGAACCAATTTGCTGCGGTGATGCTAGGCAATAATGCACAGATTAGGCTTTATGCCGATGAACTGGTCTTCGTGAAACTCCGCTTTTCGACCCATGAGTACCAAGGACAGGTGTTTCAAGATATCTTGGTGCAGGACATTCGGAAAGTAAAGTGAAGAACGAAGAGTGAAGAATCCTTCGGAAGTGAAGAACGAAGAATTCTATAGTATTGTGTTTCAAACACTAAAAATTAAACATTAAACACTAAACATTAAAAATGGCTTTTGGAATATCAAATAACGTTAGAAGCAGGGCGGTGCAGGTTTGCACCCCCGAGCTTTTCCACCAAGCTACCAGGAGTAGCCGAGTGAAGGACGTTTGCGCTCAGATAGAGGATGCCCTCGAACGCAAGCGCCGTGGCGAAATCTGCCAGGAGGACTACGACACGATGAAGACTCAACTGAAGTCGCAACTGCCCATCCTCACGCCCCACGCCACCTTCAAGAACGGACGCCGCCTCAACGCCGATGCCATCCCGAGCGGACTGAGCATCTACGACAAGGACCACATCCCCGACCCAAGGGGGTACTGGGAAGAGAAGAGCGAAGAGCTAAGAGTGAAGAAGCCTGCGGTCTTGGAGAGAATCTTGCTCGTACATGTTACCCCGAGCATGGAGGGCTTGCGTCTCGTCTTCGTCATCCCCGACGGCATGGACTTGGCTACCGCCCAAAGATGGATGTCGGAACAATTGGAGGATGCGGAATACGACGTTTGCGTGAAGGACTTGGCTCGTCCCTCCTTCATCGTTCCCGAGGACTACATCTTATATATAAATGAAGCGGAGCTCTTCAAGGAAGTGAAGAGTGAAGAACGAAGAGAGAAGAATCCTTGTGCTTCGGCGGTCGAAGGAAAAGACAACTCAAGTGCTTTTGCCTCACAAGTAAACACGAAACATTACACATCAAACGCTAACAAAGGATACGCCAACACAGAAAACAATAACAAAGTAAACAATGACAACAATGACACGAACGACAAAGGCAATCGACTTTCGGGCAGCGATAGCAATCCTGCTGTTCCTCTTAGCTCTCCTGCTGAGCATGCCCAACCTATTAATCATGATGGTTCTGATGCTAATCATGTCAGCATTGATGGAGGGAATCAGAGCTATGTCAAGCAAAGTACAGACCAAGCCGCAAGCAAGGAACTGAATGAAGCCGCAAGCAAGGAACTGAATGAAGCCGCAAGCAAGGAACTCAACCAAGGCGGTTTACACCGCACAAACAATCGCAACTCTGTTGCGTCAAACAACTCTGGCGAGGGCTTTGATGCCCCGCCAACCTTAGAGCGAAGCGGTACAGAGCGACGAGTAGGAGCGGTTACATCCCCCTCGCTCCTGAGGAGCGAGGGGGCTTGGGGGAGTGAGGTGGAGCCCTCCTTGGCAAAGGAGGGACGGGGTGGTTCGAAAAAAACATCCCCTTCGGAAGAAGAGAGTTTAAGTGAAGAACGAAGAGTGGAGAGTGAAGAAACAACGTTCGGCGGACGAAGTGGAAGCCACTTCAACGGCGTGAGCCAAGCAGAGGCAAGCATGAGCCAAGCAGAAGAGGTTCGAGGGGAAGCATTCCCCTCCGACTACGACGGAATCCCTTATGAGACGATAATCTCGAAACTCGTGGAACTGCTGGGAGGCGAACCCCAGCACGGTTCGCGCAACTCCTTCATTTTCTCCTTGAGCTGTTATCTCCGCTATCTCTGCGACGACAACCGAGACTGGATAAAGCAGGTCATCCCCACCTTCGGAGAAGGTAAGGAAAAAGCCTTCGCCACGGTGGATAGTGCCTGCAACCGCAAGCAATCCCACCGCATGCCGAGCATCGTGCGCAAGGCCATTTCCCTCTGCCAAGAGGAACAAACACGAGGCAGAGCCACCAACTACGACACGGATGATTTCGGCGACATCGCCAATCCCGAATCGTACTTCTATCGCATCCATGAGATGCCCCAGAAGCTCCCGAAGCTCATCAAGCTTCTCGTTTCGAGGACACCGAAGATCTACCAGCCTGCCGTGGCACAGGCGGTGTTCCCGCCTTTGGGAGCGCACCTCTGCGACACCCGCTTCCGCTACATCGACAACGTGGAGCACGAGGCGACCCTCATGAGCATCCTCTGCGCCCCTACTGGAAGCGGCAAGGAATCCATCACGCAACCCATCAACCACATCATGGCGGACATCCGCCTACGTGACGCCCAACAGCGAGAGCGTGAGCGAGCATGGAAGGACGAGTGCAACAGCAAGGGCGCCAACAAGGACAAGCGTGACCGCCCCGAGGGCTTGGTGATCCAGGAGGTGAACATCGACATGACCAACCCAGCGTTTGTCTTGAGAATGAAGGAGGCGGAGAACCATTTCCTCTATGCCAAGGTCAACGAGCTGAACCTCTTCGACGCCCTCAAGGGCAAGACCAACCAGCACTTCCGCATCATGGAGCTTGCCTTCGACCTCGGCACTTACGGACAGGACCGTGTGGGCGTGCAGAGCGTCACGGAGACCGTGAAGGTGCGCTTCAACTGGAACGCTTGTTGCACCCCGAAGAAGTGCCGCGACTATTTTAGGAGAGTGGTGACCGACGGTCCTGTGAGCCGCATCTCCTTCGCCACCATCGAGCGCAGGCCGTGCGGTTCGGCGATGCCCATCTACGGCACTTACGATGCCGCCTTCGATGAAGAGTTGAAGCCTTACATCGACAACTTGGTGAAGGCTCGTGGATTGGTGGATTGCCCCCAGGCTATGCGTCTCGCCAAGAAACTGGTGGAGGAGAACGCCGAGTTCGCAAGGCTCTCGCAGAACTACGTGTTCGAGAACCTCTCGTTTCGTGCCAACGTCATCGCCTACCTCAAAGCCTGCGTCCTGTATGTCGCCAACGGCATGAAGTGGGAGAAGTCGATAGAGGACTTCATCCGCTGGAGCGAGCGTTACGACCTCTGGTGCAAGCTGAAGCTCTTCGGGCAGATGATCTACGATGCCGACGGCGAGCAGGACAAGGTTTCGAGGACGGCTCCTTCGGGTCCGAAGAATCTCCTCACTCTCCTACCCGACGAGTTCTCCGTGGATGACTACATGAAGGTGAGACGTGCCGAGGGCTTCGACAACGACGACCGCAAGCGCGTCAAGGATGCCATCAGCCAATGGGTGCATCGGGGGTATGTGGTGAAAATGGAAAGTGCTGACGCTGACACTGACAGTTCGATTTTCCGCAAGTTGAAATTCTTAAAACATTAAAATCATGGAAATCATTTTGAAACGAATAGCCAAAAAGAACACTTATACCATCGGACGGCTTTACTTAGTGAAGAGTGAAGAACGAAGAGTGAAGAATCCTTCGGAAGTGAAGAGTGAAGAACGAAGAGTGAAGAAACAACGTTCGACGGACGAAGTGAAAGTCAATCCTAATGCTGACTCCTCCCAACTCAACATTCAAGATTCTACAACCAACACTTCCCCTGTGGTGCAGCGTGAATACCTCCCCGGCAAGCACAAGGCCGACAAGCGCATCATGCGCTACGAGGTCGATGAGAGCCAGCTCACCCCGGAGCATTACTTCTGCGACACGCTGGAGCCTACGTGGCGCAATCTCCTCGGCATCGACCTTTCCCCACAGGAGGTGGATGCGAGATACAGCCGACAATCGGGCAAGGTGGCTCGCAAGGTACCAGGCAAGACAGCGATTCCCGAGGGTTCGTACCCGGTGCTCATCACCAAGTCGCCCCGATTCAAGACGTGGCTTCCCCTGCTGCAAGGCGTGCCTAACTTCGAGGGCATCCGCATCCATGCCGGCAATTATCCCGACGATACGCAAGGCTGCATCCTCGTGGGTGAGAATAAGTTCAAGGGCATGGTGGTGGATTCTCGCAAATGGCTGAAACGCCTCATCGACTGCATCACCGAGGCGAGGGAGAAAGAGGAATCTGTATGGATTACGATCGTCTAACTGATGAGAGGGGGTGTCATAAGTATCTTGCCTAAAAACGCAAAGAGTAAACTTTATGACACACCCCCTTTTACTTCTGTCTATTATTATTTTTGCTTTAGCCAATCATTATTTTTGTCTAAAAGTTTGGTTGTATCTGTAAAAATATATACCTTTGCAACCAAAAATCATACTCAAACTACAAAACATGAAAAAGATTATCTTTAGTATCGCACTCTTGCTGTCGGCTTCGCTCGCAACAAGTGCACAGGAAAACAAATCAACCTGCCAAAAGGGCAAGGCTTCTTGCTACAAGAGCCTCGAAAATGGCAAAGGCTACTACACCCAGTACTACGGCAACAATCCACAGCTCGTCAAGGAAGCTGAGGCATGGGCAGCATCGGGCGCATGGCAGAACGGATTCACCAAGGCTCGTCCCCATCACAGCGTCAACCTCGTGGATTTCTACCTGCAATACCAGAAGAATCCAGAGCAGTGGAAGGCGCTCTTCGAGTACCTCGCCAAGACCGACTTGCTGAGCATCCAGGGAGGCAAGCACAAGATTCCTGGCACATCCCTGGTGATGAGCGTGGAGGACAGCGACAACGAGCCTCTGGAGAAACGTGGTTCAGAGAGCCACAACCACCACATCGACTTCCAGTACGTGGTGAAGGGCGTGGAGCGTTTCGGCATCATCGACCACTACACGAGCACGCCCAACTGCAAGTATCGTCCGGACGTAATCCACTACGACTACAAGAAGTGCCGTGCCAAGTTCTACGACAGCACGCCCGACGAGTTCTTCATCTTCTTTCCTCGCGACTGGCACATCGCCAAGGTAGCCAACGACACCGACGACCAAAACATCCGTGTCATCGTCATCAAAGTGGATTACAAAGAGTAATCCACTTCATGCAGCGTCACCTTCTCGGCGGCGATATCCACGATTTTCTTTCTTCGAGCTACACCTATTATATAATGGGCCTCCTTGGAGCTGCAATGGAAGTATTTCTTCACAGCCTTGACCAGGTCTCCCTTCTGCACGGAAGAGACACCCTCGGGATAAGCACTGCGGACAGCCTTCTCGATGTCCGACATCTTGTACTCGATATGCTTCTTGTGGTGGTACAATGATACGACCAAAAGCACGACCACTACGGCAACGACGATAATAAATGTAACTTGAGCCATGGTATATTCTTTTAATATTAATATGATGGTATATTTTTAAAATTTAAGTTTTTTCAGTTGCAAATTTAGTGTTTTTTCTTTAAAAACCAAATATTTCTTGGGATTTTTTTTGTTTTTTGAAAAATATTGCGTACATTTGCCCCCATAACCATCAAAAACATTGAGAAAATGCAAGAAACTGTCAAGAAAGTTTTGAGCGGCGACTTCAATCGCAAGAAGGCCCTGATGTTCCTAATAACTGCCTTGCTCACCATTTTAGTGTGGAACTTGCCCATCGACTGCTTTGGCATCGAGGGGCTAACCGTCGTGCAACAACGTGTCATCGCCATCTTCGTCATGGCGGTCATGCTCTGGCTTACGGAAGCCATCCCGGCATGGGCTACCTCCGTGGTCATCATCTTCGTGCTACTCTTCGGCGTGTCCGACTCCGCCTTCAACATCATGCAAGGCTCCGAGGGCGAATACGGCAACCTGCTGGAGTACCAAGGTATCATGGCCTGTTTCGCCGACCCTACCATCATCCTCTTCCTGGGCGGTTTCGTGATGGCCATCGCAGCCACCAAGAGCGGTCTCGACGTGCTGATGGCGAAGACGCTCATCGCCCCCTTCGGCAAGAAGTCGGAGAACGTGCTGCTGGGTTTCATGCTCATCACGGGCATCTTCTCCATGTTCATCTCCAACACCGCCACCGCGGCGATGATGCTCACCTTCCTCACCCCGGTGTTCAAGGCGCTGCCCGCCAACGGCAAGGGAAGGATTGCACTGACCATGGCGATTCCCATCGGCGCCAACCTCGGCGGTATGGGAACTCCTATCGGAACGCCTCCTAACGCCTTCGCCTACAAGGTGCTCACAGCTCCCGACGGCCTGAACCTCGACATCGGCTTCGGCGACTGGATGATGATCATGTGCCCGATGGTGCTCATCATGCTCGTGTTGGCATGGTTCATCATCCGCAAGATGTTCCCGTTCTCACAGAAGACCATCGAACTGAAGATAGAAGGCGACATCCAATTCAACTGGCGCACGATGGTGGTGGCAGGCACCTTCGTCCTCACCATCCTGCTCTGGGTGTTCGGCAAGAAATACCTCGGCATCAACGCCAACACGGTGGCGATGCTCCCTATCGCCGTCTTCGCCTTCACGGGCGTGCTCACAGCCGACGACCTGAAGGAAATCGACTGGGCGGTCATCTGGATGGTGGCTGGAGGCTTCGCCCTCGGTCTCGCCATGAACGGAACGGGCTTGGCGGAGAACGCGGTGAAGAGCATTCCTTTCGACAGCTTCAACCCATTCGTCATCATGGTGGTGTCCGGCTTGGTATGCTTCGCCTTGAGTAACTTCATCTCCAACACGGCGACCGCAGCCCTCTTGATTCCTATCCTCACGGTGGTCTGCGCCGGCATGGGCGACTCCCTGGCAGGCATCGGTGGCACATCCACCATTATAATAGGTGTGGCAGTGGCAGCCTCTTGCGCCATGTCATTGCCTATCTCCACCCCTCCTAACGCCATCGCCTACTCCACCGGTCTCATCCAGCAGACCGACATGGTGAAGGCTGGACTGACCATCGGCGTCATCAGCATGATCATCGGTTACGCCGTGCTCATCACCTTCTGCAAGATGGGTGTGCTATAGACACAATGATTAAATAAATATAAATCGGGAAGACTCCACTAATTATTCCATCGGATAATTTTGTGGAGTCTTTATTTTGTAGTATCTTTGCAGTCGATTTTCCAAAAGTCAAACTAAATCGTATTATAACAGAAACATCTCTAAAATATAATGAAAAAGATAGTCATAGGCATCGACGTGGGCATCTCCACGACTAAAATCGTGGGCATCGACGAAGAAGGAGTGGTAGTCAGTCCTATCCGCATCAAGGCCACCGACCCTATCACCTCTCTATATGGCGCATTCGGAAAGTACTTGCACGACAACCAAATCAGTTTGGCGGAAGTGGAGCACGTCATGCTCACCGGTGTAGGATCCGCCTATATCGACGAACCCATCTACGGGCTCCCTACCTCGAAGAGCGAGGAGTTTGTCGCCGACGGCTTGGGAGCCAAGTACGAGAGCAAGCTCGACCGCATGATCGTGGTCAGCATGGGCACGGGCACCTCGCTCGTGAAATGCGAGGGCGACAACATCCGCCACATCGGTGGCATCGGCGTGGGCGGCGGAACATTAGCAGGACTGAGCCGCATCATGCTCAAGACCGACGACGTGAAGCAGATAGCCAACCTCGCCAAGGAAGGAGATGTCTCCAAGATCAACCTGCTCATCGGCGACATCAGCGCCAAGCCCCTGCCAGGACTCCCGATGAATGCCGTCGCATCGCTCTTCAGCAATGCCAAGGCGAACGCTTCCCGAGAGGACATCGCCAAGGGACTCATCTGGATGGTATTGCAGTGCATCGGCTCCGCCACCATACTCTCTTCGTTAGAGTCGGGCATCAAGGATTTCGTGCTCATCGGAAACCTCACCTTGCTGCCCCAATGCAGAGAGGTGTTTCCTGCCATGGAGAAACTCTACAACGTCAGGTTCCGCATCCCCAAATACTCGGAATTTTGCACCGCCATCGGGGCTGCGCTCGACTACAAGAGAAAACTCGCCAGGGACAAGAAATAGATGTTACAATCGTAGAACGCCCATATATAAAGAGCTGTTCGACGAAACCCTTGAACAAAGCAAATTTTAACATTTCAAGGCATTTTCGCTCTAAGTGCTTGATGTTTAAGATATTAATCGTTTTAGAAAACTGCTTTTTAGCAAAGTTTTCCAAAACGATTTTTTATTTACCTGATTATCAGCGACTTAATATTTTTTAACTATAGAAAAGTTGTCCAAAACGTCAAACTTTCAAATACTTTTTGTACCTTTGCAATGTCAGAAATAAGGTTTTGAAGACCGCCTTTCGACTTAAAATGTTAATTATAAGCTAATTATATATTAATCTTAAAAGTAAAGCTAGAAATGATACAAACTGTAGTTAAGCGTGACGGACGCATCGTTGGTTTCAACCAACAAAAAATCATGGCAGCCATACGTAAAGCCATGTTGCACACAGACAAGGGTGAGGACGAGACTCTCATCGAGAAAATCACCGACCATGTAAGCTATCGCGGCAAGGACCAGATGAGCGTAGAAGCCATCCAGGACGCCATAGAGATGGAGCTGATGAAGAGCGCCCGCAAGGACGTGGCACAGAAGTACATCGCCTATCGCAACCAGCGCAACATAGCCCGCAAGGCAAAGACTCGTGATGTCTTCATGAGCATCGTGAATGCCAAGAACAATGATATCACCCGTGAAAACGCCAACATGAATGCCGACACCCCTGCCGGCATGATGATGAAATTTGCTTCTGAAACCACTAAGCCATTCGTTGACGACTACCTCCTGAGCGAGGATGTCCGCGACGCCGTCTTGCACAACTACATCCATATACACGACAAAGATTATTACCCTACCAAGAGTTTGACTTGCGTGCAGCATCCACTTGACATCATCCTCAAGCATGGTTTCACCGCTGGTCATGGCTCCAGCCGTCCTGCCAAGCGCATCGAGACCGCAGCCGTGTTGGCTTGCATCTCCTTGGAGACCTGCCAGAACGAGATGCACGGTGGTCAGGCCATCCCTGCCTTCGACTTCTACCTGGCTCCTTACGTAAGAATGTCTTACCAGGAGGAGGTCAAGAACTTGGAGAAGCTCACGGGCGAGGACTTGAAGGACCTCTACGACGCTCCTCTCGACGACTATATCGAGAAGCCTCTGGATGGTCTTGAGGGCAAGGCTCGCTTGGAGCAGCACGCCATCAACAAGACTGTGAACCGCGTACACCAAGCTATGGAGGCTTTCATCCACAACATGAACACCATCCACTCTCGCGGCGGCAACCAGGTGGTTTTCTCTTCCATCAACTACGGTACCGATACCAGCGCAGAGGGCCGTTGCATCATGCGTGAAATCTTATTGAGTACATACGAGGGCGTGGGCAATGGCGAGACAGCCATCTTCCCTATACAGATATGGAAGAAGAAACGTGGCGTCAACTATCTGCCTGAGGATCGCAACTACGACCTCTACCAGTTGGCTTGCAAGGTTACCGCACGCCGCTTCTTCCCTAACTTCCTCAACCTCGACGCTACATTCAACCAGAACGAGAAATGGCGCGCCGACGACCCAGAGCGTTACAAGTGGGAAATCGCAACCATGGGTTGCCGCACCCGTGTATTCGAGGACCGTTGGGGTGAGAAGACCAGTATCGCTCGTGGTAACCTGAGCTTCACCACCATCAACATCGTGAAACTTGCCATCGAGTGCATGGGCATCGAGGACAAGGACTTGCGCATCAAGACTTTCTTCGAGAAACTCGACAATATCCTCGACATCACAGCCAAGCAACTGGACGAGCGTTTCCAGTTCCAGAAGACAGCCATGGCCAAGCAGTTCCCATTGCTCATGAAGTACCTTTGGGTGGGCGCCGACAAGTTGAAGCCAGAGGAGACCATCGAGAGCGTCATCAACCACGGTACCCTCGGCATCGGCTTCATCGGACTGGCAGAGTGCTTGAAGGCCCTCATCGGCAAGCACCATGGCGAGAGCGAGGAGGCACAGGAGCTCGGTCTGAAGATTGTTTCCCACATGAAGGAGCATGCAGACCAATACAGTGAGGAATACCACCACAACTACTCCATCTTGGCAACCCCTGCCGAGGGCTTGAGCGGCAAGTTCACCAAGAAGGACCGCAAGCAGTTTGGCATCATCCCGGGTGTAACAGACCGTGACTACTACACCAACTCCAACCACGTGCCTGTATATTACAAGTGTACGGCGTTGCAGAAGGCAAAGATCGAGGCTCCTTACCACGACTTGACTCGTGGCGGCCATATCTTCTATGTGGAGATAGACGGCGATGCCACCCACAACCCATCGGTTATCGCCAGCGTGGTGGATATGATGGACAAGTACAACATGGGCTATGGCTCCGTGAACCACAACCGCAACCGCTGCTTGGACTGCGGCTACGAGAACGCTGATGCCAACCTTACCGTTTGCCCTAAGTGCGGAAGTCATCACATCGACAAGTTGCAGCGCATCACTGGCTACCTCGTAGGTACCACCGACCGTTGGAACAGCGGTAAGCTCGCCGAGCTTCACGACCGTGTGACCCACATCGACACTCCACACAATAAGTAAGTGAAGAACGAAGAGTGAAGAATTATCTTGTCTATAAGGAATATTCTTCTCTATAAGGAATATTCTCATCTATAAGATAGAAAATTAGGAGTAAGGCAAAACCTTGCTCCTAATTCATATATATACATATCAAAAAATTCATATATATATCAAAGGGAAGAGAATATCAAGCTAAAGAAGAAGTTTTTCAAGTTTAAAAGAAAAGGTATATTTAAAAGAAAAGGTATATTTAAATGTATATTTAAAAGAAAGATATACCAAGTTAAAAAGAAAAGTAGATAAAAAGATATGATAAGTGTTTTAAGCGTGGTACACGACACGATGGTGGACGGACCTGGGTTCAGGACCTCCATCTATTGCGCAGGTTGTCCCAACCATTGTCCCGAGTGCCACAATCCCCAGTCGTGGGACATCAACCATGGCACGATGACATCGACGGAAGACCTCATGAAGGAAATCATGAGCGACCCCTTCGCCAACGTCACCTTCTCGGGAGGCGACCCGATGTTTCAGGCGGAAGGCTTCGCGGAGTTGGCACAAGCCATCCGCAAGGAAAGCAACAAGACCATCTGGTGCTTCACGGGTTTTAAGTATGAGAATCTTTTGAAGAATCCTGCTCAAAAGAAGCTCTTGGAACTCATAGACGTGTTGGTGGACGGTCCTTACATGAAAGAACTACGAGATACAGACTTGTTCTTCAGGGGCAGCAGCAATCAACGCATCATCAATGTACAAAAATCTTTGGAAACAGGTGCTATCGTGGAGATTCATCTCAGTATGGAGAACCCAACGCCTGCACTTTAATTCTATGTTCCGAATTATTGAACTTAAGTTCAATAATTCGGAACTTAAGTTCAAAACTTTGGAACATAAGTTCAGTACTTTTGAACATAGATTTCTTCTAGGAGAAGAGACATATATCCCCTTTTCCAATCTTTTTCTTTTAGCCTTGCATCACCATATTGAAGCAAGTCCAAGTCCAACTTGACCACGTTGCGTCTCTTATCCTCTGCCTTTCTTCCACACTCTTGTTCTATCAGCTTCAGTTTTTGACTCACCTCTTCCATGGAATCGCACTCAATCTCAGCACATCCCAAGGCATTGACGAACTTGTCTGATACAATTCCGATAGGTTCCGTCCAATGCACACCCGAGAAAACGATGCTGGGAAAGAATTCCCTCAAACGTTCCACAGCATACGTGATGTTTCTTTCTTGCTCATAGTTTGATCCCAAAGCTATGATTATCTTCGTCTTCCTTCCCACCATAATTATCTTGCGATTACGATTATCTTTTGTTCAATAAAAATTAGTTCCCCTGTACGGTTGATACGGGCTGAATTGTAAATCGGCGGCCGAAGGGAAAGCCAAAGCCCAAAAGCTCCAAGCCTAGGGTAGATTACATGGATTTAATGCGCCCTGAAAGGGCAAAAGCATAAAATACCCCAAATGCAGAAGGCTTTTGCCCTTTCAGGGCGACATCCTTGCTTGCATATTACCTAGGGCGTTGCCCTAGGCTTGATGCTTCTGCCCCTTCGGGGCGCATAGATTATTTCAACCATACGGCTCGAAGCAATTTTTCTAATCAG
>DKCU01000134.1:0-851 GCA_002451555.1 Candidatus Segatella albertsiae
TTAATCGATACATTTAAAAATGCTTTATTAGAAAAGACAATGAACAACGTATTTGTATATTGCGAGGTAGAAGGCACAACCGTTGCCGAAGTATCTCAGGAATTACTCACCAAGGGTCGTAAGCTCGCCAACCAGCAGGGTGTGGAGCTTCATGCCATCGTTGCCGGCACTGGCATCAAGGGCAAGGTGGAAGACCAGATTCTCCCTTATGGTGTAGATAAATTATTTGTTTTCGATGCTGAGGGTTTGTTCCCATACACTTCAGCTCCTCATACTGACATTCTCGTCAACCTCTTCAAGGAGGAGAAGCCTCAGATTGCCTTGATGGGTGCCACCGTTATCGGTCGTGACCTCGGTCCTCGTGTTTCTTCTTCATTGACCAGTGGTTTGACTGCCGACTGTACTGAGCTTGAGATTGGTGATTACGACGACAAGAAGAGCGGCAAACACTATGATGGTTTGCTCTATCAGATTCGTCCTGCCTTCGGTGGTAACATCGTGGCTACCATCGTCAACCCAGAGCACCGTCCACAGATGGCTACCGTTCGCTCTGGTGTGATGCAGAAGCACGTCTATGAGGGTGAGTGCAAGAAGGAAGTGGTTTATCCAGAGGTTAGCAAGTATGTACCTGCCGAGGACTTCGTAGTGAAGGTACTCGACCACCATGTTGAGGCTGCCAAGCACAACTTGAAGGGCTCTCCTATCGTTGTTGCCGGTGGTTATGGTGTAGGAAGCAAGGAAGGCTTCGACCAGCTCTTCGAGTTGGCTCACCTGTTGCATGGCGAGGTAGGTGCTTCTCGTGCCGCAGTCGATGCAGGTTGGGTTGACCACGACCGTCAGATTGGTCAGAC
>DKCU01000134.1:1004-7183 GCA_002451555.1 Candidatus Segatella albertsiae
AGCGACCCAGATGCTCCAATCAACAAGATTGCCGACTACATCATCAATGGTACTGTCGAGGAAGTGGTTCCTAAGTTGATTAAGTACTACAAGCAGAATTCGAAGTAAGCTTCTACTATAGTACTATTACACATTATTTATATATAAAGAAAAGCAAAATGGCTAATTACTATAGTGATCATCCTGAGATTGAATTTCATCTCAATCACCCATTAATGAAGCGTGTTGTTGACTTGAAAGAGCGCAACTACGCAGAGAAAGACCAGTTCGAGGACGCTCCTGTCAACTACGAGGACGCCATCGAAAACTATAAGCGTTTGCTCGACATCACTGGCGATGTGGCAGGCAACATCATCGAGCCTAACTCTGAGAGCGTTGACCAGGAAGGTCCTCACTTGGAGAACGGTCGCATGATTTACGCTAGCAAGACTTTCGAGAACTTGGAGGCTACTCGCAAGGCTGGTCTCTGGGGCTTGTCAATGCCTCGTCGTTACGGCGGTTTAAACTTGCCTAACGCCGTATTCTCCATGGCTTCGGAGATTATCTCTGCCGCCGACGCTGGTTTCCAGAACATCTGGTCTCTCCAGAGCTGTATCGACACGCTCTATGAGTTCGGTTCAGAGGAGCAGCGCCAGAAGTACATTCCTCGCATTTGCGCTGGCGAGACCATGAGTATGGACTTGACCGAGCCTGATGCAGGTTCCGACTTGCAGCGTGTAATGTTGAAGGCGACACAGGATGCCGACGGCACATGGCGTTTGAACGGTGTGAAGCGTTTCATCACCAATGGTGACTCAGACATCCACTTGGTTTTGGCTCGTTCTGAGGAAGGCACCAAGGACGGTCGTGGTCTTTCCATGTTCATTTACGACAAACGAGATGGTGGCGTAACCGTTCGTCACATCGAGAACAAGCTCGGTATCCACGGTTCTCCTACTTGTGAGTTGGTTTACAAGAACGCCAAGGCAGAGCTTTGCGGTAGCACTCGCTTGGGTCTTATCAAGTACGTGATGGCTTTGATGAACGGTGCCCGTCTCGGCATCGCTGCTCAGAGCGTCGGTGTAGAGCAGGAAGCATACAACGAGGGCTTGGCTTACGCCAAGGAGCGTGCTCAGTTTGGTGAGAAGATCATCAACTTCCCAGCTGTATATGACATGCTCTCTAGAATGAAGGCGAAGTTGGACGCAGGTCGCTCACTCCTCTACTGCTGCGCTCGCTACGTAGATATCTACAAGGCATTGGAAGACATCGCTCGCGACACCAAGTTGACTCCAGAGGAGCGTCAGGAGATGAAGAAATACACTCGTCTCGCCGATGCATTCACCCCATTGGCTAAGGGTATGAACTCTGAGTATGCTAATCAGAACGCTTACGATGCCATCAGCATCCACGGTGGTTCAGGTTTCATCATGGAGTACAAGAGCCAGCGCTTGTTCCGTGACGCTCGTATTTTCTCTATCTACGAGGGTACCACCCAGTTACAGGTTGTCGCAGCCATCCGCTACATCACCAACGGCACTTACCTGGGCATCATCAAGGAGATGATGGAGAGCGAGGTAAGCGATGACTTGAAGGCATTGAAGGCACGTGTTGCCAAGCTCGTAGAGCTTTACGAGGCAGCCATCAACAAGGTGAAGGAAGCCAACGACCAGGCTGTTCACGACTTCTTGGCTCGCCGTCTCTACAACATGACTGGCGACATCGTGATGTCTCTCCTTATCCTCGACGATGCTACCAAGGCACCAGAGATGTTTAAGAAGAGCGCCAACGTATATGTTCGCATGGCAGAGGAAGAAGTTCTCGGTCATTCTGCATACATCCAAAACTTCCAGGCAGAAGACTTGGAGAGCTTCAAGGCGTAAGACATTGGAGAAAATAAGATAATAAAAAAGTCCGTGGGCAAATGAATGCCCACGGACTTTTTCAATTATTTCTTCTTAGTATTACTTCTTGCCATAGAAGGAACAGCAATGTACTTTTGCTGCGGATGTCTAATCATTTCTGGAATCCAATAGAAAAGTCGCTTTGACTCCAATAGAGCTCTTATATTGAAATTCTTGAACGACTTTGGATTTCTATTCAACAATATCGTCAACTCCTCAATACTATAAGGACGAATTGAGCAAAGAGCAATTATTATTTGGTTCAAATCCTCTTTAAATATTCTCTTCCCTACATTTAGTATCTTACCCTTTAGTTCATTTGGCAATTCGTCCAATAATTCCTCTCGATTCAATAGTTGGCAATTTTCCTCAAAGGTACCAACCTCACCTTGGTACCTTTCTTGTTCTCCTTGGTACCTTTTATTAAATGTACCATGCTTACCATGGTACATTTCACCTAATATACCATGCTTACCATGGTACATTTCTCCTTGAGGTGGTAACCTTTGCCCTAATGTACCATGCTGAGGTAGTAACCTTTCACCTAAGGATACCACCTTGTCGGTTCTTATGTAGTAAGTGTTACGACCTTGTCCACGCTTTTCGATAAAGCCAAGGTCGCAGAGTTTATGTATTTCTACCCTTACTCTGCCATGAGAAATGGTCGTATCAAGCTGGCGATATGTAGCATTATCTATCGCTCCAACCTCTCTTACGAACACAAGGGCTAACTTCTGCTCATTTGTCAAGTTGAAAGAAGCATACTGTGCCAACCACTCCATATTCTCTTTGCTTAGGAAATGATGGAGCAGAAGTCTTGCCGTAAACTTATTGGCTTCATGGTTCGACTCAAAGGTAGGTGGCATCAAGCCTGCCTCCTTCATCAATCTGCGCATTGCCCCAATACCTGTACCCTTTGTCTCGGCAAGGTTGGTATCATGGAATATCTCACTGATTCTTGGGTTGCGAAGCATAGAGCCTGGCTCGCCCCAATCATCAGGTGACTTCAGAGAGTAACCAGGATTGTGAATCTCGATACGATTAGAATAGCGAATAATCTGAATCGGCTGATTCACACGGTTCGAGCGATGGATATACGAGTTGACTATTGCCTCACGTAAGACCTTGTTCGGAAGAATCGCTGGTGTGGATGCCTGAAGAGAATCTTTCAGCTCAAAGCCTTTTGGCAGGTCGTCCATCACTGCACTGCAAGCCTTATTCACCATCAATATCAGTGGACCTCTCATATCTATGGTTTGCTCAAAGCGGTTATCACCATCTGCCAGCCATTGGTTGCCAGAGATTCTGATGTAATCCACCCTGAAAGATGGCATTAATCGACGAAGCGCCATCTGCTTTCCAAAGACAAGAAGACCAGTGTAGGTCAAGTCATAACCTCCTTGTTTGTTCTTCTTGATAGCTCCTAAGGCTCTCAACAAATCGACATCATTCAACGTCAGTTCCTCTGCATCAGGATTAACCTCCTTACGAAGTTTGCGATAGAAGTTGAGCGCATTCTCATCTATGTCTTCTAAGTCTGCATCATCGACAACACAACTATCAAATGTATCTGCCGACTGATAAAAGAGATACATATCCTCCTCGGAACATTTCTCATCCGAAGGACCGATACGACGGAAAGCACCATCAGGCAAGCCTCGCTTGGCAAAATAAGCAGGCTTCTGACTTTCGGGCAATTCCTCTATCTTCACAACGACGACCATCTTGCCTTGGTAATCCTCCACGTTGATAATTGGGCGAATACGGACATTGAACATCGAGTTGCACATGGCGACAAAATCCGATTGTATCTTGTCAGTATTCTCTATGTTCTCAGGTTCATAGATAGGCTTACCATCTTCCGTCATCCCTGTGCGCTTGGCACCAAGGAGAAGATAGCCACCACGCAGTCCAGGCTCATTGGCAAAAGCACAAACGGTTTCCATCATGCTCTTGCCAACAGCCGATGCCGACTTGGCTTCTATTCGCCTATTCTCATCCCAACTATTCAGTTCGTCAAATATTTCCTTCGCTGTTTTCATATCGTTTTATATTATATAGGCAATAGCAACTTCATTTGTTCCCCATTATGCCTATTCGGCGGTAAAGATAAGCAAAAATCTACAAACAAGCAAATAAAAAAGAAGTTATTTTCTCTTTATTCTTCTCATTTTCAGATATTATCAGTACCTTTGTCACACAGAATAGGGATTCACCTCTCATCCATAGGGGATTTTCCCCTTTCCTTTTCACTAGAAAAGAGTACTTTTGCAAGCAGAATTAAGAAACACGAAATAATGACTTTCAAAAACAGTAACGCTTATGAAAAGAAATGAATGGATGGCGATTATCGCCACTTGCTTCCTGATGTTTGCAGTATGCTTGTCAGCATCAGCCAAAAACAAGAAGGATATCGAACGAGGAATGACCAAACAGGAAGTCATCGACATTCTTGGTGAGCCTAAAACCAAGAGCTTCGATGAATATGGAGATAAATGGGAGTTCGTCAAAAACAGTTTTATTATTGGCGATGACAAGGCTATCACTGTTTTGTTCGACAGGAATGGAAAAGTTGTGAGATGCAATACTCGAATCATCAATACCGACAATAATCAAAACGGAGCAGGATGCCCACCAAGACCAACTCCTCCCCCATACGGCGAAGGTCTTTATCCAAATACAGACCCTAACTACGGCTATTGCCTCGGCGACGCCTCTTTCTCTATATTATATAATAAGGTGAAGAAAGCGAGCTTCGACAACGAAAAGTACGACTTGATAGAAGTGGCGAGTCTCGGAGGATATTTCTCTTGCCAACAAGCTGCCAGCCTGATGCGGATGTTCTCGTTCGATGACGAACGCTTAAAAGTTCTCAGAATAGTGGCACCGCATATTGTGGATGTGCAAAATGCCGGAGACATCTACAAGCTTTTCACCTTCGATAGCGGGAAGCAGAAAGCTGGAGAAATATTGAGAAGCAGCAGATAATAGCTTGCAGTTATCCATACCTTGCGGAGATTAGCCCATCTATTCTCCGCATATTTTGCGGAGAATAATGCGAATAATCTCCGCAAATCTTGCATATTCCAAAGAAAAGCATTACATTTGCAGCAAAAATCGCGAAGAATATGGAAAGAGGTATCAAATACATTTGGCAAAGAGAAGATTGGCCTAATATGACTTGGAATAGTTCTGAGTTCAGCAATCTACTAGCAGAAGTCAACCTGCTAAGAGGTAAATTGTTGGGCAGAGTTTCTATGTTTGGATTCGAAGACCAAAATCTATCTATGTTAGAATCACTGACCCAAGAAATCATCTACTCCGCAAAAATAGAAGGTGAAGAACTCAATAGAGATAGCGTTCGATCGTCAGTTGCGATGCAACTAGGACTCGAATACGAAGGACTCCCCATCCCTGACCATTACACGGAAGGAGTTGTACAAGTAATGATGGATGCAGTAAAGCGACATAACGATACATTAGATGACGAGAGACTGTTCTCTTGGCATTCCGCCTTATTCCCAACAGGGCGAAGTGGACTCTATAAAATCATGGTAGGAACTTGGAGGCAAGGAGAAGAAGCCATGCAAGTTGTCTCAGGTCCCTTAGGACATCAGAAAGTACATTACGAGGCTCCAGCAAGCAAGGATGTACCTAGAATGATGGAAGCATTTCTCAATTGGGTTAACTATAACAATGACATCGACCCAATTATCAAGGCTGCCATTGCCCACCTTTGGTTTGTCACCATACACCCATTCGATGATGGCAATGGTAGAATCTGCCGAACTTTGACAGAAATGCTTCTGTCTCGTGCCGACCAAACCTCCCAACGTTACTATAGTCTTTCGTCAGAGATTCTCAAATACAGGAAAGCTTATTACGAACATCTTGAGCAAGCTCAAAAAGGCGACGTTGACATCACACCATGGGTTAAATGGTTCTTGCAGACCATGAAAGAGGCTTTGGAGGTAGCACTGGCGAGAACAGAAAATGTAGTTCGCAAAGCCCATTTTTGGGATACACATCGACTCACCCCATTAAATGAACGACAAAAGAAAGTCATCAATATGCTGTTCGATGGATTCGAAGGAAAACTAAATTCCTCCAAATGGTACAAAATCAATCATTGTTCGCAAGATACAGCCAATCGTGACATCAACGACTTGATTAAGAAAGGCATTCTTCAACAAACCTGCGAAGGAGGAAGAAGCACTAATTACGAATTAATAGACTAACAGATGGCTACAAAATAAAGCTGGAGAAATATTGAGAGGCAAGTTCTCAATAGAAGTG
>DKCU01000150.1 GCA_002451555.1 Candidatus Segatella albertsiae
AGGGCGACTTCTATTAATGACCGAAGACCCAGGGCGTTGCCCTGGGCTTGGAGCAGATTGCCCTTTGGCTTTCCCTTCGGCCGCCGATTTTCAATTCAGGGCGCATTGGATGTGACTTATGACACACCCCCTTTTTTTCTATGACTTGAACGTCAATTCATCCTTGTTAGGATTCTTTCCGATGTTGATGGTGTCACCCTTTTGGAGCTTACCACTCAATATCATTTCGCAAACACCATCCTCGATATAAGTCTGGATAGCACGTTTCAATGGACGGGCACCAAACTGCACGTCGTAGCCCTTGGTGGCGACAAACTCCTTCGCCTTATCGGTGATTTGGATGTTGTACCCCATCTCGTTGACTCTGAGGAACAAGCCACGAAGTTCGATGTCGATAATCTTCTTGATGGCCTCCAAGTCCAATTGGTCGAAAGTAATGATTTCGTCCAAGCGATTGAGGAACTCAGGCGAGAATTGCTTGCTCAAGCTCTTCTGGATGATGCTGCGCGCATACTCCTTGTCCTTGTCGTTCATGGAAAGACCATTCACCCCGCCAGCATTGAAACCGATGCCGCTACCGAAGTCCTTGAGTTGTCGAGTACCCGCATTGGAAGTCATGATGATGATGGTATTTCTAAAATCAATCAAGCGTCCGTTGCCATCAGTCAATCGACCTTCGTCCAGTACCTGAAGCAACATATTGTAAATCTTCTCATGGGCCTTCTCAATCTCGTCGAGGAGAACGATGGAGTAGGGCTTGCGGCGTACCTTTTCGGTCAACTGTCCACCCTCGTCATATCCTACGTATCCCGGAGGCGCACCCAGAAGTCGAGAAGTGTTGAAACTCTCGGAGTATTCGCTCATATCGACACGAATCAAAGCCTCGCTTGTACCAAACATCTCCTCAGCCAGCTTTTTTGCCAGATAGGTTTTTCCTACACCTGTAGGACCGAGGAACATGAAGGCGCCGATAGGGTGGTTAGGGTCACGCAGCCCCACACGGTTTCGCTGGATGGCCTTGACCATCTTCTCGATGGCTTTGTCCTGGGCGATGACATCCTTCTTGAGCGTGTCAGCCATGTTCTTGAGTCGAGTGCTCTCAGCCTCAGCCATTCTCTGCACAGGAACCCCAGTCATCTGACTTACCACGTCGGCGATATGAGACTCTGTCACAGGGATGCGCTCCTCGTTCTCGCCCTTTTGCCAAGAAACACGCATATCCTCCAACTTCTTTTCGAGATAGACACCCTTGTCACGGTAGGTGGCAGCCAGTTCGAAATTTTGATTTCTCACTGCATCCTTCTTCTTTTGAGCCGTCACCTCTATCAAGTCTTGCAAGTCGAGGATGTCTTGCGGAGTCTTCGTGTTGGTCAGGCGAAGGCGAGAGCCCACTTCGTCGAGCACATCAATCGCCTTGTCAGGGAAGAAACGGTCTGTGACATATCTTTCTGTCAATTTGACACATGCCGTCAGAGCCTCATCACTGTAGCTCACGCCATGATGCTCCTCGTATCTATCCTTGATGTTATGGAGAATCTGCAAAGTTTGCTCCACGGTGGTAGGTTCCACGATGACCTTTTGGAAACGGCGTTCCAAGGCGCCGTCTTTCTCGATGCTGTTGCGATATTCCTTGAGCGTGGTGGCACCGATGCACTGTATGGTGCCCCTAGCCAAGGCCGGCTTGAGGATATTGGCAGCATCCATGGCACCGCTTCCGCCTCCAGCCCCGATGATGGTGTGAATCTCGTCGATGAAGATGATGATGTCAGGGTGCTCCTCCAGTTCGGTGATGAGGCCCTTGATGCGTTCCTCAAACTGTCCGCGGTACTTCGTGCCAGCGACCATGGCTGTCATGTCTAGGCTGACCACACGCTTGTTGAACAAGGCTGGCGAAGTCTGCTGTTTGACAATGAGTTGCGCCAATCCCTCAACGATGGCGCTTTTTCCTACGCCAGGCTCTCCAATGAGAATCGGGTTGTTTTTCTTTCTTCTGCCGATGATTTCCAGCACACGCTGTATTTCCTTGTCACGTCCCACCACAGGGTCGAGTTTACCCTCCTTGGCAGCCTGTGTCAAGTCGGTGCTGAAGTGATCCAGGATAGGCGTCTTGCTGACGGGGCCTTTCCCATTGATGGTTGCACTCGATTTTTTCTGCGAAGAAGAGAATGGCGAAGAAGAGAAAGGTGAAGAAGCATCATCCCCCTTGCCGTTCATGAAGAACTCTTCATCCTCATCCTCGTCAGGGATAGAGAAGCCATTCACGATGGTGAATCTACCTATTTTGTTCTTTTCTGTCATATTTCTTGTACTATAAGTTTTTCTGTTGCAAAAATACTAATATTTTTGCACATATCAAAACTTATGCCAAGTTTTTTGCCATGACAATGTTCAATCCTCCCAACAAGACCAGGAGTTGAATTGTTTTGCCTCTGAATCTCTCGTACCATTATCCTCCTTGACCTCTCCTGACGCCCCAAGGTTTTCACCATAATCATAATTTACATTGGTGGAGGTTCCCGAGCCTGCCAAGATGGCATTGCCATCTAATGACAGGGAATAACACATGGGTGATATATATTGCTTTTTCATCTTACTATATATTTTCTGCCATTGACGATGTATATGCCTTGAGGGAGTTTGTGTAAGTCGCCATCTTGCGAAACCAACTGCCCATTCAAATTATATACCTTATTATATTTAGTGTTTTGAGTTAAGCTAGAAGAAGAGGCTGCAAAAGTTGAAGAAATGTCAGTAGTTTCCCCCTCTGTAGAATACTCATTGTCGGGTCCCATGATAGAGAACATGTTTTTTGCCAACAAAGTAGCAGAGGCAGGAGGAACGATGCAGCATGTATTCGCCTTCCACAGACCAGTGGTTCTGTTAGGGTTGGTGCTGGTTTCCAGATAATAAGCCTTCTCTTTCTCGCCCTTCTTCACGCGGCTCAGGAAATAATAGCCATAAGGTATCACACGCTTATCCACATTCGTATTGTAAGTACCGACAAAACGATAACCAGCGAGATAATCTTCTTTGCCATCCTTGGTGCCAAGCACACCTTCCGCCAAAAGCTTGTCATCACCCTCTACATCCATACCCTTGATGCCCACGAAGCGGAAGGTTACCTTGCCTGTCTCGTCGGGCGACGTCAATGGGCGAATCATATAAGGCACGTTAGCCTCCAGAATGGTTGCCATCGGGTCGTTGGCTTTCACCACGGTTCCTTCAAACACCGTTGGTTGATTGGTATTGAGTGAGAAGTCGAGTGTAAACTCGGAGGATGTTTTTGTCAAGGCACTACGTATTCCCACAAACTTACATAGTTCGGTACCTGCTCCGAAAGTACGTTCCACCTCGTCCTTGGTCATAGAGAATGGCAGCACGATGGTGTACCATGTGTCATCGTAGAGATTAGGAACCACTTTCTCATCCTTGGAAGGTGTGAAAAAGCTCACTACGGCAAACTTACGCCAAGACTGCTCGTTTTTGTAGCCTTCCTCCAACTGACTCCAGCTCGGCCAACGGCAGTCTCCATATTCACTGATGAAAGCATACGAACCCGTCTGCAAATTGATCTTGGTATCATCGGCATAAAGAGCCAACTGCTCGGCTGTCAAATCGTTGGGAATATGAAGCACGGCACAACCGATATGAGTTACATTGTCCATGTTGCCCTGCCAGTAGCCTCTTCTTTGGATGACATTCGTTGTCTTGTCATAGACCCCGTGGTATTGTTCCGCACCCGTCTTGGAATTACACAGAGTTGTCTTATCAAATACATCTTGAGCTTCCCATGTAGGAGCTTCCTTGCTCAGACAATAGACATCACGAAGGCGGTTGCAAGTTTGGAATGCGTTGGCACCGATGCTCTTGACGTTTTCGGGGATGACCACGGAGTTCAGCCATTGGCAACCTCTGAAGGTCTCGGCTTCGATTTTTGCCAAATTGTCGGGAAGACGTATGGAAGTCAGCTTGGCATTCTTGAAGGCGGCTGCGCCAATCTCGGTGATAGAATTCGGGAAAGAGATGGTCTGCAGGCTACTACAACCCTCAAAGGCATTGGCACCTATCTTCTTGCAATGACTTGGCAGCACGACCTTCTGCAAAGGTCCCGATTGGTTCTTGCAGATGTTGGCTGGCACGTAGTCGTAGGCTTCAGGAAGAATGAGCGTTTGCATCTTGGCCATGTTGGCGATACGATAGTTGCCACTGGAAATAGAGGCATAGTCATCGATGACAGCCTTGCTTAGGTCGTAGATGATGCACTTCTGCCCGAACACATTGGTGATTTTGTTGCCAAGTTCATTCCAATTGTAATGCCCCCCCAATACCAAGATTGTGGCAGTCTTCTCCTGACTGGTCCAGTTGTGGGCGTTAAGTTCGCCCGCACTCTCGGTAGTGATGGTCAATGTGTTGCCACTAAGACTGAAGGTGGCTTTGGCGTGTGCCGTTGCTATCGCAACAAGCGACACTAGTAATAGAAAAGTTCTTCTCATCTTTCTGATACATTATATATTATACATTATTTATTATACATTTATATTATAAAGTTTATATAAGTTATTCTAGTTGCTCGTCATATAAGTTATTCTAGATTTAAATGCAAACGACCGCAATGGAAGTTTACTTTCACATGGCTAAGTGCAGATTAACTGTTGCAAAGATATTCCAAATAAAGATAGGTTCAAAATTATCTCGAAACTAATTTTCCGTTGTATTCCGCAACGAACGACGATGCGACATCATCAAATGCCGATTGTTACAAGATGGCGACACTTCTATCACACGAAGGACACATAAAAATACGTTTTGAGACATAAACAAACACGTATGATACATGATTCTTAACGCCATTGGAAATAAAAAGCTATCTTTGCAAGCGTTATCAAAAATGTATCATTAACCTAACCGACATGAATCAGATACAACAAATCAAAAGAACCATGTGGCAATTCATTTGCTCATGTCTCATTCTCACCTTGAGTAGCTTCCAGGTAGCCCAAGCGCAGACCAGTTACTTCTATACTTCGGAAAATTTGCTCAGCAGCCGAATCACCTGCATCTCCCAAGATGCGGACGGCTATCTATGGGTAGGAACAGACTGCGGACTGAATCGCTTTGACGGCTACCGCTTCACGGAGTACGTCTATCAGCACCATGGCAAGGGAAGCATCAAGTCCAATTTCATCACCTGTATGTTCAGCAGCTCCGACGGCACCTTCTGGGTGGGAACGTCCAAGGGATTGATGCGCTATGACAGGGAGCACGACCAGTTCGTCAACATTCCGACAGACGATGGAGAAAATCCTCATATCGCCTCCTATATTTTCACGGGCAAGAACCAATTCTCCGTGGGAACGGCAGGACATGGACTCTACAGATGGAATCCACAAAAGCAAGTTCTGAACTCATGCAACAAGATATACCCAAGCAAGAACCAATTCTGGAGCAGACTCTATCGCGACCCACAAGGCAACTTATGGAAGAGCGGACTGAACGATCGCATCAGCTTCTTCGACCACAAGACCAAGAAGGAGAAGCTGGTCGATACACATTGCGGTTTGCCAACTGCTTTTCTACCTTTCGGGAAGGGCTTCCTCCTAGTGGGCATGAGAGAACTGCTCGTCTATCAGAACGGACAACTCCGCTCCGATGCCATCGACATGAGCCATCTCGCAGAAAAACCGTCCAACTTTAGAATCGCCGTAAGGGACAAACAAGGGAATGTATATGTGGGCTCGTATGGACAAGGACTCTTTGTCATACCACGGGGAACCATGCAGATGCACAGAGTACCCAATCCAACGGCAGACTTCGACTTGTCAACCGCCAACATCTACGCCCTATATATAGATAAGGAGGACAACATCTGGGTGGGTTGCAACCGAAAAGGCTTGTTGATGATACCGAGCCGAAAGGCTTCCTTCCAAACTTGGAGACTATCTACCCAAAACTATTCCATGGGAGCCTCCGTATCGTCCGTATGCCCTGGCGACAACGGCATCCTATGGTGCGTGATGCAGAACGTGGGCATCTTTGGCTTCGACAACATCGGGCGCATCGTAGCCCACCCAAACGCACCCAAGAATCCATCCTGTATCGCTAGAGACAGACAAGGCAACTACTGGGTGGGAACGGATTGCGGACTATACACCTACAATCCCAAGACAGGTGCCAGTCAACTGCAAGCTACGCTGGACGGCGAATATGTCAAGAACATCGTCGATGGACCAGACGGAAAGATATACGCCTCGACGGGCGGGCATGGCTTCATCTCCTTCGACAAGAGGACGAAAGCCGTCGTCAACTACCAGATGACCAACGACCCCGAGAACGCCTTGTGCAACAACTGGATCAACACCATGCAATTCGACCATCGGGGCTTGCTATGGATAGGAACAGCCTCGGGCGTGAGTTGCTTCAACCCGAAGACCCGGCATTTCAGGAAACATCCCAAGGGTTCCCTGGCTTATTCCCTCGTATGCGTATCCTTGGCAGAGCTCCCCAACGGCGACATCGCCCTCGGTGGCGACAACGGACTCTACCTGTACCATTATGCCTCGGGCAGCATCACGCCGTTTCCGGACGCACAGGCTCTGAGTGGCAAGATGGTCATGGCGATACTGCCCCTGAGGAACGGTGACCTTTGGTGCTCCTCGTCATACGGTTTGTGGCACTACCAAAAGAGCAAGAAATCCCTGACCAACTATCTGCACGCTCCAGGACTGGGCACTCGTGAATACGAGCCAGAAATCAGACTTCAGCGAAAGGATGGTAGCATCCTCTTCGGCATCAACGACGGTGTCACCATATTCCATCCCGAACGCTTGGTGCAAGAAAGGTGGAAAGGCGGCACGATACACCTCTGCAATATCTTCGTGGAGGGGAAACCGGTGCAGATGGGCAGTCTGTCGAACGGCAATCCCATCATCAAGCAAAAGGTGACGGAAGCCTCCGATGTCACCGTGAGCTACCAAGACAACGCCTTCTCGCTGGAAGTGACCACGTTCAACTATGCCAACGCTTCCAATACCAACTACCTGTATCGCATCAATGGCGGCAAGCAATGGTATGCCACGGGGGTGGGGAAGAACGTCATCTCCTTCAATCGCCTCTCGGCGGGCGACTACAAGCTTGAGATAAAAGCCATCAGGAACGGAGTGGCTTCGCCAACCAAAGTTATGTGGATACACGTGACTCCACCTTGGTACCACACCACCTGGGCATACCTGCTCTACTTGCTCATCGTCACCGCACTGTCGTGGTATGTATATAAGAGATACCAGTACCACAAGATACAGAAGATGGAGAACGACAAGACCAAGGTGCTCTTCAATGCGACGCACGACATCCGTTCGCCGTTGACACTGATCATGAGCCCGCTCAACAAGTTGCAGAAAAGGGATGACCTGGACAAGGATGCCAAGAACCAATTGAACGTGATAGAAAGGAACGCCAACAGAATCTTGAATCTCGTCAACCAAATCCTTGACCTGAGGAAGTTGGACTGCCAGCAATTACACATCCATTGCCAGCGCACCAACCTGGTGACATACATACAAGAGTGCATGAAACTCTTCGAATACCAGGCGGAGACCAGGAACATCAAATTGCACTTGTCCTGTGCCCGGAAGAGCTTGTACGCATGGATAGACCGACAGAACTTCGACAAGGTAATCAACAACCTGGTGTCAAACTCGTTCAAGTTTACAGGCGTGAACGGCAACATCGAGATTATCCTGGACGAATACAAGGACAGCAAGACCAACCAAGCCTTTGCAAGCATCATCGTCGAGGACACGGGCATCGGACTGGACGGACTGGACGTAACCAAAATCTTCGACCGATTCTATCAGTCGGACAAGACGGCGGACAAGAACGAGAACGGAACGGGCATCGGGCTGAATCTCTGCAAGATGATCGTGGAGATGCACCATGGCAATATCAGTGCCCAAAACAGGACGGACCGCAAGGGAAGTCTTTTCAAAATAATCCTCCCGCTAGGCAACTCGCATCTATTGCCAAGCGAAATCGAGACCGAGAGCAGCAGTGCGACGGCTACCAGCAGCACCTCGAAGCCACGCGTGATGGTGGTAGATGACGACCCCGAGATAGGACAATACATCGAGTCGGAGCTGAGGAGCTACTACAACTTCACGCATTGCCAAAACGGAGAAGAGGCGCACAGGTTGCTGCCTACAGAAAACTTCGACCTCGTCATATCGGACGTGATGATGCCAGAGATGGACGGATTCACGCTCCTTCGACTCATCAAGAGCAACAACAGGACCAACCACATCCCTGTCATCATGCTTACCTCCAAAAGCGATGTGGGCAATCGACTAATGGGACTGGAGAAAGGGGCTGACGCATTCCTTTCCAAACCTTTCGACGTGGAAGAACTGCACTTGCTCATCAAAAACCTCCTGAACAACGTGAGACGACTCAAGGGGAAATTCTCTGGTATGCAACAGCCTACCGAGAAAATCGAAAACGTGCAGATGAAGGGCAACGACGAGGTGCTGATGGACAGAGTGATGAAGGCCATCAACAAGAACTTGTCTGACTGCGACTTCGGTGTCGAAGAGCTCGCGCAGGAAGTGGGCATCAGCCGTGCCCAGCTGCATCGCAAGATGAAGGAACTGACGGGCATTCCGACCAGCGAGTTCCTGAGGAACATCCGACTGGAGCAAGCTGCCCGAATCTTGTCGCAGACAGATGTCAACGTGACTCAAATCGCATATCAGGTGGGATTCAACAACCAGTCGTATTTCTCGACCTGCTTCAAACGGCACTTCGGTTTGTCACCATCAGAGTATGCGGCAAAAAGTCAAGAAGGCAAAGAATAAAGCTGCAAACACAGCAGTAAAGAGGCAAGTTCTCCATAGAAGTACACAGCTAACTGGCTATCAAAACACAAAAAACGCTAAATTAAGGCTTTTTTTGAGCCAGAAAGCATTTTGTTAGGAAAAATGTTTGTATCTTTGTGCAGATTTTGCAGGGCTTCAAATGGCGCAAAACGCCAAGAAACGCCTTAAAATGCCCTTAAATGCGATTTTATAGAAAAATCGAGAGGGTAAAAAGAATAGAAACATAATTAATAACATAAACATATAAATGGACGAAAATCAGACTCTAGATCATGATAGAATCATGAAGATCAACATCGAGGAGGAGATGAAGTCATCCTACATCGACTATTCCATGTCGGTGATCGTGGCTCGTGCGCTCCCTGATGTACGTGATGGTTTCAAGCCTGTACACCGCCGTATCCTCTACGGTATGCTCGGTATTGGAAACACCAGTGACAAACCTTACAAGAAATGTGCCCGCGTCGTAGGTGAGGTGCTTGGTAAGTACCACCCTCATGGCGACTCCTCTGTATATGGCGCCCTCGTGCGCATGGGACAGGAATGGAACATGCGATACACCTTGATAGACGGACAGGGTAACTTCGGCTCTGTCGATGGCGACTCTCCTGCCGCCATGCGTTACACCGAGTGCCGTCTCTCCAAGATGGGCGAGCACATCATGGACGACCTCGACAAGGATACCGTCGATATGATGAACAACTTCGACGACACCCTCCAGGAACCTTCCGTGATGCCTACCAAGATTCCTAACCTCTTGGTGAACGGTGGTAACGGTATCGCCGTGGGTATGGCGACCAACATCCCTACCCACAACCTGCGTGAGGTCATCGATGGTTGCTGCGCCTATATCGACAATCCTGACATCGACACAGATGGCTTGATGAAGTTTATCCCTGCTCCTGACTTCCCTACAGGTGCCACCATCTATGGCATCCAGGGTGTGAAAGATGCTTACGAGACGGGACGTGGACGCATCGTCGTTCGTGCTACCGCTGAAATCGAGAGCGGTGACGCTCACGACAAGATTGTCATCACCGAGATTCCTTATGGTGTCAACAAGGAACAGCTCGTCATGGCCATCGCCGACCTTGCCAAGGAAGGTAAGGTGGAAGGCATCGCCAATGTCAACGATGAGTCTGGCCGCCAGGGTATGCGCATCGTGGTAGATGTAAAGCGTGACGCCAATGCCAACGTGCTCTTGAACAAGCTCTTTAAGATGACTGCTCTTCAAAGCTCATTCTCAGTCAATTGCATCGCATTGGTCAATGGCCGTCCACGTCTTCTCTCCCTGAAGGAATGCGTGAAGTACTTCGTGGAGCACCGTCATGACGTGACCATCCGCCGCACACAGTTTGACTTGAAGAAGGCACAGGAGCGCGCCCATATCTTGGAAGGTCTGATTATCGCCTGCGACAACATCGACGAGGTGGTACACATCATCCGCGCCAGCAAGACTCCATCAGATGCTCAGCGCAACTTGGAGAAGCGTTTCGAGCTCGATGAGATACAGAGCAAGGCCATCGTGGATATGCGACTCAGCCAGTTGACTGGACTCCGCCTGGAGCAGTTGCACAACGAGTTTGACGAGTTGATGAAGACCATCGACTACTTGAATCAAATATTGAACGACCCAGAGCTTTGCAAGAAGGTGATGAAGGACGAGCTCAACGAGGTGAAGGAGAAATATGGTGACGAGCGTCGCACGATGATCAAGCCAGACGACCATGAGTTCAACCCAGAGGACTTCTATCCTAACGACCCTGTGGTTATCACAGTGAGCCACTTGGGCTACATCAAGCGCACCCCATTGTCTGAGTTCCGTGAGCAGGCTCGCGGTGGAGTAGGTGCCAAGGGTGCACGTACTCGCGACAAGGACTTCACCGAGTACATCTATCCAGCTACCATGCACCAGACCATGCTGTTCTTCACCAAGAAGGGACGCTGCTACTGGCTCAAGTGCTACGAGATACCAGAGGGCGACCGCAACTCGAAGGGACGTGCCATCCAGAACTTGCTCAACATCGAGAGCGACGACCAGGTGAACGCATTCCTCCGCTTGAAGGGCTTGAACGACGCTGAGTTCATCAACTCTCACTACGTAGTATTCGCTACCAAGAACGGTACCGTGAAGAAGACTTGCCTGGAGGCATACTCTCGTCCTCGTGCCAATGGTGTCAACGCCATCAATATCGTGGAAGGCGACGAGGTGGTAGATGTTCGCTTGACCAATGGTCACAACGAGTTGATTCTCGCCAACCGCAACGGTCGTGCCGTTCGCTTCAACGAGAACGACGTGCGCACCATGGGACGTACCTCTACGGGTGTACGTGGTATGCGACTGGACGATGGTGACGATGCAGTCATCGGCATGATTGTGGTCAACGATGCCGAGAAGGAGAACGTGATGGTCGTTAGCGAGAAGGGCTACGGCAAGCGTTCCGAGGTCATCGACTATCGTATCACCAGCCGTGGCACGAAGGGTGTCAAGACCCTCAACATCACCGACAAGACAGGTCGATTGGTGGCCATCAAGAACGTGACCGATGACAACGACCTCATGATCATCAACCAGAGTGGTATCGTGATTCGCCTGGCAGTAGCAGATTGCCGTGTGATGGGTCGTGCCACACAGGGCGTGCGCCTCATCAACTTGACCAAGAAGAATGATGTCATCGCCAGCGTATGCAAGGTGATGAGTTCTGAGCTTGAGGCTTCAGTAGAAGAGGAGAGCCGTGCTGCTTGGGCAAAGAAGAGCGAGGAAATCGAAGAGGACACCAAGCCTGTGACACTCGAAGGCGAGGATTCCGCTGTCGAAACTGAAGATACGGTCGAAGGCAAGGAGAATGCCGAAGATGCAGGAAACGCTCCTGAGACAGACAATGCTTCTGAGGCAGACAACGGTCCAGAGTCGGAAGAATAAATCCTCCTAAGAGTCAGAAGAATAAACCATAAAATAGAGTGGGGCGAGTCAATTCTCGCCCTCCTCATATAATTTATTCGTAAAGTAAATAGGAAATATAAACTGATTAAATAAACAAACAACATGAAAAAGTTAATGATTGCAGCGATGATGGTACTAGGTGCCACATCTGCTTTCGCTGGCGACAGCGATGCACTCAAGTCCATTATGAAGGCTAAGACTTATGCCGATGCCAAGGTAATGCTTGACCAGAACCTCGGTTCTTTGGCTAACGACGCTGAGAAAGCTAAGGCTTACAACTACTTGGTGGATCTCGCCATGAAGCAGTTCAACGACCAGCAGGCTATCCAGCAGACCAACCAGTTGATGAAGAAGAACGACCCTGTGGATGAGGTTGCCATGAACGAGGGCGCATACAACGCTCTTCTCGCAGCACAGGAGTGCTACAAGTACGACCAGCTCCCTAACGCCAAGGGCAAGGTAGCTCCTAAGTTTGGTGCTAACGCAGCACGTGTTTGGGGTGCTCGCATCCAGCTCGTTAACGCAGGTCAATCTGCAGCACAGAACAACAAGCCAGAGGATGTTTTGAAGTACTGGGGTACATTCCTTGACACTGACAACACTCCTTTGTTCGGTACCATCGACCAGAAGCAGAAGGATTCCGAGAAGGAATACATCGGTCAGGTAGCTCTCTTCGCAGCTCGCTATGCTTACCAGGCTAAGGACATAGCACGTTGCGACAAGTACTGCGACATCGCCCTGAAGGATTCTGCACAGGCTAAGGATGCCCTCAACCTCAAGCTCTATGCCATGAAGGATGGTTTGAAGACCCATGAGGACTCTTTGAGTTATGTCAACAAGTTGAAAGAACTTTTCGCTCAGGACAAGAAAAACGATGTAATCCTCGACAACCTCAATGGCATGTACTCTTCATTGAAGATGAACAAGGAGCAGTTGGAACTTCTCGATGAGGCTCTCGCTGCCAACCCTAAGAACTTCGTAGCTCTCGCAGACAAGGGTATGTACTACATCGCACAGAATGATGCAGACAAGGCTATCAAGTGCTTGACCGAGGCTTTGGAGGTTCAGCCAGAGAATGTTGTAGTGATGACTTACTTGGGCGCTTGCTTGAATGTGAAAGCTTCCAACTTGCAGGATCCTAACGGCCGCAAGGTAGTATATAAGGAGTCTATAAAGCACCTCGACAAGGCTAAGCAGCTCGACCCAGAGAAGGCACAGGCTAACTGGGGCTACAACCGCTACCAGGCTTACTATGGTTACTATGGCCCTAACGCTCCTGAGACCAAGCAGGCAGAAGAGGAGAGCAAGTAATCCAGAGATAAGCAAAAAATAATCCAAGGATAGAACAAAAAAGTAATCCAAGGATAGAACAAACGCCCTGAAAGGGCAAAAGCTTAAAGCCCAGGGCAACGCCCTGGGTTTATGGCATCATAAAGAACGTCGCCCTGAAAGGGCAAAAGCATTGACAATGAGTTGCTTTTGCCCTTTCAGGGCGATTTTCTTATATAACTGCTAACCTAGGGCGTTGCCCTAGGCTTGGAGTTGATTGCCCATTCAGGGCGTTAAAATCCTTTACGGATTCACGACATTGATAGGGGAGCCCTCGATGAAAGCCTTCACGTTGGCAGCCACCTGCTTGTTGAGTCGGGTACGAGCTTCAAGGGTAGCCCAAGCGATATGAGGGGTAATATACGCATTAGGTTCCTTGAACAGAAGATTGTCCTTCGAAGGCGGTTCCTGTGTCATCACGTCGGCACCGTATGCGCCTAGCTTCATCTCATGCAAGGCCTTGGCAACAGCTTCCTCGTCAACCAACGGACCACGACCTGTATTGATCAAGATGGCAGAATCCTTCATCTTCTCGATACTTTCGGAATTGATGAAATGATAGGTGTCGTCTGCCAATGGGCAATGCAATGACAAGATGTCGGACACAGCCAGCAAACCATCCTTGCTTACCTTCGTAATCCATTCTGGCAAGTCGCTCGCATTCTTGCTCGTATAAGCATATACGTCCATGCCGAAGTCACGAGCCAGGGTAGCGACCTTCATACCGATGTTGCCCAAGCCGACGATACCGAAGTTCTTGCCAGAGATTTCCATGAGCGGAGTGTCCCAATAGCAAAAATCAGGATTGTAAGCCCAGCGTTCGTTTCTGTTCTCCTGTGTATAATGTTCCACACGATTGGTGATGGAGAGAATCAAGGCGAAAGTCATCTGAGCCACGCTGTCGGTGCTGTAGGCAGGAATATTGGTGACAACGATGCCACGCTGCTTGGCAGCCTTGATGTCAACCACATTGAAGCCCGTGGCCTGAACACCGATGTATTTCAGCTTAGGCAGCTGTGCCAATGTGTCGGCATCCATCTGCACCTTATTTATTAATATAATGTCAGCGTCCTTGGCACGCTCAACTTTTTCTTCATCCGTAGTGCGTGGGTAAACGGTCACGTTGCCCAGTTGCTCCAGCAAGTCCCAGTTCAAGTCACCAGGATTGGAAGCATAACCATCCAAAATTACAATATTCATCATACTTCTTTCTTTTTACATCAATTATTTCAAAATCATTCTTTTTACATCATGTATTTCAAATACAAGGCAAAATTAATAAAAAACTCTCAAATGCACAAGGGATGGTTCATCTTTTAGCATTTTTTCAAATGCAGAACAGTTGGGGCAGTATTACCGCAAACCTTATTTATCATAATGTCCATTATATTTCAAAAGTGGTGCCAACATCAAAGCAAGGACAAGCCTTGGCGGCAAACTCATTGTGACCATGGACAGTTGCCAACGGATACTCCTGGCGCAACTTGCTCACCAGTTCCATAAGCGCTTTCTTCTGGGCAGCCGTACGAGTATCTTTCGGCTTGCCGTCTTTAGACAAACCTCCGATGTAACAAACGCCGATGCTGTTGGCATTATGACCTTTACAATGAGCGCCAACTCGCTGAAGCTGACGACCTGCATGGATGCTGCCATCCCTGTAAATGACGAAATGATAGCCGATGCCATTCCAGCCACGCTGGCGATGCCATCGGTCTATGTCCTGTACCGTAAAATCCTTACCTTCCTGTGTGGCTGAGCAATGGATGATGATTTCTGTTATCTTTCTCATTTTTGCGATATTTACGTACAACCTTACATATTCTTTTTCTTTTCAAGCGTAAAGTTACAGTGACAAAGTGACAAATTACTCCTGTCTGCCTCAAGCATAATTCTTCTCGTAGAGCTCCGTTCCAGCATTCTTCACCTCATGGATGAGACGAGCTTTCTTCCAACGGCTAATGAAATGGCGGACATCAGTCTTAAGTTTTTGATTGACAATAAGTTCTCTAAGTTGGTCTCGAGTAAAACGTTGAGGGCAAAGCTCATAGATAGATTTCTTCTTGGGCGTGTCATCTGGGTCGTTCTGATGCATCTCGTCAAACTCTCTGCCCCATTGGTTCAAAAGCCCTTCGAGGATATAGGTGGCCATGAAATGATAGAAACGGATAACGTACTTCTGCTTCGTCTCATCCTCGCCCCAGAGGTAGTAAAGCATCGTGGCAAGGCGGAAGGCACTGACCGATGAACGCTTGTAGAAGCAGTTGCGGGAACGAGACCCCGATCGTATCACCTCGATGCGCTGCTTGTTGCACCACTTATCTACCTGTTTATCAAGCCATTCCATGTGCACGACGTGGATGGGTTGCAAGGTGTCATTGTCACCGTATGTATCGTGCAAGAGGCGAGACACCGTCTGCTCGATGCAAGCACCGTCCTGCTCTCCTATCGGCATGAAGGCAGGAGCCTTATTGCCCAACATATCAGGCAGTTGACACAGTATCTTGCGAGTGACATTTCCGCCCTCGATGCTACGCTTGTCGATGTATTCCTTGATGGAATTTTCGGTACCACAGAAGAGACTGCACCAGATGATATCGACCTCCGAGTTGACACCAGCGTCGTACATGGACTCCGAGCAGTACTCTGCACCCAGGTCGTAAGCCAGTCGGTCGAGGGTGCGAAGGTCGGCGAAGATGCGCTTGTTGGAGTCTGCCAACAGGGATGCCTCCTCGCTGAAGAGGAAGAGCGTGAGCGTCTCACCGTACTTGCTCTGGATTTCATCCACACGCTTGGTGAGCATCGCCTTGGTGATGGTCTGTATGCAGCGCACGTCTATCTGTGGCTCATCGGGCAATGTCTTGTTCTTCAACTTTTTCACCGCTTTGCGATATTCCTTCTCCTTGGCTCGCATCTCCTTGTCGCGAAGTTTGAGCTGCCCCATCAGGCGATTGACGATGCCACGGGTGAACGACTTTCCCGCTCCAGGCTCGCCGCATATCAAGACCTGTACGAGCAAGGCGTGGAGATCGATGTCGTAGGGGTATTTGACACGCAATCGGGTGGCTAGGGCACAATAACAGCAGAGTACGGTGAGAAGTACTGCCAACTTGAAGTCACTGGGGGCGGCATCCACGAAGGGACGAACGCTTCGAGGCAGGTCCTTGTAGTGGAAACTCATCGGTTTAACCTTGGTTTCCATCGATTTGCTACTACTTTCTGATGGCTTCATATTATCTTCTGATAGCTTATTATTACTTTCTATCGGCTTGACATGACTATCGTCAAAGAAGCTCGGAGGATTGATTTCTTTATTTTCTACCATTTTCTTTTCATTTTAAGAATGAATTCTACCATTTCCTTTTCATTTTAAGAATGAATATTTGCCTTGCAGCCATGGTGGGGATCTTCCAACCAATAATGAGGCACGTCGGTATGCTTCATCCACGTATCGTCGATAAAGAGCGATATGTCCTCACCTCGCTTGACGCATTTCTCCAAACGGTCGAAGAGCTTGTCGAAGACGGCAAGGCTGCGGAAACAAATCCCCATGTCGTGCAACAGTCGGACGTTGACTTGATAGTCATCCAACTTTCTATTTTCCTGCTCGTTACTTTCCTGCTCATCGCATTCCAACTTCTTGTTTTTAGTTCCCTCTTCACCTGCTAGGATGATATTGCTGTACTGGGAATCTATCTCTCTTGCAATCTTAGGATTACGTGAGGAATGGCTGCGAACTCTGGGCTTGGCATCGCGAAACGAGTTGCCGCTGCTGATGGTAGCGATAACATGCGGATGGCTCCCTACCCCTGTGGCCGCATCACTCGCTACGATAGCCAACTGGCGGTGGCGCTCACCCGAGACTGCCACCAAAGCTACCTTGTAGATACCACAGGGCAACAATGTAGGAGCATGCTCCAAAACTACTATTTGAGAACGATCGTCGTTGACTCTGAGCAAAGACTTAACGAACAATGCGTTACATTCTTCTCTTTTTACATGGATATTCATGGGATATAGTCTTTTTTTAAAATGAATGAATAAAAGTTCTTCTACCTGAATGATTCAAGATGCAAAGCAGTAACATTTCATGCCTGCGAGTTCTTCCAGAAATCGGCGAAATCCTTGCACCCCTCGGGCAGTTGGTGGCGAGTAAGCGAAGCTCCAAGCTCGTTGGCAGTCGAGAGCAAGGCTTGGTAAAGTCGTTCACCAGCCGCATCCTGGTCGGGATAGATGTGCCAGTTGCGAGAAGCACTCTGGGCGAGTAGAAGGCGGTTGCCCTTCGTCAAGAGTGTGGCACTAGGTATGGCGATGGCTTTCTTTCCCGATGACAGGAGGGCAAGGGTATCGGTCACCCCCTCGCTGATCCAAAGTTCCTCGTCTGCCCCCATGGTCTTCAATACAGGAAGGTTGAAGATGAAAGGATGACTGCCTTGCGAGAACTGAAACCGAGGTGCTTGCTTGGCGACGGCATCATGTCGAGCCTGAGTATCCTGGTCGGTGAATCGTCTGTACCATCCGATGAAACGAGACTGGATGCCGATGAGCCGTCCGTCGATGTCACGATAGGGAAAGAGCAGGCAAGGTGTCCAGAAGAAGCATCGCTCTCTCCCAGCCTCCCCCCTAGCGATGCCATATTCACGCAACTGCTCCTGGGTGAAGTGGCGGCTCATGCAGTAGAGAAACCACCTGCCGCTCTTGTTGATGGCGCCGATGCCCAACTCCCGAATCACCTCACGGCTCAACTTGCGCTCCTTGAAGAGGAACTCCTCAGCCTGAGGTCCCAATAGCGAATGGCTGAGCACGAAGTCGAAGAACTCCTCGGGGAAAGGCTTCTCCGCCCTATCCTTTTCCTTGTCGGGAGGCTTGTACTCCGTCAGGATGATGTTGCTTCTGTCGGCGAGCCACTTGCAAGCATCCAAGAAGTTCATGCCCAGTTGCTTTCTCACGAGGTCGATGCCGTCGCCCGAAGCTCCACAGACGAAGCAGCGGTAATGGTTGCGCTTGAACGAGAGCGAGGGATGCGAATCGTTGTGGAAGGCACAAAGCGTCTTGTGATGGGATATGGGTAGTCCCAGCCGCTCAGCCACTTCCTCGATGGGAAGCGAGCGAAGCTTGTCGAGGTCATTTTGTTCCATCAGATTCAGCCTTGATTACACTTATCATCTGCTACGGCATGGCCGCTGCCAGAAGAATGTTTTTCTATGTCCTTCAAGAACAGCTCATAGACCTCCCTCTGCTCCTTGTCCATGGGGAGAGGTGGAATGTGAAACTTGACATAAGCCAAAACGGAGAGTCTCACGTCTTGCTGTTTGTCGGTTGGCAACTGTGCGAGGCATAACAGAGCCTCACAGATTTCTATCTCGGTGATGCCCTTTGACAATAATGCCATGAGCATCTGCTTATGAATGGGTATCTTTTTCATTGTAAAATAGGTTTAAAAATCAGTTAAAATGGTTTAAATGGAGATAATTCATCAAAAAGGGGAGAGAAAATATCAAAAAGACTTAAACATTACAAAAATATTTCGTAAATTTGCCCTCAGAAACGATTTGCTCTCGTTCCGCCCTCTCATCCAACATTCCGTCGTAAGCATCGACCAGTGTGTAGAAGATGTCTTCGACAAAGACGTTGCGGTTTCCTTCCTCTGGAAGCTTACCCTGGTGACGGTATCGCAGCAACTGGAGAGAAAGCCATTGCCTGGAGGAGCTTCGCAAGGTTCCGAAGGCTTGGCGGTAGAGTGAAAGCTCGCAAGGAAGAAGTTCGGCGAAGAGCTTGGCTTCGAGCAACTTGGGAGGGATGAAGGGAAGATAGTTCTGTTTCATGTCAGTGATTTTTTTAAAGATTACTACTCGATTTACGCCAAGTACCAACAAGTCCTTGGCAATTTCGATGGCAAAGAAACAAAGAATGGCGGATGAAAAAAATCATATAGAGTTTTATCAGCTAAAATCTTTGTCTTCGACCGCTTTCAGACACTCGTGTCTATTCTTGCGGAAAACAAGACTCCATCATCAGGGTATCCATCGACCATCATCGGGGTATCCATCGACCATCACCGGGGCAGCTTGAAGAGCTCCAGTATGGCCCTTCTCTCCTCAGAGGATGGAAAGTACTTGTTGGCCCCCATATAGACATTCGTTCTCTTGGGAGAGTTCTCCAGAAGGCAATGGAGGGCGGTGGCTGTAAACTCCTCCTTGCGATAGACACCATGCTCACGGAGGATGAAGACCACGGCATTGACACGGTAGAAATTGGGCTTGCCTTTCTGCCCCACATTGCGCTCGAAGAAGAACAAGCGGGAAGTAGTGTCATCGCAGAGCATCCGTCTCCAGATGTCACCAATGGTGTCCTGGTATTCCGCCGACGCACAGTCCCTGATGCGTCCGACATACTCCAGGATGCTTTGTATGGCCTGCTCACGGAGTTGCTCGTCGGAGAGGACACGAGGTGTAACAAACAGTCTGCCCTCGATGGCGGCAAGACGCAGGTCTGAATAGTTGAAGTCCTCGGGACTTACTTGAATGTAGTCCTCGGGATTTACTCGAATAAAAGGCTTCTTCATGTTTCCTAATTGCTTTAGGAACAGGCGAAGCACCGGTGCTATAACCAATGGTAGCTTATTTATGTCGCGACGCTCCAAAGGTACCCGTTCGGGTTTAACTTATGTTTGAATATGGCAAAAGTACGCGATTTAATCTTATCTTCAAAAGAGTAACAGGAAAAGAACAAGAAAAGAACAGTTGAACAGGCTTGAACAAAATCTGCACAGATTTCGAACAGATTCTGAACAGGTTTAGAGCAAAACTTGGTCGTACTTGCTTCTTTCCCCTTAGCTCAGATGGAGATCCAAAAACTTAAACGGTTATGGCAAAAAAGATTCATTTGGGCGAGCTTTACGATAGAGAGCTTGCCGTCATCAGAAAAGCACTTCAGGACAAGGATTTCGCTGAGGCCATCACAAGAGGGAAATCCCTTGGACACCTCGGAATTAAACCAGATGTGATTGGCACCTATGGACCAAAGCCTATTCTCTTCATACAAGAGAAAACTGGACACACCGCCGTTTACAAACCTTCCATTCCGCTGTCTAGAAAGCATAAAGCAATCTTCGCAGTGGCAGACAAAGCCGAAAATTTGTACAAAGGAACTTGCTTCTTCCATATAGACAAGCCCAAAGGTGTGTTGATAGATGTGGATGAGCAAAAAGAAAAAAGATTCAAGGCAAAGAAAACTTATCCTAACAGACTAAATGGAATCGAAATAACAGAAACTCTCGGAGGTGGTGGATATGGAAGCAGTGGTGCTTATGGTGGCATTAGAGGCGGAAGAGCTGGTATTCATGGTGGACTTCGAGGCAGAAGAAACTTCGAGGGACTGAACCCATGCAACGTTTGCTATAGCGCACTAGACGGAAGAAGGGTCAGAGGAGCCAGAAATCTCATTAGCGAAAAAACCGACTTCGGAGAATACATCGGTACTAGTAGCAAGGATGTGGACATTGACGTGGTGAAGAAAGATTTCAAGGAACTGAAGCTCAAGTCTGAGACCAAGCCTGAGCTCTATATGGAACTTGCCGACCGCTTCTACTTCCGCTTCAAGAGTGCGGTCTATCCAGAGATACACTATACGAAGACTTGCATACGCATAGACAGCGAAGACCCCGATGACTTCTACGCCTTCCAGTTCAACATGGTTGACCCTGGTGCATTCCTAGTCTCCCTCTATGTGCTCCACCTCGCACTCAAGGACAAGTGGGACGAGGGCGATGACATGAAGGCGCAACGTCTCAGAGAGCGAATCGATGAAGTATATCCAGAGCACACAAGTTTCTTGGCACGCATCACATGCGAAATCGAGGAGATGAGTTCCGAGAGATTTTTGGAGGAACACCAAGATGTGATGAAGAACTACGATTGCAAGACGGGCAAAGGGGCAAAGGAAGTAAGCGATGATGACAAGAAAGCAATCAATGATGACAAGAAAGCAAGTCTTGGCATCGAAGACAGGGATCTGAAAGCCAAAGAACCAGACGAAGACTTCCTGTTGAAGGAGGACTTGCCTACTCATTTTTCAGCCGAAATGCGTAAGAATAGGAAAAAACAATTCAACCTTCAATACTGCATCGGTCATGAGATACTCGACATGATACATCCCAAGAAGAAGATGGCTAAAAATCAGAAATGGAACTGGGCACTTGTGATGTTTGCCATGATTGACAATGGTTTACTCATAAACGAGAGCATCAAGGAGTCGGAATTTGCCGATTGCATCTATCACTTTCTTCCGCTTTGGTATATCGAGGAAAAATTGGAAAACAAAGAAGACGAAGAGAAGGGCAAGGCAAACATACGAGCTTCTATCAAACAACAAGTTTACAACCACAAAGATGACAGAAAAATAAGTAAGTCCATGGCGGCATCAGTACGTGAGCGTATTGATAAAATCAAAAAGTTGCTGAGCAGCCGTGGCCTCTACTTGTCTGCCGCATAACACACCCAATTGTCACTTTGTCACTGTAACTTTTGCATTGAAATCAAAAAATCACTGCCTGTAAAGTGAACATTATTTTAGTATTATCTTATTTAATTTTATATTAATAATTAATAAGGTTCGCGCAAGGTTGAGGTGGAAGAAAAAGTGAAAATCAATGCAAAAGTTACAGTGACAAAGTGACAATTTATGTTTTCTAGAGGCAATTGTCTTCTATAGGCACTTGTTTTCTATAGGCACTTGTTACGTTTTCGGGGAAACGAACATACGCTTACGGGGAAAACAGTTGGACGGACTCGTTTTCTTCATATCTTTGCACCGTCAAACGAAGGATGCACGCTTTTGGCTAAAGGCCGTCGTCACCTATGGGGCGATTCGGCCATAAGCTAAGACAAGTGCTCGGCATAAGTTAAGACCTGCAAAGGTCATAAGTTAAGGCAAACGACGGTCTTAAGTGAAGGCAAACTTCAGCCGTAGGTAGCATCAGCCAAGGCATCCGGGAATTTGGCGATGTCAAACTCTAACACCCTAAAAATCATGATCAACTACAGCATCGTGAAGCGTAGCGTGAACGCAAACCTCTTTGAAATCAACCAGGCTAAATCACGCATCAACCAGGCCAAGAAGGAAGGCAAGGAGCCTGAGAAAAACGACCTCGAACTCGTGAAGACCGAGGTGCAAAAAGCCTTCGCCATCTCGCAGTACACCGATGTGATGACCATCGAGAAGTTCTCCAAGCACATCTCCACCCATGGTTGCGTGTATTCCCGCGCCGACATCTCCGCCATCCTCTACATGGCCGTCGATTGCATGCGTGAACAACTTCTCGAAGGCAAGAAGATTCGCCTCGGCGCTCTCGGCGACTTCTTCGTCAACCTCTCTTCCAAGGGTGCCGACAACGCAGAGAAGTTCACCGCCCAGAACATCACCGAGGTCAAGGTGCTCTGGGAGCCAGGAGCTGAGTTCAAGAACCTCCTCCATGACGCAGAATTCAACCTCGTGGCTTCTCGCAACCAGCAAGCAGCCTTGCTCAAGGCCATCAAGGAAGGAAAGGATGTAGAAGGCGACAACCTCCCTACTTCTCCTGACGGCGACAACAACCCAAGCGGTGGCTCAGGCAACACCGACCCAAGTGGAACAGGCTCTGAAACCCCTGGTGGTTCAGGCACAGGCGGAAGTTCAAGCGGCTCAGGCACAGGCGGAAGCTCAAGCGGCTCAGATACAGGCGGAACCGAAAATCCAGGCGGTAGCTCCGACGGTCCTACCGAAATGTAAGACACCCGACCCGTGTGAGCCATGAAGACATTTCATATCACGCTCATTCTCTCAATCCTGCTCCTCGTCGGTGGATTCCTCAGTCCACCGATGGGAGTGATTGATGGGAGCGTCCTCTCCGCCGTAGGACTTCTACTCGCCTTCGCCTCTCTTTCACAATTGCCATTGCTCGCCGAGGCCATCCGAAATGGCAAGAGTTTCAAACTGACTAAGGGCGACATCACTGCCGAGGTCAGCTCGTCTAACTAAAGTTTTCCTACCTGTACGGTTGAATTTATCCCATACGCCCTGAATGGTTGAATTTGTTCGATCTGTACGGTTGAAATAGACCAATA
>DKCU01000149.1 GCA_002451555.1 Candidatus Segatella albertsiae
AGGTCGCAGTCGAGCGATTCCCAACCGCCGAGTTTCTTCACGGTCATATAGCCGCCCTCCTTGCTGGAGAAAGCTCCCGATGTATTGCGGAAGCTATGCAAGAGCCGGTTGACAGGTATCGACATCATCCAAGCCGAGTCTCGCTTCATGTTCTCTTGGAAGCGAGAAGGCAGGAGATGTACTTGGCTCATTGTAAAAGGTTGGCACTTCTGCAAAGGTTGCAAACTTGCCATCTGCTTGGCTGGCAAGGTCATAGACGTAAGAGCCAATGTCGCTGAAAGGATTAATGTCTTCATTATATTGTGCTTGTTTATTGTTCTTGATATAGTTTAAATGATTGAAACTTATAGGTCCATCGGTTGAAGCTTATAAGTTTGCAGGTCGCAACAACTAAGATGAAAGGTTGCAGAACATAGGCTTGTCGGTCTGGCCACTACAGTCAGCAGGTCTGCTGACTACGCTCAGCAAAGCTGCTGACTATGCTCAGCAGAGCTGTCGAGCACAGTCAGCACGCCCTATGTCCTATAGTGATACAATACTTTTTCACTTCATCATGTTCTTTGGAAAGTCAATGCGTAAAGGCTGCACTGCACCTTTGTATTGGGCATCGGCATCTGCCACGGCAACCACCCAAGCAGTAAAGCTTCGGCGTGGATTGTCCCATCCAGCCTCGTAGGGATAAACCTCAAAGGTGGTATCATTGATTTTCTTCAAGGGTCCACAAATAACTTCGATGTGTGGTTTCTTTGCGCTATGACCTGATAGCGGGCCTTGCTCTCCGTTCTTGGATAACACACCGTGCGAAGCATCGGTATAAACGGCTTTCAACTGAATCCTAATCGGCTTCTTCTGCTTCTTCGTTGTGACGACATCGGCATCCTCTATCTTGATCGCCATGCCTCCCTGGAGCTTGTCGCTATAAGGAATCAACTGACCCTGGTACTCGAATCCCACGTACTGCACTTTCTTGCCAGCCGTCTCTCGATAGCGAGCCTCGGTCAAGTCAGCCATTTCCTTGTCGAAATACCAGAAGGCATCGTGTTTGTCGCCCTTGTACTCGGCGTATGGAGCAGGTTGAGGACGCAGGGCATTCGCCATCCGAGGAGCCTTCCCCTTGTCCGCACCATCCGTGCCCATCATATCGGCATGGAATCTTTCGGCAAGATAGCCATCCTTCGGATTGAGTTTCTTCAGTTTGATGGTTCCATCGGCATTGTATTCCATTCCCTTTCCATTGGCGTTCAAACGCTGTTCTAACGCCTTTTGAATGAACTTCGCAAGATACATGGCCGTGCGTTCGCCACAGTCGAAGTGTCCTCGACCTGTATCACAAAGGAAGGAGATGCAACTCTCTGGGTACATCATGCGGAAAGCCAAGGCAGGATTGACACGAGCCTCCCACCATTCATACTCACCTTCCACCATCAAGCCTGGGATGCCGTCGATGTTGCGGTTGCGTCCCCACTCCACATTGGCTGCGCCATAACCACAGAGGTTGGTGCGTGGCGCATCGCCATGGAAAGAGATGATGCAGAGGGTACGTTCTGGATTCCAAGCCGCGAAGTTCCAAGGGAAAGTGGCTTGCGCCGAATGTCCCAAAGGGATGACTGGAGCCTTGGCTATCTCGGGATGTCCACTCTGGTCAGCAAGATTGCTCATCAGTTCCTCGAAGATTTGCTGCGCCCCCGATGCAGGGTCCCAGTTATTGTTGAAAGCAGGAGCCACCCAAACCATCGCTACCCCGAGCTTCTTCATCTGGGCTTGGAAGTTAGGGTTCTTATAGATAGCCTCCTCGGTCATATTCTGTTGGGAGAGCATCACCGCCCTCACCTGCTGGCATCCATCAGGTACCCAGAGATAAGCCACAGGAGCCTTGCCGGTCTCATTGGAGATGTATCTTCTCAGCTCCACCGACCATTGGTACATACCACTACCTCCCACGCCTACGGCATGGGCTACAGTCGCCATTAGTCCTTGCAACAAGAAGGCAAGGAACAACAGGGTCTTTCTATGCAAAACATTACTTTTCTTCATATCTCACTACGCTTTAATCATATTACAAATTCCATTCGATAATATTACGTGGCGAGATAGGCTTATACTTAAAAAGAAGCGAATTTACCCTAAATTTAGCATCCTTATTATACATCTGTACACTTATTTATATTTCAGTACACATTTCACTCCTTCATAGATTTCACGACACTTGCTTTCCGCCATCTTGCTCTTCACACCGACTGCTATCATATCATCCAAGGTAGGATGACCAGTACCATTCACCGATGTCGCATGCTCACCATTATAACCTTCCGTGCATCGTGTCAAGTCGTAAGCTGGGGCAAGATGCCAATGCCACTTGTCGTCATCTTCTTTCTCTACCATAAAACTAAAGTTCTTGCAATGGTCGTCCTTGTTGTCCATCAAATAATTGAAGACCATACGGCGAAACATTTCCTCTACATCTCCCCGGCTTTGGGTAAGATAGCCCGTAAGAGCCAATAGATTGAGATAGTCGAGCACAGGATTGGAAAGCGAGATGGAAAGCAGCCCACCTGCCGTAGCCATATGGATGCGCTCGCCATTAGGTGATATATCAAAACGGCGACTTGCGAAATACTTACCATTCACCAGTTTGAAGTCAGGCACACGAATGCCACATTTCCTGGCCAACTCATTATATCGGTATTCCTGTACTCCCATGTCACTTGGGTCGTAGGTATGGCGGAACTTCACCAGCCAATGCCCTTCGCTATCACTGAACACTGCCTTCGGACGGCAACCGCCACTATTACCACTATTGTACAAGAGAAGACTTGCATCTGTGTCTTGTTGCTCCCTCAACACTTCCAAAGCTTTGGTCTGCAACAAATCAAAATCCAAAGATTCCTCTTTGGTTTGGATAGATGTCATCGGCTCATAAGCCAATGCTCCCATACCTTCGTTGCCCACAAGACTCAATCTATCCAAAGCGGACAACTCGAAATCGTTGATGCCTTCTTTCAACAAAGCCTTATGCAACAAGTATCTGCCATAGCCATCAGGGAGACTATCCTCGAAGATACCGAAGTTGCCATGAAAAGGAGTAGGTTTGGCTACAAACAAACCAGGCTTGAGAGGCAATTCCAAGGGCGAAATGCTAAAACCAATGGAAAGCCATTGCTTGTCATACTCAAAAGTACAACATTTTCCATCTATGCTCAATGTCAGAGTACCCACCACCTGCTGATGGTATTTCACTACTAAAGATTCTATTCGTTTCATGGTCTATAGGCTTTTTTCTTGTTGGCATTTCGCTTGATCTGTTGCAGTTCCTCCATGGTGGAGTACTTGGGTTGCGAAAAGACATTCTTGATTTCGGAAGTATATTCCAAGGCCATGGCTATGCCTATCAGGTTTTTGAGAGAAATCAAACCCTTTTGCTCAAAACGAGTGATGTTGCTTACAGCTACGCCCGACTTATCTGCCACTTGCTCACGTGTCAGATTCTTCTCTATTCTCCGCCTTCTGAAGTCATTCGCCATCTCCATAGCAATCTCATCGGGATTGTCATGGAGATAGTTGTCCAATATTGCTAATATATTATTCGTTTCTTGCATAAACCTACAGATAATAACAAGATATTATCAGTTGCAAAGATAGCATTTTTAGATGAAAGAGCATTCTATCGTTAAGAATCTTTTAGAAAAATATGCTTGAAATGG
>DKCU01000042.1:0-4143 GCA_002451555.1 Candidatus Segatella albertsiae
ACCCCACGGACCTACTTAGAATTTAGGATTATGCTCCTCTATTTATTAGATGGAGATAAGAATTGAAATAAGAAAATATGATGCTGCAAGAGAAATTACATTCAGCCGCAGAACTGACAGAATATATTGATAAGGTGGGAATGTTGCCACTGCTCCGCATCGTGCCATCCTTGGGATGGTCGGCTGAGGAAGTGGTGGATGACGATTGCCAATATGTCGTGCTTCCGGATGGTGGTTGGGAATGGCCCCTGTGGGAATGGAAGGGAGACATCATCCGTGAGAGTGGATGCGCCTATGGCAAATTCTTCCTAGGCAAGGCGGCGTTCATCAGCAAGGAGTGGTGGCCTGACTTCTGCAACTATCGCCGTAGCACTTACCCTTACCCTCCCGAGGGAAGCATCGAGGAAGCCATCGTCGAGACCTTGAAGCTCAATGGCAGCATGATAACCCGAGACCTTCGCAAGGCTTGTGGCTTTACGGAGCCAAAGATGAGAAGCAAGTTTGATGGCTTCATCACTCGTCTTCAGATGGGTGGCTACATCGTGACCGAGGACTTTGTTTATCCGCACGACAAGCATGGCAAGCAATATGGGTGGGGATGGTCGCTCTTGACTACCCCGGAGGATTTGTTTGGCAGGGAGGCTTGTCATCCGAGTCGCACTCCAGAGGAGTCCAGGAAAAGGCTGCTGGAGCACTTCAAGGAGATTCTTCCCCAAGCCTCGGAAGCTCTTTTCAATAGATTCTTGGACAAGAAATCATAATACAGGGATATAAAGTACTCATGATAACAAAATAATGATATGACAAGGAAAGCAATCGTGATGGGTGCCACGTCGGGCATCGGAATGGAAGTGGCCAAGCTCCTGGCAGAGCGGGGTTGGCAGGTTGGCATTGCTGGTAGAAGGGTCGATAGGCTCGAAGCCTTGAGGCAAAGCCAAGAGGGAATCATGTGCTATCAGCAAATAGACGTGACAGCCAAGGATGCTCCCGACCGTCTGCTCAAACTCATCGACGAACTGGGTGGCATGGACTTGTATTTCCACAGCTCAGGCATCGGATGGCAAAACAATTCGCTGGATATGGACAAGGAATTGAGAACCGTTGAGACCAATGGCTTGGGCTTCGTGAGAATGGTGGATGTCGCCTTCAACTGGTTTGCTGAAAGAGATCGTTCCGTCGCTTCGGATGGCAAGGATGCCACTGCTAGCCTCTCTTTCTTGCCTCGCATCGCCTGCATCACTTCCATCGCAGGAACCAAGGGCTTGGGCGCAGCTCCTGCCTATTCCGCCACCAAGCGCTTTCAGAGTCATTATCTCGAATGCCTCACCCAACAAGCAAGGATGCGCCATCTCAACATTTCCATCACCGACATCCGCCCCGGCTTTGTCAAGACCGACCTCATAGCCGGCAGCAGCTACCCCTTGCAACTCGATGCCAAGGAGGTGGCTGAAAGCATCGTCAAGGCGATGGAGAAGGGTAGGAGTGTGAAGGTCATCGATTGGCGATATGCCATCCTCGTGTTCCTTTGGCGCTTGATTCCTCGATGGATATGGACGAGAATGATGATTGCCAAGTAACTCATTGATTAGAAGATGATCAGAAGTAGAATTAAAAGATCATACAAAAAAATAAAGGATAATAAAAAAGAGAATTTAATAAGAGAATAAAAAAATGGTATCAACAGAATTATTGTTTTTAGTTGGCTTCGTAGTCTTTATCGCAGCCATATTGGTATTGGACATGCTGGTCATCGACCGCAAGGCCCACGTCGTTTCCATCAAGGAAGCAGGAACTTGGACGGCAGTTTGGATAGGTCTGGCACTCATCTTTGCCGTCTTCCTGTATTTTCATGGCGACATGGTACATGGAATCCATAGTTATCAGGACCTTCAGGCGGTAGCTTCCCGCTACGCCGCCCATTTGAAGCTCAATCCCGATGACTTCGAGGCAAGCGCGCAGCAGTATCGTCATTATATGACCATCTCCTATATTTCGGGTTATCTGATAGAGAAGACCTTGTCAGTGGATAACCTCTTCGTGATGATGATGATTTTCGCCTCGTTTGGCATCGACAAGAAGGAATACCAACATGCGCTCAACTGGGGTATCCTGGGAGCCATCGTCTTGCGATTCTTCTTTATCTTTGCAGGTGCGGCTCTCATCAGTCGCTTTGAGTGGATTCTCTTGATATTCGGTGCGTTCCTGTTGTACAGCGGAGCCAAGATGTTCTTCAACCGCAACAAGCAGGAGGAGATCAACGCCATGAACCATCCTGTGGTAAAGTTCTTGAGCAAGCACTTCCATTTGAGTCCGTTGGTGCTCACCGTGATATTCATAGAGTTTTGCGACATCATCTTTGCGTTCGACAGCATACCGGCGGTATTCTCCGTCACGCTCGATCCATACGTGGTGTTCTTCTCCAATATCTTTGCGATACTGGGCTTGCGTGCGCTTTTCTTCCTCTTGGCAGCAGTAGCCGACAAGTTCCGTTATCTGAAGGTGGGCGTTAGCGTCCTGCTTGTCTTCATCGGTGCCAAGATGCTCATCCATGAGTATGTGGAGATAGGGGCGGTCAGCTCGCTCGTCTTCATTCTTCTGGTATTGATGGTAAGCATCGGTGCCTCCATCTTGATTCCAGAACGCAACGTAGAGAAGAAATAATTTCGGTACTTCACCACGGCTGTTACCTGTATCTCTGTCATCATGTTGTTGGTTTAATCAATTGTAACACATAAAGAATATTCAAGATGGAAAAAGAAATGAAACTCAACAATGGGGTGATGATTCCTACTCCTGGCTTTGGAACGTTCCTCACTCCCGATGGTGCCACCTGTGTGGATGCCGTCAAATGTGCCATCTCTACTGGCTACACCCATATCGACACGGCCGCCGTCTATGGCAACGAGAAGAGTGTGGGAGAGGGTATCAAGCTGAGTGGCATCAGTCGTGACAAGCTTTTCGTTACCAGCAAGGTTTGGAACACGGAACGTGGTTATGACAAGACCTTGAGGGCATTCGACAAAACATTGTCTGACCTGGGCTTGGAGTATCTCGACTTATATCTGATTCACTGGCCAGCAAACGAATTGCAGTTTGGCAAGGATGCCACACGTTTGAACGTGGAGACCTGGAAGGCTATGGAGCGTCTTCACGATGAGGGATTGATTCGCAGCATCGGTCTTTCCAACTTCATGCAGCATCATGCGGAACCAGTGATGGCAAAGGCCAACATTTGTCCTATGGTGGACCAGATTGAGTATCATCCGGGCTTTACTCAGCCAGAATGTGTGGAGTTCTGCAAGAAGAACGGCATCTTGGTGGAAGCATGGAGCCCACTTGGACGAGGAAATGTGTTGGAGAATCCGCTGCTCATGGAGATAGCAAAGAACCATGGCAAGAGTGTGGCACAGGTAGTGATTCGATGGGTGATGCAGACAGGTGTGTTGCCACTGGTCAAGTCAGTCACTCCTTGCAGAATCAAGGAGAACTACGAGGTGTTTGACTTCGAGCTATCAGAGAAGGAGATGTTTGAGATAGCATCACTGAAGACCGAGAGAATCGGTGCAGACCCAGACACTTGTGATTTCTAGGAAATCTGGGCATTCTTGAAAAATAATTTGGGTTGCGCAAAAAGATTGCATACCTTATATGTAATTTTGCAGCCAAATTAGTTAAAAGTAAGGAAAAGCATGGGTATTTCAAATATTTGGTGTACCTTTGTAGAAGTTTAGCTGCACTCGGCAATTTGAAAACAAATTTTCATTGCACTCGTTTGCGCTAACTTTGCAAAAATAGAAAGAAAATTCAAAAAATGAAAACTATGTCGAATCAAATTATGAACATATCATCCCTATCACGGTTCCAGGGCTCACAACGCTTTGGCAAGATAAGTCATGCTCATAGTTTTAGCATACATAGCAGTATGGGATTTTTCCAGCGACATCGTCTTCACGTTGACCGGTGCTTGGCTTCATAACTAGGTACAGGGTTGATTGAGACATCAGTTATAGACAGGAATAGAAGTTGGAGAGTCCCACAGCGTACTTTCCAACTTTTTTGTGCCATTTGGCCAGCATCCCTGTATATGACGCATCGCTCCTGGCATAGGCACAGTTTCAAACAACAACTTAATGAATTTTCAAA
>DKCU01000042.1:4258-16154 GCA_002451555.1 Candidatus Segatella albertsiae
GAACAGGTACAGGAGATGGACAATCGATGACTTGGTAGATGCCTGTTCGGACGCTCTTTATGACATGGAGGGCATCACCAAGGGCATCTCGAAGAGAACCGTACAAGGTGACATCCAAATCATGAGGTCGGACAAATTGGGCTACAATGCGCCGATTGAAACCTATGGGAATGGATACTATAGGTATTCAGACCCTGACTATTCCATCTCGGACACACCGCTAACAGATGACGACTATCTACTGGTGGTGAGAACCATCAAGTTGATTGGCAAGTATAATGAGAAGGGGGAACTTTCTGAGTTGAACGAGGCCTTGGTTAAGGTGAAGGACAAGTTGAATATGATGTTGAGATGTGGATAAAGAACGTGCTCCAGGACGGACTTGAACCGCCGACCGCTTGGGTATAAGCCGAGTGCTCTAACCAACTGAGCTACTGGAGCGGATTCTTATTTGTCGGGCTTGTACTCATAACATCTTTACCAAAAGCGATTTCTGTTTGTATTCAAGGTATACTGATTATTGACCGAAATCGCTTTTGTCTTGTACTCCCAGCAGGACTCGAACCTGCGACCTTCTCGTTCGTAGCGAGACGCTCTAATCCAACTGAACCATGGGAGTTTTTTAGCAGAAGCAAGAGGATTCGAACCTACGGATCCTTTCGGACCAACGGTTTTCAAGACCGCCGCTTTAGACCACTCAGCCATACTTCCTATTTTCGACTGCAAAGGTACTAAGGTCGGATGCAGCCTTTTTGCGCAACCAAAAAAAATTTGTTTTTTCTTTCTAAAAAAGGTGTTTTTCGCTGTTTTTTTCGTAATATTGCACCTTGAAATCAAATATAACTCGATTGAAGCATGAAACGTATCATCATAACTTGTATTGTTCTTTATGCCATGATGGGTGTCATGGCACAGAATCCTATGCACTTTTATCCGGAAGAAAACTCCAATGGCATCAACGTTGACACTCATTTGGTCATTCAATTCGATCGGAATATCGAGGCTGGAAACAAGGGCAAAATAACTGTCTATGACAAAACAACCAAGAAGGTTGTTGATTGCATAGACATGAGCATACCTGCAGGACCAACGGAAGGGCAGCCAAAAAATCCAAAGGCCACCTATACGCCAGTACCCTATATATATAAGGTGGCAAACATCACCAACCGCAATACGCGTCCTGGTACACCATCGGGTGCCGCCAAGGAGGACAAGCGTCGTTATCAGAAGACCATCATCGGTGGATTCTCCGATGCCTTCCACTTCTATCCCATCATCTGTCATGACAACAAAGCGACCATCTATCTTCATAATAATGTGCTTGACTATGGACATGAGTATGAGGTTAGGATAGGGAAGGGTGTCATCGTCGGATGGGATGGAAAGAAAGCATGGAGATTTCGAACCAAAGCAGACAAACCGGAGGCTTATACGAAAAGGATAGTAGTGGCAGTTGATGGCAGTGGGGATTTCTCCACTTTGCAAGGCGCCATGGATTGGATACCGGATTCTCTTTCTTCTAAGAAGGACGGAAAAACCGTGTATATCAAGAATGGCGATTACGAGGAGCTTGTATATTTCCGCAACAAGCGATTCGTCACCATCGAGGGTGAGTCAAGGGATGGGGTAGTGGTACATTATCCCAACAATGAGGTATTCAATCCACACCCTGTTGACATCAAGACCAATGAACAGAAGGGCACTTTTCCTTCTCGTCGTGCAGCTGTAGCAGCCGACAATTGCTCAGACATGGTGTTCAAGAATCTAACATTCAAGACGGATTGCAAGGGACAGGCAGAGGGATTCCTGCTAAACGGTGAGCGAAATTTTGCAGAAAACATACATGTCATTGGCGATGGGGATGCCCTGCAAGTAAATGGTTCCGCTTATTGGCTCAACTGTCTCATAGATGGAGGAGGGGACACCATACTGGGAAGAGGTCCTTCTTACTTCAATCATTGCACAATCACAAGTTATGGAGCCTTCATGTGGATTCGTAACACCAAGGAAAACCATGGCAATGTCTTTAATGCCTGCACTTTCAAGGGATTGAGTGATTATGCCGTAATCGCACGGCTTCCAGACAACAAGGGTAAGAACTATCTCGACGCGGAGTGTGTGCTGTTGAATTGCACGCTCGATGGAGTGCCTTCCGAAGGATTCGGCCCTATTGATGATACTGCATCCTCCGCCAAGCTCTATGAGTTCAATAGCCATGACAAGGATGGCAATGCCATTGATGTAAGTAAGAGAAACAAGGTTGTACGCCAGCTGGATGCCATCAAGGACGCCGAACTGATAGGTAAATACTCAGATGCAAATTGGGTATTGAAATAGAATGAGTAGAATAGCCTATGTCACAAAAGAAAATATATAGATGCCAGCAATGTGGGTACGAGACCGATGTATATGAGGGACGGGGATTCATGGGACAACAAATTGTGAACATGTCATGCCCAGACTGCAAGAGAATCGTTCCGCTTGTGGTAGGTGGTGTCATCGGGGATGCCGCCCCGAGCTTCAATTCCATCGTGGGCAGACTCTGCCTGAGATGTGGATCTGACAGAATTAAAAAGTGGGACTTGCAGACCTGTCCTAAATGCGGAGGTAAGATGGCACCAACAGGTGAGCATGAATTTTGGACGTAAATCTTCGTAATCTACCGCTTTTAATTTTAAGAATGACACAAAATACGCTGTTTTCGCAAATAAAATCAAAATATTTCTGATTTAGTTGATGGAAATTAAAATCTTTTATTATCTTTGCACCAAAAAAGTGGACTTATGTTGCAAGAGATAAAGATTAAAAACTTCAAGTCTTTTAGAGACGAGGTAGAACTAAGTTTCGAGGCTTATAATAATGACGCTAGCAATAGTGTCGTTACCATGCCTGATGGGGTAAAGTTGTTGCGCTTTGCCGTAATACTTGGACCAAATGCGAGTGGTAAGTCGAACTTGCTGGAAGCTATCGAATTCTTACGTCAATTCTGGAACGAGCTGCCACAAAAGAACGATGAGGGAACAGAGGTACAGCCATTTCTCATGCAGCCAGACGCTCTTAGTCACAATACGGAATTTGACGTAAAAATGTATGTGGATGGCCTCCGATATTGGTACCAACTTGAGGTTAATCCAGAAAAGGTGGTCAGTGAAAACTTATCTGTTTATCTATCAAATCGCCCTACAAAGATATTCTCAAGAGGTGATGTCAATGGCATTTCTAAAATCACATTCAACCCTGCTGTGGTGAAATTGACACCAGCGGAAATCGATGTGATGTCAATTAGCTGTCTTCGTAACATGTCCCTTCTTGCAGTACTTAAAAAGGTGAATGTAGAGGTTGCCTATGTGGATAACTTACGCAAATGGATTGATTCTAAGATGATGCCATTGCAGCGAGGTACTGAAACTTCTATCTCACAATCCGTCAAAAGTATGCTGGCTGACAATGAAGCATTCAAGGAATATCTTATGCAATTTGCAAAGGAGGCAGACTTTAACATTTCAGACATCAAGGTCAAGAAGATGGCTGCACTCTTCGGTCATACGGTAGAAACAAATCGTGGCATGGAATATTATGTTCTCCCTGAAGCTTGCCAAAGTGCCGGCACTACACGCATGGTTGAACTGGAATCGGTGATTTACAGTCTGCTTCAGCGCCAAGGGTTACTTTGCGTGGATGAGATAGAGGCATCCATGCATCCAAACTTGATGGAGTTCATACTCACCAAGTTCATCAATAGCACAAATAATTGCTCACAACTTCTCGTGACCACCCATTATGATCCTATATTGAAGGACATTGACGATATTTTCGGAAAAGACTCCGTATGGTTTACAGAGAAGGAGAAGGATGGAAATAGCTCTCTTTATTCCTTGATAGACTTCAGGGGATTAAACAAGCTTTCTTCCATTCATCGTGCTTATATGAACGGTCAGTTTGGAGCCTTACCAAATGTTATAATGTAAGGGAGGATGGAATATGGCTAGAAAAATCAAGGAAAGAAAGCTGAAGAATCCAAGTATCACTATTATTGGAGAGGGACTTACAGAACGTTGCTATTTTAAGCACCTCAAATCTCTCAAAGGCTATAGATACACTTGTAAACCGCGTAACTTTTCGCAACAGTCAATCAATGATTTACAAAAACAGATAGATAAAGTCTTGGAAGATGATGGTGTGGCTGTATGTGTCTTCGATGCGGATGTGGCTCGTGCCAAACCCGCAGAAAGAAAGAAGTTGGAAGCAATGCAAAAGAAATATGCTTGCAATGAGCAAGTCATTCTTTGTGACAGTATGCCATCCATCGAGTTTTGGTTCCTAATCCATTACCTCAATACGAATAAGTACTTTGCCTCTTCCGCAGATGTCATCAAGGTCTTACGCCGATTCTTACCAGACTTTAGCAAGCATGAGAATTATCTTTCAAAGGAGAAATGGGTCTTAGAAATGATTGCCGATGGTAAACAAGAAATCGCAATAGATAGAGCCAAAGGTTTTGGAATGGCAGGGGAATCATATAGCAACATTTATAAAGCTTTTGAAAAATTCTCGGAATTATAACAATTTTAGCTAATGAATGCTACTTTGAAAGACTATACGGAATTGTGGCAGCTTCAGGATTCCATAACCACAGCTGTCAATGCTTGTGGCTATGGAGTCTGGGACTTATGCCCATCGAACGGAGGCTTCCGACTGGAGCTAAGCGCTCACATTGGCGAAATGGACATCAGCAACTTTTGCTGCCAGCTGCCATTGATGGCAGACTATGATGGTGAAGGCAGAAACGGTTCCTTGTTCCGACTGTACATTTCATAGCAGTTCGTAAGTATTTTGACCATTTTATACAATAAATCTCTTGTTTTTGCGTATAAATATTACCATATTAGAGCTCCCTATTTTTATGCACATAAGGGTGATTATGGTAAATAAACTTTACAAACACATTCCTATTTGCTTTATCTGCACAGACAAAAGCATCCTGTCAGAGCACCTTTTTATTCAGTAACACTACCTCGTATTAGTTAAAATAGTAAAATTTTAAATAGAAAAGCATATTAAACATGATTATCTATTGATTTTTTTACTATCTTTGCATCCATTATGAGGAATGTATTGACTACACTGGGTAATGTTCCAGTGTCATCTTCAACCATATTGTCACTATACCCTGGCATAAGGAGCAAGAGCATGAAGATTGCAACACTGGAAAAGACGGGTGAAATCACTCGTCTCAAGCGTAATATGTTCGTGGTCAATCCGGAGGAGACTGGCTTGAAGCTTTCCATGGGATTGATAGCCAACCATCTTTTATCGCCGTCCTATGTCTCAATGCAAACGGCACTGAGATATTATGGTCTCATACCGGAGGCTGTATATACAACGCAATCCATGACGTTCAAGGCGGCTAAGGAATTCCAAACTCCAGTTGGCAACTTCAGCTATCTACACATATCCAAAGATGCTTATCCTATCGGTATCACCCAGATAAGGGAAGAAAAAGTCGTATATGTCATGGCAACACCGGAAAAGGCCTTGTGCGACCTTGTCGCTAATATGCCAGGGGTGAACTTGCGCTTTAAGAAAGAAGCAAGATTGTTCCTCGAAGATGATCTCAGACTAGACATGGAGAAATTTCAAAACTTCGACAGAACAATACTTGAGGAATACGCCAAGATTGGCAAAAAATCTACTTCAATTCAAACAATTTTAAAGTTATTGGACAATGAATGATATTTACCAAAATATGCTGTCCGAGTATGACCTATCAACGGACCAAGCGATAAGGAATGCGACCTTCGAAGTAAACCAACAAGTCATCCTTGCCGGTCTATACCAAGGAGGATTCTTTGACAAAGCTGCATTCTACGGTGGCACTTGCCTAAGAATCTTCCACGGCTTGCAACGTTTCAGCGAGGACATGGACTTTTCGTTGTTTGAAACCAATGATAACTTTGACTTCATCCAGTACTTTCAACCAATCATTGATGAATTTGCAGCCATAGGCCGTCATGTGGAAATAAAGAAGAAGGATAAAAGGAACTTTGGGAAAGTTGAGTCGGCATTCTTGAAAGATAACACGGATGTGTATGATGTCTCTTTTCAAACAGAAAAGTCCATCAAAATCAAGATAGAGGTGGATACAAATCCCCCGCTCCAGTTTTCCACGGAGCAAAAGCTGTTACTTGAGCCACGTTCCTTCATGACACGCTGTTTCACACTTCCAGACTTATTTGCAGGTAAGATGCATGCCTTAGTATATCGCACTTGGAAAAATCGTGTGAAAGGACGCGACTGGTATGATTTTGAATGGTATGTGAGACATAAGGTACCTTTGGACTTTAACCATCTCCAAGAGCGCATCAAGGAGTTCAATGGATGTGAAAAAAACAAGGAGGAATTTCTAGAGGATCTAAGGAACAGGCTTGATTCTGCAGATATCAATCAAGTAAAGGCAGATGTACTGCCTTTCATAAAGAATCCTAAAGAATTAGAAATTTGGTCGAATGACTATTTCTTACAATTGGCAAGTTTAATGAGATTTGAATAGGCTCTTGAAAACATCTAATCGTAATTATAAAACTGTTCAAAACATGCGCAAGTCGTGGTTTTATACGGACTTGAGCATGTTTTCTTCTATAAATAATCATTTTTCCAGTTTCAACGCAGAAAGACTGCATACCCATATTGCAACTGTGCAGCCAAAAACAAGAGATAAGAAAAATGGATGGTCAAGTGAGGCTTACTTTGCACTTATGAAGAATTTTGCAGCTATAGATTTTGAGACAGCCAACCAGCAACGCACGAGCGTTTGCTCTGTGGGCATCGTGATAGTAAGGGATGGTGAGATTGTGGATAGCTACTACAGTCTCATCAAGCCAGAGCCTGAGTATTATTCCTATTGGAACACAAGGGTGCATGGGCTCACCATGGAGGACACCATGAACGCCAGAGTGTTTCCTGAGGTATGGGCAGAGATTGAACCCAAGATTGAGGGATTGCCACTAGTGGCTCACAACTCCCCCTTTGACGAGGGATGCCTGAAGGCAGTGTTTCGGATGTACCAGATGGAATACCCCGGTTACGACTTTCATTGCACTTGCCGGGCTTCCAGGAGAAAGCTGGGCTCTCTCCTACCCAACCATCAGCTACAGACTGTTGCCGCCTATTGTGGATACGACCTTACCTTGCACCACAATGCCTTGGCTGATGCAGAGGCATGTGCTTGGATTGCCAGGGAGCTATTGTAACAATTGAGCTAGCTGACAACTTCATCAAACGCAGAAATGCAGAAATCTTCGAATTCCTCATCAGGTATCAAAGATTTTTTGTACCTTTGCCATCGTGCGGCGATAATGCTTGCATACAACCTAAAAAACAAAATAACCATTATGCCAAGAGCTACAGGACCAATAGGCTATATCGAGCACCGTTCTCCACAGCAAGACGAGAACGGCAAGTATATTATTCATCCTCAGTTTGTACAGAAAGAAGTGTACGACCTGGACAATATGATGCACGACTCACAAGGCCGATGCATGGCCAACCAAGCGCAATTCATATCCGTGGAGACCACCATGGAGACGCTTATCCTCCAAGCATTGGGCTATGGCAAAGCTGTGCGCCTGGGCGATATGCTCACCATTCGTCCCAAGTTGCGCGTGCTTCATCACAAGGATAAGGAAGGTGTGGAATACAAGAAAACTTACCACGAGGGTGAATTGATACCAGCCAACGAGGTGGAGGTTTGTGGCTTCGACATCCAACCTACCAAGGAGTTCTGCCGTGAGTTTTTTCTGAACCACTACAAAGGTTGCAGTCGCCAGTTTTGGAGCGTAAAGTGGCCTGCGGCATCAGAAGACAAGGAATCTGCCTATGTCATAAAGACTTGCAACGAGCAAGGTTTTATCACAGTGAGGGATTTTATCGGTCATTTTGGGGTTACAAAATATCATGCCAGAAAGGTGCTTGATGGCTATTGCGAGAAGCCTGCAGGATGGTTGAGCGCACATAAGATGGGAGGCATGATGATCTATAAGTTGCGCCCGGAAAGCGATGAAGGGTAAAGAGACAGGGATAAATCCTAGGCTTTTGAGGGATTTACCATGGCTTTTTAAGGGATTAGAACCTATCTTTTCGGGGTATTCCACGGTCGTGGGTTCATCGTCCGACGGTAGTGAGACGAGGAGCCCACGATAGTCAGCCATTCGGCTCACGACCGTGCCCCACCCTATAAATATACCTTCTAATCCTCCAAAACAGGGGGATTAATCCGCCGAAACAAGGGAGTTTATCCCGCATGACATATCTCTGTTGTGTAAGGCAATACTATTGTTATAATTGCCAGACAAATTGTATTTTATCCGATTTATCGAAAATATGATGATACCTTATTCCGCCGATGGCAAACGCCTCTTCAAGATAGGTGTCAACTACGATAGTAGTCATCGCACGATAAGCGATTGGATTATCAAGGAAGGATAGGATACAGACATCAAGCGCATCGCTAATGACGAGAACCTGAAGCATTTGATACAGAAGCAGCAATAGGTATAATATGAATTTAGGCAGTAACGTTTCCTTATGGATTTCGTTACTGCCTAAAATAAGTAACGCCCCTCATCTGAAACATGTGATTTCCTTCTTCAAGTATTTGCCTAATATCAACTTGAATTTAGAATTTTCCTTGTTAGCTTGAAAGAAAGCATTCTGTCTTAAACTTTGCTCTAAGTCTTCGGGTTTGGCAGAGAAATATTTGACCGCAACCAGTTCTTGGTTCGGACGCATAAATGACTCAAACAACTTCACGATGTCAAGCCAATAATATTTCTTCTATTTCGCATTATGTTTCAAGCCAAAATAGAAATTCAAACCATCTATGTATACTGCCACATTCCTGCTCAACTTCCCTGTTGACAAGGACGGTTTGATACACCAGAATGATTCCGCCAATGCAGTGAACTTCCACAAGAAGATACAGCAAGAAATGTCAGTTGATGTATTGAAGGGTGTCACTCCGTTTGTGGACAGTAACCAAGGCAAGCATATCGGCAAGAACATTACCGACGGGCAATATAACACTTACTGGGCATCAAGGAAAACAAACGGTGCAAGCATTCAGTTCCGTCTTGGCAGAGAAAAGGAGATTTCCCGTCTCTTGCTTCAGGAATACATTCCATTGGGACAGCGAGTAAAGCAGTTCACAGTTTATTACCTGCAGGGCAATAGCTGGGTGAAGCTAAACCAAAAGGAGGAGACAACGACAATCGGATACAAGCGCATCCTTCGTTTCGACAAGATTAAGACCAACGGCATTCGCATCGTATTCAACAGCGCAAGGGCTTGTCCGTGCATCAATAATGTAGCAGCATACTAACTTTTCATTAACTCTCAACTATTCATTCGTGTCCGTGATGCCACTCGCTTGACATTGCGGACACTTTTTCTTTTATGAAGGTTATGAAGAAGAAATTGATAATAATAACAGTCTTGGTTGTCGCATTGGTTACATCTTATATTGTATGCGGCACAGGACAAAATAATGCAGGTGTTGATTCAATCAAGATAGAAGAATATTCGGCTGTTTTAGAAAATAGAGTCAGTTTGGATTCTGTTGCTGGAACATATTGTGGTGTATTACCGACTGATGTTGCGACAACACTCACATTAAATGCTGATGGTACCTACTTGTTGATACGGACATTCAAAAAAAAGCAGAATGAGCAGGAAAAGTTAAGAGGTACTTTCCAAGTGCTTGACGGCAACATATTGATGCTTGTACATCCTTCGAGTGGTGACAATATATTCTATAAGGTAAGGGATGCCAACCATATTATTCTGATAGATTCGTTTTGCAATGAACCCCAAAAAGAGGTTAGAAAGAACTATACTCTGAATAAGAAAGGATAAAAGAGTGTGTAAAATAAACTGTGTTAGACTATAATTGTTATAGCTTGACATAGTTTATTTTTACACTTTCACCATTTACTACGCTGAGCACATTGCTCATCTCATGTATAGGCATTATCCATAATGGTGTTGCCACCACTATTCACCGCGATGTTGCACTGGCACCGGCAGTTGTCGTAGAGCCGATAATTCTTATATCCACAGCTCCCTATCTGAAACATAACCGTTTATCCGTATTCTGTAAGGATATTAGCTACTCATTAATTTCAATTTTCATGACTCTTGCATCAATAGTTATATATGGATATATCGACTGATATTTTTTCCATTTTTCTACCCAATCTTTACTTCTTTTTAGTTCTTCTTTATCATCCGTATTATAGGAATAGTATTGGCATAACTTTAATTTGCATATAGTTTCCGTCGCACCATCTGAATGTGGATCAATAAAAACACATAGTGTTTTACCTTTGCAGATAAAAATATCAGCTGTGCCTATATTGGAAATTCTAAGATAATTATCTTTTGGCGGTAATACTCCCCAATATTTATAAGGTGTTATATAGCATCCCTTATATGTTTTCCAAACAGTGAACTCTACTTCATTGATAATATAAAAAGTTCTATACCAAACTACCCTAAATAAAACAAATGCAAATATACAAAATCCGAGAAGGAAAGATTTTTGTACCTTTCCTCCTCGAAAATATTTATGAGAATGTTTTCGATGAAAATCCATGTCTTATATTAAGTAGGAATAAAGTTTTTTTCGCTATTTTCCAAATAACGATTTAAACCAGCCTTTTATTACATTCCAAGTATGAACTCGTCCTTCTTGTAGTATTCTTTGAACTTCATACTGTTGTTGCCAGTATTTTTTGTGTCCTCTATCAAAGCCTGCTTTCTCGGCGGCCTGAGAAACCATCGCCTCTGTAGAATATTTATGCATTTGTACAGATTCCAGTGCGTCAAATGCCGCACGAGAAGCTTCCCATCCCTGTCCAGAGATACCAGCCATATATCCAGCACTATAGTTACCTATGTCACGTGCCGATGCTATAAATTTATTACCATTCTCATCTGTAAATGGCATTCCTCGATATGAATACTGTGTTCTGCTAATATTTCCTCTATTTTTAATGCCTAAAGTCTTAAAATCATATTTCTGTCCTCCAGTTGCATTGGCCATATAATAAATAACATCGATTTTACTTTCAACGATGTCTTTATCAAAGAAAATTTGCCCACTTTTATCTGACATATCTATTTGGGCTCCAACAACAACCTTATTATCACCACCAAAGAAAGAGTATTTTGTTAAAGACTTTCCAAGAATCTTTCCAGTTTTCTTTCCATGTTCCATAATATAAATATTCTTATCATTATTTAGCGCACCTCCAGTTACAATATATTTATTTTCTTCATTCAATGTAACTTCAACGTGATTGCCATCAGGATCTTTGAATTTTACAGGATTGTTTAAACAATAGGCATAACCACAAATATTAGGATATAATTCTGTTTCGGAATCGCAAGCCATCCACAAACTAACCCTTGGGTCATAGTATCTTGCTCCATAGTAATACAATCCTGTCTCCTCATCGAATTCCTTCGCATTGAAAAGATAAGGTGTATTCCAAATGTTATTGCGCTCCTCAACGAACACTTCACCGAAAGGTACATACTCAATATGCTGCACCACCTCACCGTCAAGGTTGGTGATGTAACAACTGCTACCCAAGTGGTCTGGGTGGTAGTAGAACTGCATCTTCTCGTATGAGTCTCCCTCTTGGAAATTGTTCTTCATTACTCTTGCCATAACTCGTGCCTGCGCAGCCTCCAAACTGCCGTCATTGCAGCAGAAACCCTTGCCGTCCACATAGTCGTTGTTGTCCTCGCCATTGTACGGCACTGCAAAGGTAGCATAATTATCCTTGACAACCTGCAACTGTTGAGTATATTTTTCCTTATAATCAACAGAAAGGCC
>DKCU01000130.1:0-6550 GCA_002451555.1 Candidatus Segatella albertsiae
ACAACGCCCTAGGCTTGGAGTCATTTATGAAAGTCGCCCTGAAAGGGCAAAAGCATTGATAACAATTTGCTTTTGCCCTTTCAGGGCGACTTCTATTAATGACCGAAGACCCAGGGCGTTGCCCTGGGCTTGAAGCAGATTGCCCTTTCAGGGCGTTTCGTGTATGACTTATGACACACCCTCTTCTTTATGTTGTTTGGCGTTCGTCGTTAGCATTGCTGACATCTGTCAGCAATATTGTCGGCATCTGTCAGCAATACTGTTGGCAGTTGTCAGAAATCGAGAGTAATGCCTTTCTCGTCTATCTTCTTATAGGTTTTACCATTTACAATAACGTTCTTGGAGTTCTTGGCATCAAAGGTATGAGTATTGGCAGAAACCTTGATGTTCTCAAGTTTTACACCTTCGGTGCGGTTGATGACGATGCCTTGCTCGGCATTGTTCACCTCCATGTCTTTGATGCTGATGTTCTGCACCGGCATCTCTGGGAGACCGTTGAAGTAAGCGGCACGGCGTGCACCACGGCAGATGACATGGTTGATGTCGATGTTGCGGAAGGCAGGGGTTGTCTCATCCACCTTCTTCATATCCACCACCTGTTGCTTCTTCTGGTCACCATCGTTCAATACTTCCACGGCAGACTTGCCACCATAGTAAAGGTCGAAGGTGATGACGTCGGTTTGGATGTCGAACATCGACATATCCTTGATATAAATGTTCTCTACGACACCGCCACGACCACGAGCACTCTTGAAGCGTAAACCCACGTCTGTGCCCAAGAATTGGCAGTCGCGAACCATGATGTTCTTCACGCCACCGCTCATCTCGCTACCTACTACGAAACCGCCGTGGCCCTTGAAAACAGTACAGCCATCTACGATGACATTCTCGCAAGGGATGCCACGTTTTCTGCCATCGGCATCCTTGCCGCTCTTGATGCAGATGCCATCGTCGCCTACATCGAAAGTAGAGTTGACGATGAGTGCATTCTTGCAAGACTCCAAGTCCAGACCATCGCCATTTTGAGCGAAAGAAGGGTTGCGTACCAATACATCCTCGATAAGTACATTCTCACACATCAAAGGATGGAGGTTCCAGGCAGGAGAGTTCTGGAAGATAACGCCATTGAGCCATACGTTCTTGCATCCGATGAGGCTTACCATGACTGGACGAAGGTAATCCTTCACCTCGTTCCAACCTTCCTCTGTAGTGATGCCGAGAGGTACGTTCATACCTGCGCCTTTCTCGTCAGCCTTGAGCGCAGCCTCGGATGGGAACCAGTAGTTTGGGTTCTTGAACGCTCCACCACGAGAAGTGATTTGTTTCCATTGCGCGGAGGTTACCTTGGCTTTTTTCAAAGGTCGCCAATATTCACCGTTTCCATCGATGGCACCTTGTCCTGTGATGGCTACGTTCTCCAAGTTACGACCAGAGATAGGCGATTGGCAACGGCGTGTGTCCAATCCTTCGAAGGATGTCTCCACGAGAGGGTAGAGGTTAACATCTGAAGAGAAAAGGATGACTCCACCTTTCTCTATATGGAGGTTGATATTGCTCTTCAGAGTGATAGGACCTGTAAACCATACACCTTGTGGGACGATGAGCTTGCCACCACCTTTTTGTTCCAAGGTCTCTATGGCCTTGCGGAAAGCATCGGTACAAAGGGTGGAGCCATCACCTACAGCACCAAAGTCTTTTAAGTTTACTTGGTTGTTAGGGAATTGCGGACGAGTCACTTTCTCCATTTGGAATGGAAGGTTCTCGTAGAGAGCATCATACTTATCTGCATCGGCTGCCTGTATATTGAGAGCCAACAGACAGGCACATACAAAACTAAAGATTTTCTTCATGAAGAGTTTGTTTTTGTTGGTTTGTTAATTGCGATTTATAATTGTCTGCAAATTTAGATATAAATTTTGAATTCTCCAAATATTGGAGTTCATTTCGTGTCGCAAACGTTTTCGCTTGGTCTTGATTCTTATCCATGTTGAGTCCTAAGGAAGTTTCCGGCGTATCATTGTGTCATTCTGTAAAAATGTGCCTATTTCTTCAAAATGTATCCTCTTTTTATAAAATATAGTCTGAAATATTTGGAAGCAAAGCGGATTTGTTGTATATTTGTCGCTGAAAATAATACTAATCTAAAAAGATATTTTATGAGAAAAGTACATCTACTACTGTTTATCTTGTTGGTCAGCTTACCTTCTATCTTGTTGGCTGGACCTCGTAGCTTCCAGCAAGCGTTGAAAATAGCGGAGCGACAAGCAGCCTTGTTGGGTATCACGATGGATGAGTCTGCCGTGTCGCAAGCCAAGTCTTTCGGAGGAAAGGCAAGTGCTGGCTCGTCTTCCAGTTCTTCTTCCGCTTATTATGTCTTTCCAAATGGAGAGAACAAGGGATTTACCATCGTGTCGGGCGACGATAGATTGCCGGAAATCGTGGGATATTCTGACCGAGGCACTTTTGATTCGGAAAACTTGTCTGCCAATTATGTAAGTTTTATGAAGGCTTACCAGGAGATGGTGGAGGCGATGGACAAAGGGGATAAACATGTGAAAATGGTTGTTGCAGAAGGCAAGACTTTGCGCGCATCGGGGTATCAGCAGCCGAAGGTGAAGCCTTTGTTGGGTGAAATCGCTTGGAACCAAAGTGCTCCTTATAATAATATGTGTCCTATCTATAATGGGACAGACCGTGCCGTTACGGGTTGCGTAGCGACGGCAATGGCTCAGGTGATGGCATATTATAGGTATCCTAAGCAGTTGTTGGAGGATATTCCTCAATATGCTCGCCAGTGGTATGGTAACACGGTGACAGTTCCTGCTATCAGCAAGAGTGAAGGTGTTTATGATTGGGGCAATATGTTGCCGGTTTATTCTTCTGGCTCGTATAGTGACACGCAAGCCAATGCTGTTGCCAAACTCATGTTTCATTGTGGAGCAGCCGTGCAAATGGGTTATGGGGCACAGTCGGGTGGCAATGTAACTCCTAAGCCTCTGGCTAAATATTTCGGCTATGATGCAGACTTGATGATGGATATAGCTCGTTCTACCTATACACTTGCGGAATGGACACAAATGATGGATAATGAATTGATTGCTGGCCGTCCTATCTTGTACTCTGGAAGTTCTACGGACGGAGGACACGAGTTTGTTTGCGATGGTGCGGACGGCAATGGACTTTATCATATCAACTGGGGATGGGGCGGTTATCAAAATGGTTATTTTGATGTTACTATTTTGAATCCAGAGAAAGGCGGCATTGGCTCAGGAACTGCATCTGATGGCTATAATCGAGGCTGCGGTATGCTTATCGGTATTGCTCCTGACAATGGAAAAGCTGATGAACCATTGGTGCGAATGGATCCTGTGGTCATGGTCTATATAGAAGACACGAGTTTGTTTGAGTTGACAAAGGCTACCCGAACGAATTCGTCAGATAAGTTTAGTTTGAAAATCGTTAATTGGTTTAATAATCAAGGTCAATCCGATTTTACTGGTTATCTTGCTTTAGGTGTCAAGAATGCTTCTGGCGATTATGAACCTATCTCTCCTAAGAAGAATCTTTCTCTGAAAGGAGCGGAAGCTAATGGGGCTACCGATTGGGACAAACCAGAATTTACGTTTGATTATGCTTTCCCTGTTGGGACAACAACGATTTATGCCATCTATAGCGTAGATGGAGTGAACTGGCAAAAATGTGCCTATTACAATATGTCCCCTTATGTGGTTAATGCCACAGAAACGTCTCTTTCAAAGGTGCCTTTGCAGTTGACGGGAGATATGACAGCCGATGAAGAACTATTGGGTGGAATGGACAATAAGTTTAATGTGAGCATCACCAATACGGGTGATTTTGAATATCTTGGTGCCTTGGACGTTTATGTCAATTCTGTAAATACACAACCAGAAACTGCCACTAAGAATATATATGTGACAGTACCTGCACATTCCACAATTACCAGAACCATAGATTTGTCAGCTCAAGCTGGTGATATGTATCTTTGGTTAGTGGAGAATCAAACAGGTACAGCTTTGGTGAATGGTAAGAAGTTCTCAGTGGCTGCATCATCTGCTCCAAGTTTTTCTATCGTAAAGGCATGGACAAATGCAACTCCTGGCGTATATGAGACTGAAAAGGCATATTATGGCAGCAATCAAGTGAAAGCTCCACGTGTAGATGATGATAAGGTAGTATATTCTTATGACATAAAGAATGATGGTGGAACGGCAAACTTGACTTATGCGATATTTGCCTATACTCCTGGGGAGGGGTTCGCTCCTGTATTTGAAACCATACGTGTCCCTGGTGCAGGTGCTACAACGACTATCTCTAAAGCATTCAGTCCAACTGATGTAGGTGGTAATACCATCATTTCTGGTTTGTGGACACTAAATCAGGCAGGTACGGAGTATGTGGATCTTCCAACTACATTAGAAAAATATAGGCTTGAGATTGTTGGCTCTCTGAGTTATTATCCAATGAGTCCGCTTAGTATGGTGGTTTATGTCACGGGTGTGCCTTCTGGCATTTCTTCTGTATCTGCATCTACTTCTTCGAGTTCGTTCGTTCGAGGTGGTAAGGGAGAGATTGTTGTTCTCTCTGATGTTGCGAAGCGTTTGCCGATTTATAATATGAATGGTCAGAAGGTGACGGAAGTAAGGGTAGAGGCAGGTGTGCCACAAAATATACCTGTTGCTTCTGGAATCTATGTGGTAGATGGCAAGAAGATGGTCGTAAAATAGAGTAAGATAAAAAGGAGGGTTTCATAATCCAAATTATAGCTAATGTGATCGGGCTGAAAGCCCAGAAGCACCAAGCCCAGGGCAACGCCCTGGGTTAGCAGTCATTAAAGAAAGTCGCCCTGAAAGGGCAAAAGCAATTAATTACCAATGCTTTTGCCCTTTCAGGGCGACTTTTGTTGGTGTTGTCATTACCCAGGGCGTTGCCCTGGGCTTGGAGCTTTTGCCCTTTCAGGGCGCATTGGTTGTGAGTTATGATACACCCCTCTTGTTCTTATAATAAATAGGTTGGATTTGTATCATATAAAATCCCATGAATGCCTAAAAACGAGAAAGAGCCGCAAATCTTTCGATTTGCAGCTCTTTGTACCCAGACCCGGGATCGAACCGGGATGGATTGCTCCACTGGTGTTTGAGACCAGCGCGTCTACCGATTCCGCCATCTGGGCGATTAGCTCTCGGCTTAATTGCGAGTGCAAAGGTACTAATAATTTTTGAACTGACAAATTTTTTGCGAACTTTTTTTCAAAAAAATGCATTTTATGTGCCGAAAGGCTAAATATTTGTTGTATTTCACCTCTCCAATATTAAAAACAAGAAAAAAACTTGGTTCTTTCAAGGATATTTTCTACCTTTACAACTGAAAAGACAAATAGGCTTTTTTAGCCCATACAACAAACTAACATTAATGTTCATAATATGACTATAAACGACAACAATAATTATTGCGTGATACTCGCAGGTGGAAAGGGTAGAAGACTTTGGCCATGCAGCCGCAGCAATTATCCGAAACAGTTTATCGACTTCTTCGGCGTGGGTCGCACTCAGTTACAGCAGACTTACGATCGAATGGCGAAAATCGTGCCTGCCGACCATATCTTTATCAATACAAATGAGGAATACGTGGAATTGGTCAAGGAGCAATTACCTCAGATTCCTGTTGAGAGAATCATGGCTGAACCTATCCATCGTAACACTGCTCCAAGCGTGGCTTGGGCTAACCATCGCATATCTATGCTCAATCCAAAGGCTTGCTTGATAGCTACCCCTTCCGACCAAGCGGTCTTCAATGAGGATGCTTTTAAGGAGAATGTCTTGAAAGGTTTGGCGTTTGTGGCAGAGAATGATAGATTCCTCTCCTTGGGTGTGAAGCCAACTCGCCCTGAACCGGGTTATGGATACGTGCAGTTGGGTGATGCAGAGGGCGACGACCTCTACAAGGTGCAGTCTTTCACGGAAAAGCCAGAGCGCGATTTTGCCAAGATATTTGTGGAAAGTGGCGAGTTCTATTGGAATACAGGTATCTTCTTGTCGAACGTGAAGCACTTGCGTGAGAGTTTCTCCCATCTGCTTCCTTCTGTGTTGAGGGGATTTGATGAGTCTTATCTCACGTTTGATATAGCTACGGAGAATGCTTACATGAAGCAGAATTTCCCTTCTTATCCTAATATCTCCGTGGATTATGCCATCTTGGAGAAATCAGAGAATGTCTCGGTCATGAAATGTGACTTTGGATGGGCTGACCTTGGCACTTGGCATAGTATCTATGAGGCGATGCAGAAAAGCGAGGATGACAATGTGGTCATCGACAGTGATGTGATGATGGAGAATTGCCATCGCAATGTCATCAAACTTCCGAAGGGAAAACTTGCCGTGCTGAATGGTCTGGACGGCTTTATTGTGGCAGAGAAAGACAATGTGCTCTTGATTTGCAAGAAGGAAGATTCCTCGGCACTTGTTCGCAAGTATGTGAACGAGGTGCAAATGAAGAAAGGAGAGGAATATATATAAAATCAAGAAGGGCTGCG
>DKCU01000130.1:6601-24883 GCA_002451555.1 Candidatus Segatella albertsiae
CGCAGCCCTTCTTGATTTTATAACTTCTTGAATTCCGTGTAAATCTTGTCGGCGATTTCCTTGAATTCTTCTTCAGATAACTTGAGGTGCTCCTTGCGGAAGTTGACGTCAGCCTCGCTGTTCATCGGGATAAGGTGAATGTGGGCGTGAGGAACCTCCAGACCCAACACCACTTGGGCGACTTTCTTGCAAGGGAAGGCTGCCTTGATGGCCTTTGCCACCTTCTTGGCAAATACCTCAAACTCTGCTAAGTCTTCGTCTTCCATGTCAAAGATGTAATCTACCTCCTTGCGAGGAATGACTAAAGTGTGACCTTTGCCGATAGGGCTAATATCCAAAAAAGCATAGAACTTATCGTTCTCAGCGCACTTGTAGCTAGGTATCTCGCCTGCTGCAATCTTAGAAAAAATGCTTGCCATAGTCGTATTCTAATTAGTAATTTATAATTAAGAGTTAATATTAACTCTAGTTTTTCTTTCTCTTTTCCCTTTGCTTCTTAACAAGAAGTTCATTCTGGAGATCTTATGATATTATCTTGTTGGCTTACATATCACAAAAGGAACCATCATAAGGGCGGTTGCCGATATGATAGTTCCTTTTGTTCTCTTTTACTCGAATGAAATCTTGTCGATGCGAAGCTTGATGATGCCGCGTGGTATCTTAATCTCAGCTACCTCGCCCACCTTCTTGTTGAGCAAACCTTGTGCGATAGGAGTCTTGATGGAAATCTTGCCTTCCTTCAAGTTAGCCTCGCTTTCGCTCACGATAGTATAGGTCATCTTTGCCTTGTTTGCCATATTGGTCATCTCCACCTTGGACATAATCTGCACGCTGTCGGTGCTGAGTTGCTTGGTGTCGATGATCTTGGCCTCGGCAATGGTGAGTTTGATGCGGTTGATCTTATCTTCTAGATGAGCCTGTGCCTCCTTGGCGGCATCGTACTCGGAGTTCTCACTTAAGTCACCCTTGTCTCGGGCTTCAGCGATTGCGGCTGATGCCTTAGGGCGCTCTACGGTAGTGAGCTGTTTCAGTTCTGCCACGAGCTTGTCGTAGCCTTCTTGTGACATGTAAGCCATAATTCTTCTAAATTAATTTGTAGTTATTAATGTTATGTTCTTAGAGGGGTAAAAAATAAAGAATCCCGGTGCCAGTATAGCACCGGAATCCTGTTATCTATTATCTCTATGTTTATTCTTGTTTTTCTATTTCTGTTGCAAAGATAGGACTTTATTTCCATATTGCCAAACTTTTTCGATGAAATTTTGAAAATATCCTCCTTTTCTCTTCACATACTCCATTAATTCATTAAAAATCTGATTATTGCGCAGTATCTCCGGGTTGCCTGTGATAATCATCTGCTTGCGTGCCCGGGTGATGGCGACATTGAGCTTGCGGTCGATGATGGCACCGTCTTCCACAAAACTGTTTCCTGCCAGAAAGTCCAATTGCCAGATATTCTGAATGGTAAAACTATAGATGATGACATCTCGCTGGCTGCCTTGGTATCGTTCAACGGTGTCGATGCTTATCTTCTCCAGCTCGGGAATGCCGAGTTTCTCTATACCCTTGCGCACCATGGCTATCTGGTTGCGGTAAGGCACGATGACACCTACCGTCTTTTGTGGGTCGAATTGCTCGCCATAGAAGCGATGGATACGACGTAACATATCTACCACGATGTCTGCCTCGTTAGCGTTTATCTTATCAGACACGTTTGGCTCTTTGCAGAACTTCGAAGGGAGGAATATCATGCGGTGTTCTTTCAGAAGGTCATCTAAACTGTCCTGTGAGGGGAGAGTGTATGATAACTCCGTCTCCAGTTGGTGTGGACATGGCACTGGTTCCAACTTCTCTCTTCTGTAGAACATGGTGTTCGGAAACTCGGCTATCTCTGGGTGCATACGTCCCTGACGGCGCAAAATACCGATGAAATCGCTTCTTTTCTCATGATCTTCCCAATGGATGAGTCGCTCGAAGAGGGAGTTGCGGCAGTTGGTGAGACAGATGTCTTGCAAGATGCTCATGTCGATGCTGCCACTCTTTTGGGTATCGCTGATGGTTGGAATCGCCGAATCTTGTTCGCTCTGTTGTACCACGGCAGGCAACTGCTTGTAGTCGCCGATGAGGATAAACTTATCCACGGCGGAAAGCAGGCCGATGAGGTTAGGCTCCAATATCTGGCTCGACTCGTCGATGATGGCGAGTTTGAAGTGCTTCAAGGTGAAGATGAATGGTTTCGAGGTCATCATCGAAGTGGTGCCCACGATAACGCGCGTACCTATTATATATTGTTTGATGGCTTCCAGTTTCGGACAATCTGCGATAGCCTTCTCTATCAGGTATGGACGGAATCGCTCATCGCAGGAATATTCGCTGCCTAAGCGAAGGAAAGGTATTCCAGAATCCACCAGCATCTCGCAGATTTCATCCACGGCTCGGTTGGTGTAGCTCATCAAGAGGATAGAACTCCCCGTCCCATCGTTCAATGCTTCTTCCACCATAAATTTCAAGGCACGACTCGTCTTTCCTGTTCCCGGAGGTCCCACGAGCAGGAAGTAGTCTTCGGCTTGCTTGGCACGAAGAATGATGTCATCAAGCACATCGTCGTAATGGCGGCTCAATGTAAGCGAGGTATTTCGCTTTGGAGCACGCTGCCCCAACAGCAGGTCTCGTTTTTCTTTTGGCGCACAGATAAACTGGTGCAGGTTGCGGATGCAGCCGCCTGTCGATGCGTCACTCGTTCCATGTTCGATGGCGTATGGTAGATTCATTTCGAAGATGTCGGGATTCTGCTGCCCGTCGGTCAAGTGAACCACGATTTCATCGGAATGTATCTCTTGCAATACACCTTTATATAATATAGCCTTTCTCACGTCGGGTTCTTCCTTCAGCTTGTAGGTATAGAGGTACACCATGTCGCCGATGCGGAAGTTGGGCAGGAAGTCCTTGCCTTGGTCGGGTACGCTGAGGGTGATCGTGTCGTAACCGCTTCCCTCGCTGCTTTGTTCCTTCTTGGTGATGTGCAGGTCGGTGTAGATGTTGCCGGCATCTTTCTTCTCTGCAAGTGGCATCGTCCAAAGGTCGCTGCTCGATGTGTTGGTGCCTTCCTGTGCCCCCACCTTGCTAATCATCTGTTCACGCAATACAAAAGTCATCATGCGGCAGAAGTAAGCTTCCTCCAGTGGCGATAACGCATGGAGTGGATCGGTGATGGCGGCGAGCTGAGGCTTCAGGTATTTGTTGTAGAAGAAATCCTGTGTGCCGACTACGTTGAGTACATCGGGAGAGAACTCGTTCAGCGTATGTTCGAAGCCTTCCTTGGCTATTTCGAAGGAGGCTGCAACGAGTTGGTTGCGATATTCGATGGCTTCTTGGAAGAGCTTGCGATAATACGCCACCACCATCAGTCCGTCTTGCGGCTGGTATTTGGAGTAGAGTAAACGGATGTTCACCCGCTCGTTGCTCAATTTGAAGTTGTGCTGCAATACGCCATAGTAGAGCAGGAGCTGCACATAATGTGGCTCCAACTGATAGCTATGGTAGCTTGGGTCCATCTGATGGGTCTCGATGTTCAAGTTTCGTCCCGATTTCTGTTCCACCAGAAGCTTGCAGTCGGTGGTCATCAAATCTACACGACCTTGTATGCCCAGTGCCTCGCAAACGAACGATGGCTCCAGGATGGCTTTCTTGCGGTCGTATAGACTTTCGCCACGGAAGGCATTCATCTGTGCTTGCGAGGCGGTGCGAGGAAAGAGAATGTCCACGACTTGTTGCAGATTGAATGCTTGCAGGTTGGCATCGGTGTAGAATTTCTTGGCATCAAACCAAGGGCAGGTGCAAAACTCCAGGGCTTTCTCCCGGAAGTTCGATTTCACCGTATTGTTTACTTGATACTTGCCGTGGCTGTTGATGATGTCGTCCAGAGCAGCTCCCGCAAAGTTACCGAGCAGGGTGGCTTGCGTGTTGGCACGAGGCTTCATCATGTTCAGCAGATAGAGCAGGGGATGATGGCCGAAGGCGGTGAAGCAAGTGGCTATGCTACTGATATCTACCAGATAATCGGGCTCCACTACGATGAGACGAGGGGTGACGATGGGCTGTTTCACCTGACAATCGAGCAGGTTGAGCTGCATCCCTTCCTTCAGTAAGTCCCAAAGATAAGTATGGTCGATATGGTTCTCCTCGTCTTTCAGTCGCACGAGGTATTCCTCCTCGTCGGCATCTTGATCTATATCCACACGGATGAAGTCGCCGTCCCAGTTCTTCACAATGCAACGGATGCGGCGGTTGTTGATTTCCAGTCCCTTTTGGAAAGGACGGTTGTGGTGAGGGATGAGCACGTTGAGCTCGTGAGGCACATCCACCTCGAACACAGCGGAGATGAAAACCGCCAAGGCTCGTGCATCGTATTTCAGGTCTTCGCTTGAAAGGGGCTCCTGTGAGTTGCTATGGCGGCGCATGGTTTGGATGTCGATTTTATCGCCCACCTTGATGCCACGAGCCTTGCAGAGGTAATCCACCTGTGAGAAAAGGTTGCCGAAAGCTTGCTTGGTATCCTTCACTCCCTCGTGGCAGCAGAGGATGAGCGTATCGTGCATCATCTTGTTGCGTGTCTTCGGCTCCAAGTCGGGGAGCATCAAGAGTTCTCTTACTCGTTGGAATAGCTCAGTTGCATTGCTGTTGCTTTTTGAATATTTATCCATCTTTGAAGTCTGCACTTTAACATTTGTTGGCTAATCTAAGACTTGGTACGGAGAGGGTACGGCGTTGGTACGGAGCGGGTATAGCCCAAATATTGCCAAAATAGGGCTATTTTTAGCCAATAAGTGTAACGAAGTGCTAATGAAATATAATATAGATACAGCTTCTTGCATAGATATGCAAATACCTATGCAAGAAACAAAATGTGAATTATTGTCCTCCCAGTCTCTCGAAGAAGGTGATGATTTCCTCAAAAGTCTTGAACTCATCGCTTCCAAACTCGATACTGGTTCCCATGAAACCTTCTGCTGGATGTGGATCGATGAAGTAATCGCCATACAAGAGATTCTTCTGGTTGGTGAAGATGATATGTTCGTAGGCTGGGGCAGAGAGGTATTCTTCCACCCAAGTCTGTACCTTCGCCATATACTCATGGTCGTTGGTTGGTGCTGAGGCTACGATATACACATTGTAGTATTCTATGAGCATCTCGTAAGCCTTGTGCATACTGCTGGTTGCCTTCATGTAACTGTCGTGCAGGCAGTCGAAGTCGATATAGACGATAGGGCGTTCCTTGCCGTTCTGCTTGTCGTCTATCCAGCGGATGACTGGACAGAGATAGTGGAACGCCACTTTGTCGATGAGGCGATGCTCGCCATGGAAGTGGATGGCTTGTGGGTAATGCTCGTGGAAGATGTCGAAGGTATGGACCACAGGGTCGTTGTCGCCGAAGAGACCATACACACGGGCTTGTTCCTCAGGTGTGATATCTTGGAAACATTGTGTGGTGATGTCCTTGTATTCCTTGATGAGACCTTTGGTCACCATCAACTCTTGTACACCATCCTTGCGAGGGTTCTGAAACTCCTGCTTGCCCGTCATGCTACTCATCGTGTTGCCCATCTCGAAGGCTGGGTTTACGAGGATGCGGTCGTAGCCCTTGAGCATCTCTGTGTACATGCCGCCCATTGAGGTGCCGATGATGAGGTCGGGCTTCTCCGTCTCCACCATCTTCTTCAACATCTCTACTGCTTCCTCTGGGTGTACGGGAATATCCTCAGCCACGAGCGTGGCGTTAGGCATGAGTTCTTGCAACATCTTCACGGTGCCGCTCTGCCCAGAGGAGAGGAAACCGTGTACATACATGATTTTCTTGCCCGACATCAGGTCGGGGAATTGCTTGATATATGGATTCTCCATTGTTCATCTATATTTTAATATTCTTCTACTTTCCACAAGTCATTGCCTTTGAAGACAATGGCTATCTTGTGGATTGGTTTGTTGCACATCAGTTGAGGCAATCGGCTGTCTTGTGCATATTGTTCCAATTGCTTTTTTGCCTCTTCGAGTGCTTTTGCTCCTTCTTCATCCGAATCGTTTGCTTTTAAGCATTTGAGTTCCAAAAGAAAACTATGTTCCACTTCTGGGAATCGAGTGATGTCTGGAATCATCGTTAAGTCACAGTAGCCACCATTCAGTTCCATCTCTTGTATAACCATGAAATAGCCGCAATTGCTGAGATAAGCCGCAAGGAATCCTTGTATGTTACGTTCGGCTTGAATGCTTGAATGGATGCTGGTGCAATTCTTGTAACCCTCTGCGATATACTCGATGACAGGCTTGATGTTGCCATCCATGGCCATATCGTCCGATTCGTCTGCCAAATGATTGCTATCCATCTGGGCTTCCCTGTTGTATTCGTCCAAGATGTAGCCATAGTATTGGCGACGAACATTCTCGTTTGGAATGGCGAGTTTCACACGTCTTCCTCGTTTGCCCACGATGGTCAGCATACCATAATAATAAAGAAGGCTCGGGAAAAGGTCTGGATCGACCAAAGCTTCGGCAGGGAAACTCTCTTTCAGCTCTGTCCAAATGTAACCTTGGCTAGTAATCTGTTTCAAGACTCCTCGGCGGTCGCCCTTCAACTTATCCAAATAGATGATTTTCTTCATCTTGGCATAGTCGGTCATGGTGTTTGGATCAATCATTTCCTCTGGTGCTTTTCCTGTACGGATGAAATGACGAAGATAGTATATTACCATGTCTGAGTTAAACATCTTCGGGTCTGTATCGAGACTTTCTTTTGCAAAGCAATAATTGTCGTACCATGGCTTCATGTCGGCAATGAGCTGTTCCGTAGGAGCCTTGATGAGTCCTATTTGGCGATAATATTCTATCATCTCGTGAACTTCTGTTTCACTGAAACCTAACATCATGTTGAATACTGGATCCATCGAAAGATTGGTCCCGATGTTGTAACCGCTATTCACATCATTCACGGTCACAGGACTAATACCCATCATGAGAACACGATGGAACATACCTTTGAACAACTTGAAGAAGTCTCGGTAGAATCCTTGTGCGTGAGTCAGGGCATGATATACTCTTTCACCTTCCTCGCTCAGTACATTGTTGGTGAAGTTATCATACTCGTCAATGATGAGATAGAGGTAGATGTTTTTCTCCTTGGCTTTAGCTTTGATTAAGTTTAGTTTGGCGGCGGCATCTTTAGCCGCAGTATAGTCCTTGAGAAATGATTCGCCATAATATTTAGCATACTTCTCTGCAAAACAATTTAGTTCAATCTCACAGTAAGAGTTGAAGTTTGTTTCCAAATCATCTTTGCCTGCTGCGGCTCTGGAAAAATCCAAGTAGAGTACTTGGTATGTTCCCTGTAAAGGGGTAGGATGTTCTGCAATCCATGTATCCTTGAAGGTCTCATGGAAAGTATCTTTTCTTTCAATGTCGTAGTAAGCTTGTAGCATGGTCAGGAAGACGCTCTTGCCAAATCGGCGTGGACGGATGAGGTAGAGAAAGTTTCCTGCTTCTTCCACCTTAGGTATATACATGGTTTTGTCAGCGCAGTAATTGTTCTGCTGTCTAATCCATGTGTAGTCTGGCATTCCGTATGGTAATCTTTTGTATTCCATGTCTATAACTTTTTTGTTTTGTGGCAAAGTTACGACAAAAAAATCAAAACGACAAGTTTTTTTTTAGAAAACTTGCCGTTTCCAATTGTAACCGTTAAAAAACTTGCTACTAACGGATGTTGTATTCCCTTTTCAGCCAAAGCTCAAAGACAGGGTCGACGAATGAGAAATCATTCTGTCTTTTCTCAACTAAGTCCTTTTCTACTAATACTTTCTTGTTTCTTGTGATGCTTTGCGGCTGTCCCAATCCGTATTTCTCGACCACGTCCTTGGCGTTGAAATGCTTTTCACAAGAGGCAATGGCTTTAAGCATACCGATTTGTGTTGGGGTCAACTCATCCATTTCGGTCAAAAAAAGGTCTTCGTTGGTGTCCAATACCAATTGGAGTTGATCGTCAAGCAACTTCTGGGTGACAGCCTTTTCTGTATGAGACCACAGGAAAAAACAATATTGCTGCACATACCATGAGTTGTATTTTACTCTCTCGCAAAGGCATTCAGCTTGTTCTTCGGATATAGACTTGCCTGTTTTTTGGAAGTTTTCCACGATGTACGGAATCCAATACTCTTTGGCAATTCTTTTGAGGTTCATCAGCTGTCCGAACTTGAAGAAAGGACTGCTAGCCTTGTTGAATATATCTTTCATCATGTGCATCTTGCTGCCATAGAGACAGTAAGTGGTATGATGTTGTAGCTGCCATTCCGCACGAAGCATGGCTTCTAGGTTCTTCCATTTCGGGAGATTGGCGAGTTGCTGGAACTCGTCGATGCAAACAATCACCTTAATACCTTTGGCTTCGGCAATTTTTTCTGGTAATTGTAGGATGTTTTCAGGACTTTCCTTCATCGGATTCACCTTGAGGTTCACTTCCACGCTGTTCATCGGGTCGGAGGCGATGGTTATACTTGGGGTAAATCGGTTGATGAATTTTACCAAGTCTGATAGTTTTTGTTCCAATGTGGATGAAACGCCTTGTATGACGACTGAGGCAAATTTATTGTAGAATTCCTCTTCTGTATGTATCTTGGAAGCATCCATGAAGCATACTTTTATTTTCGGTTCTTCTTGTGCCAATTCCTCCATGGAGGTTCTCACAAGCGATGACTTGCCCCATCTTCTTGGTGAGACCAAGATGACGTTGATGCCATGGCGCAGAAAATTCTTCAGTTCTTTTCTGTCTTCCACTCTATCTATAAAACTCTCTTTTTCAGCGAGTCTTCCATAAATAAACGGTATCTCCATACATGCTTTATACTAAGTTTCGGTGCAAAAATACTAAAATTATAAATACTCTTATAATAAAGGTATTTATAATTATGGATAATTAACGGTTTGGGAGGCATTCCATTTGTAACTTTCTCCGAGTTATTCTAGCAATCCAAACATCCACAAAGGAATTTTGCCACCATATCCTGTATCAACGTTATCGACTGCCAAGAAACTTTTGGTACGTTCATGATGTCATAGTATTCCATATATTCCCTAAAAGACATGCCATACATATCTTAGAAAACACAACGGCGAGATAAATCAGCCAGAGTGTTGTCTATTTGCAACATGGAAGAACCTGTAAAGACTACTTGCATTTCCGGATAGCGATCATAGATATTCTTGAGTTCCATCGACCATGTGACGAATGGATAGTGATGTACTTCATCTCTTACCTACTCCACGAGCCCCCTTGATACATATCAGTCGGTTCTCCCAGTTAATCTCATGATAGAGATAGCGCTTATGTTCCATGCTGATATTGGCTATCAAGCGGTCTGAATTGATGTACAAGTCGTCTATTTCCATATTTTATTATCTTTTGATTACAGCTGCAAAGATACAAAATGTTATTTGAAAGTAACACTTTTGTACGAAAACTGTTATTTGAAAATAACACTTTCTAGGTTTGGGAACAAAAAAGAGGACTACCCATCACAGGCAGTCCTCCTACGAGAGAGAGAATTATTATTATTGTTTCATGATTTCTTATCGCTGCAAAGGATAAGGGATGGCTGGAGCCTTCTCGCTGCGAGGAGTGTTGGTACTCAACTCGATATCATCCAATATGATGGCAGAAGGACAGATGACGGAAGTGTTCACGCTCTTGGAGAGATTATAGACATTCTCTTTGGAAGAGATGGCGGCAATCTTCTCCAACTGGCTGAGCGTAGGGAGAATAGCTTGAGTGATTCTCGCAGGTTTCTCCTCACCTGTCTTCACGTTGATCTGATAGAGTTGCAACGATTCAGCGCCAGCAGGACTTGTTATCTTATATACGTATTCCAACTTCTTTTTCTTACCCAACTTAATGAGTTCCTTTTTCATCTTGTCGGCATCGGTGGTTCCTGTGGCCTTCACATGGAGAGTACCCACAGATGTGGTGAGCGATACGGCTCTAGGATTGTTGGTGAAGCGAGCACTACCCGTAGAGTGCATGGCATGTTCTGTAGGCGTAGCACGGTTCAGAATTTGTTTCAAAACTCCTTTCTCGACAAGTGTCATCTCTGCCTCAGGTTTGATGCCATCTGCATCGATGCTGTATGCACCCATCAACTTTGTGCCATTATATTCTGACTTGGAAGAGTAGTTGACGATGTCGATGCGTGGGTCGAGAATTTTCTTGCCAATCTTCTTGCCAAGTGCCTTGTCGTTAGGAGCAAGCATTACCTGTGCATAGAGTTTGTTGAGCGTGAGCAGATTTTCTGTGAAAGGATAAACGGCAGCCATATCCTCGAACATCACAGGACCTTTGTAGGTATCCTCCAAGATAGGTACGTCTTTTATGGAAACAAATTGCTCTGCAAATTCTCTCACCTTTGCCTGTAGTACTTCAGCTGAAGGCAACTCTTCTGGAGTGGTGAAATTCATTTCGAATCCACTTCTTTGTTGGCTTCCATCTGTTAAACGAAGATTAGCCTTTGCTTTCATTATCAAGTAACTATGAGGCTCTTTGAGATTGACATTCTCTGATGTTATACGATATGTATCAGCGTATGCACCTTCAAAGGAAATGCTCGTGTTGGTTAAATCCTTAAAGTCTTTGAAAACTTCGGAAACCTTGCATGCTAAGTTTGATAATTTCTGTGAGTCGATATGGTAGTCGTAACTTGGTTGGATTTCTGTTACAGGAGCCATGCGTTGCATATCAGGTATTTTTTCAATAGCAGTTGGAAGAGGGTTACTATTGAGGTAGTTCATCTTTTGAGCGTAACTATTGATATTATATTTGTATGCCAAGTCGCTATAAGTCCAGAAGGCACGTCGGATTGCATCGTAGCCACCTCCTGCTTGTATGCCTGTCTTGATGTATTGGCCAAGTTTCAATTCGCTGTTGCGCTTGAAACTGCCTACCAAGACTTGAGTGCTACCCAACATATCCCATGGCGTATCGTAGCAATAGGTCAGGCCACCAAGTTCTGCTTTTATGTTGACAGTTTTGAATCGTGTAGCCAAATATGACATATAGAAAGGACGTGGAGACCCCACAATGGAAAGAGAATCCATTTCCCTCTTCATTTCATCTTTCATTCCAGATAGAATGTTCTTGTCTATGTCATTAGCATTGATTCCATCAAACTCATTGGTCGATGGCTTTCCTCCAAACCCTGGTGCCTTTAGAGTGGCTGGGACATAGTTGCTTTTGGCACGGCGTTGTGTCTCTATCTGCGTGACGTAAATGGTAGGAGAAACGGCAGTTACAGGAACCCATCCCGACTCAGCACCACAAACTCCAGTGAAGACGCTGGCGTTCTTACCTGCTGCTGCAATATGCGAGAACATGGATAATGGTGTACCTATCAAATCAACACCACGTACCAACTGGTCAGGGCGACCATCGGCAAAGATGCGATACACTTCCAATGGAGTTACATTGAAAGAGTTGAGGCTTCCACCCTCGCCTGTATAAGTATAACCGCTAGTCACGGTCTTGAAGTAATAACCATATTCCTTGCCTTGCTTCTTTGCTTCAGCACGGAGCATCTGTCTCATCTGCGCATCAGTGTAAGGCTTGTTGGTCTCGACGATCAAGTTGGACTGACGAGACACTGGGTCTTTGTCATCCGATGTGCGGCCATGTCCATTGCTCACAGGAAAACCATCGAGTGGCACACGGCTCATAAGGAAGGACTTTAATACACCGTTTACTACATTGTTCACTCTGCGAGCTTTCACGCCCTCGTCGTCATATTTGTAATATCCATTGAGGTCTGTCCCTGCATAATGGCGAAGGGTAGGGTCGCAATAGACTTGGAATTCTTTAGGCAGTACAAGTTGATCAACCATCTTCTTGAATGTTTCACCTCCTTCTTTAAGACGGTGTCCCTCTAGACGGTGTCCAAATATTTCATGGAAAAAAACGCCGCTGGCTTCACCAGACAACATAGCTGGACCTGTATAGGGGTCAGCGACAGGCGCGTCTCTTAATGCTAAAACTCTCTGTACCATGTCTTTTGCATCGGTTACTATTTTCTCAACCGATGGAAGACTGTCAAGGTCGTATGCTAAATAATCTTTATTGAGGGGCAAGTTCATTCCGTCTGCAGCTACAGCTTGTGTTGAAAGCATGATTCGTCCGCAAATGCGGTTTTGCACGACCTCTGAACCTTCTGTGTTGACAAAATAGACTCGAGATACTTGATAGGTGAGACTTGCTTCTCCACTCAGCAACTCAGGAGCAGCCTTGAAAGCAGCAGATATTTCGTTGAGCTTCTTGAGCCAACCAATCTTGTCTATTTGATAATAGCGGTTGCCGATGGAAGCATCATAGTATTTCTCAATAGGGGCATCTGAGAAACACGCAGCTTTGTCCTCGTTAGCCGCTGTTGTAGCAGCTTTAGTCTTAGCTTCATCGAAAGCTTGACAAGCGTACTTGTAGCGGCTGTTTGTCTCTTTCCAAATGGCAGCACGAATACCATCAGTTGCATTGTCGTCCAAGGGAAGCATGGTAGGCTGTGTAACAGACATTCCCTGATATTGCTGTGTGCCTTGGGTTGTGTATTTGAAGTTGTCAAGTTGTTTGCTGCCGATTCTGATTTGTGGTGAGAATAGACGTGTGCGAACTTCGTCTTCGCCATTTTTGTTGCCAAAACTGCTTTTCAATACGAGTGTGTATTTGTCCTCCACTCTCATGCTCATGTAGTATGGCTTGTGGTCGGGTTGCTTTTGCAGCTGTTCCATACTGTAATTGAGTTCTGACTTCAGAGTTTGCAGCAACTTGTCGGTTTGTTGGGCGAACGCCGAAGCGCAGCCCAACAAAAGTGTCATGGATATAATTAACTTTCTCATAATTCCTTTTTATTTATAGATGCCAATTTCTGCAAGTGTCACATCGAATGTGCCAAAATAGTATTGGGAAGGGATGCCCACTTGGATGTATCTTACCTTTTGTTTTCCATTAGAGAATGGCAGAAGGATAGTTTGTCCCGTACTAGTTCCGAGGGTATTCTCCTCTACATAGGTTGCATCGTTAAGTCCGCCGCTCTTGTCGGCGATTTTTATCGACATTTTTTGTGGGGCGATGTCATTGTCTTGGTCTGACTCACTAAACGACTTTTGTACTACTTTGATACCACTAGCCTCTACTTCTTTGCCCAAGTCGATGGTAAGAATATATGTCTGTTGAGAACTGGTAGAAAAAGGCTTCCAACAGGTACTCGCCTTGCTATCTATAAGATACTCTGGGTGAGAGTTGTAACCATCTTGGTCGGCAATGTTGCATTTAATGCTAGCTTTGCTGATATCATAGCAATCTATTGTTGGCAAGTGCGCTGCTCCCATGTCCTTGATGAAAGACTCTTTGGATAATTCCTGGTAGTGTTTATTGTAGCGTTCTACGACGAGTCCTGTGTGCTGATGCATAATCTCCAACACCTTGTTACTGATAGTTGGGTCGAAAATTTTGTATTGTCCACGCGCCGTGTCGTTGGCTCCTGCTTCTGTGAGATAGGTATTCTTTCCTACTACCAGTTTCTTCAGATTTGGCATGTTGAACAGGTCTTCCAGAGAGTTGATGTCGACATCTAATTCCAATGTCTGCAAGTTCTTTGCCCAGTTGTCGGATACGTTGCCTGTGCTATTGATGATTTTTCCGTCGGTGCCATACTTGGTCTTGAGAAATTCTTTGAAATCAGAGGTGTATGTTGGTTCTTTGCTCAATTCGTATGGATCGAATTCTATCAAGTCCTTGCAACTTCCGATGTGTCCTGTGCGGTATAGGGTGACAGGCTTGGATGGGTCTATTTCATCGGGCAAGACATAGATTGGCTTAGAAGCTATATCCTCGTTTAGTTCGAAGTTTCCCTCAGAGCCATCCTTTTTGGTATATTTCAAATTGGCTGTTTCCAAACCATTTTGCCAACCAGAAAAGAGCATAATCAGGTTGTTGTCCAAGAAATACTGCTTAGCCACCACTCTAGAGAAAGATACTACTTCCTCGTGTTGGTTAGTATATGGGCGACTATAGATGGCGTTTTCTAGCGATTCGTTGCTATCTTTGTCGAGGGAACTGACGATGATCTTGTATGTGCTGTTGCCGAGGTTATCTATGCTGTAGGTTGTTGTTCCTCGATCTAGCAGAACTGAGTCTGTGTCAATGTCGTTAGTCCATTTCACCTTGACCTTGTCGATGATGGGGTCACTGTTGTTAGTCCAGTTCACGATAAGTCTTTCCCATCCTGGTGTCACCGTGAGGTTGTCACATTTTCCAATGTATCTGATTTCGCCGTCGCCAGCCATATCTGCGTATGTGTCCTTGATGTCTTGGCAGGCAGTCAAGGAGGCTAAGGCTGCGAGGGATATAATCAATGTCTTTATATTCTTTTCCATGTTTTATTCATCTTTCTTTGTCCAAACTTCCAACTCTTGTATAAGAAAATATTGAGCTGCGTTGATAGAGGTGCCTTGTGACCATGACATCATATTGTCAATGTCATTGTATGTCTTGTTGACTACAATCTTTAGGTATCTGTATCCTTCCCCTTGGTCGTAGAGTAGTTTGAGAGGCATATATACGGAGTCGGCTTTCTCTGCCTCTGCTTTTGTGTCGATAGCATTTATATTTCCAACGGCGTTGGCTATCCATCTCTCCCTGGTTTCGATATCAGGATCTTGGTTATAGCTTGCTACTTTTATCCAAGCTTTTGCATCCCAGTTTCCTGCAGTTCCATTGTCATCCTTGGCGGCATATACATCTACCGAACAAGGCAGTTTGTCTATGTAATAGCCATTTTTGAAGAGGGTGTAATAATTGTCAATCGATAGGTTGCTGTAGCACCACTGAAAATAAGACCTCACGTTAAGAGGGGTATAGAATCTTACCTCTGCTGTAAGTCTGTTTTGGTGCATGTCGATGTACATAGGGTCACCCCATGCTTGCGGACCAGCCAAGAAGCAGTTTCGCTTGATGCATCCTTTGCTTCCTTCTTTCTGGTATTGGTCAAAGAAGTCTATGCCCTTGAGCTCGCCGTCGAAGAGATATTTTTCTCCCATGCAGTAATCTGGACGTTCCACGGACTTGTCGAAATAAAAGTCGAAATTGCTTTTATCGAGCTTGGTTGTGTTGTAAGCTTTAATATGATTCCATGCTTGTTCACGCACCATGTAACCACGATAATCTTCTGTGCGAATGACAATAGTGTTATCCTCCGATTTCTGTTTTAATTCGAAGCTCAGAGTGTCTTTGCCTTCTGTGATATTGAGTGTTTTGATGAGGATGGTGTCAGGTTGACCAGATAAAGGATCGGTACCCAGATAATAAATGTGAGCCAATCCCTTTGCATTGGTTGTGTTGTCTGTCAAGATGCTGAAACCATTCCAACCGGAGAGAACTTTCACACGGTTGAAAAATGCGTAGGGAGCGGAGTCCTCTGTATTGAAGGACACGGCGATAGGTGCGCTTTCCTCACCATCTCTTTTTACGAAGCGAACTTCTGCGGGTACATTCTGTTTTGCCTCGTTGAAACCCTCCAATACCACCGAGTCCTTCAATGCGCTTGAAGTGCGCAGAATTTCATGCCCTGCATAGTCTTTGTAGCGAATGTTCAAGCCCATCAAGTCTTTGTCGGCAGGAAACTTGAAATACATGATGGCTCCACCTGGCATTGGCTTGAAACTGAAAGCTTCTGTGCCAACGGATGGTTGGAAGGTTGTCTCTTCATCCTTGCATGAACTGAGTGTTGCAAGTAGAATGAGAAAATATATGATTTTTTTCATGTCTTTTTTTTATATGATGTTATGATGATTAGTTGTTTCCACCCCAACCTGGGTTTTGTTTGCATCCTGAGATGAGTATTTCCTCACTGCGGATAGGGAAAAAGTAATCTCTTGGAGCTGTGAACTTGCGTTTCGACCATATTACGATAGGTCCTTCGTAGTTGTTGTAGAAGCGGCGGTTGTCAGAGCAGATGATATTCCATCCATATTGTGGTTCGTTCAATTCCTGTGGAGCTTCCATCCAGCGTCGCAAGTTGTAAAACCTTCTGCCCTCGAAGGCAAACTCGATGTTCCACTCTTGGTGAATGATGCTGCGCATACCACTCTGTGTGGTTACTTTCTGAGGATTTCGTGCATAGCTCTCCCACGCTTCGCAAACCTTAGGAATTCCAGCTCGTTCACGTACTACATCTAACTTGCTATATACATGCTCGTTATCAGGAACATCTAGATATTCATTCCATGCCTCAGCTGACATCAGGTATAATTCTGCTAAACGAAGGTATGTTTGCTTAAAGGCATAAATATTTGTCTGCAGATAGTCGGCAAATGGCTGGGTAGAATCAATGTATTTTTTTATCCAGTATCCTGTAAGTGACTGTGGAAGAGTTGCATTGATCTTCGTGTCTTCTGTTCCGAAGTTGCCTCCTTGTTTCGTGTTGGTGATGGTAGCTTTATAGGTTGCACTGTAAGTGCTTGTCGGACGATACCAACAAGTTCCGTCAGCTACGATGTCAGCATAGAAGCGAGGCTCTCTACGACGGTGTAGTCCTAAAATCTCAGTGTTCATTGGCACAACGTTGAGGTAGCGACTATCTGTTTCTTTGCTCATTTGGTATTTGTCACTCACCCATTGTTTATCTTCGTCTATTGGCAGACCATGGTCGGTGTAGAACATCTCAACCATCTTCATGCTTGGAGCAAGACATCCTTTTGCATTTTGATCCAGGAAAGCAGCTTCTGATCTTTTAGTGTAAGGTGCAAAACAAATTCCTGTAAAGGTGCCTTTTTGATTTTCAAATTCCAAGAGAATCTCAGGATTTGTATATCTCTTGTCGAGTACAGATTGCTGTATGTTGAAAATGGTGTTGAGCATGTCCGTTCCTTTGTCGCTCGTACTGTTGTAGAGATGCTTTCCACCAGTGATGGCGTAGTTAATGGCTTCGTCTGCAGCAATGGCAGCCTTGTGCCATTTTTCCTTGTCGTAATCTGGGAAGAGACGATCGCCATTTTTATTGGTGAAGTTCTTTAGTTGCTCGTTGCCGTTGAAAAGGGGGGATGCAGCGAAAAGCAAGGCATATGCCTTGACGGCAGCTGTTGATTCTTTCTTGAAATAGGCATGACGTGACTCCTCCGAACCACTCATGGTCGGGAGGTCGGCAATGGCTTCGTCACACAGACTGACGATGGCATTGACGCAATCGTCGATGTTGGCACGTGGTTGCTGCATAGCATCCTTGCCTGCGTTGGCATCGATATTCTCTGGTACGAGGATGAATGAACCATATCTCTTGAGTAATTCGAAGTAGGTGGCAGCTTTCAATGCCTTGACCTCGGCTTTCCAAAGTTTTTTTTCATCCTTTGTCATATTTTGACAGAGATCCACATTGTCTATGAATAAGTTGCAATAGCGGATGATGCAGTAGGCACCATCTTTGCTCCAAATGTTGCAATATGGATTTTGTGCCATTTGGAGTCCGTCTCCTATGTAGATGGCTGGTCCATATGCCGCCATGTTGTCTCTGAAATATTGACCGCCCACAAACTCGTCGGCACCGATGAATCCTGGTTGCTCCTCGTAGCTGGTTGCCATATTGGTAAACATGGCATAGCAGGTCTTGAGCCATTTGTCCACATCGTTTCGTTGTTCGAAATTCGTTTCAATGGTTTCAACGTCTCCTTTTGGAACAACGTCGAGATAGTCGCTGCAAGAGGTGCTTAGCAGAGCACTTGCCAAAAATAGTGAATATATTATTTTTTTCATTGTCCTTTATGTCTTTTGTTGTTCTCTTTTTAGAAACTGATGTTGATGGCTGCTGAGTAGGTGCGCTGGATAGGATAGTTGAATCCTGATTCACCAAGCTCAACGTCCCAAAGCTTAAAGTTGGTCAGGCAGAATGCATTGTTTACCTTGAGTGACAACTTGAAGAGCTTTAATCCCAATGTGCTAACAAACTTCTTAGGCAGGTTGTACGCTATTTCAATGTTTGTACAGCGCAAGAAGGAACAGTTGCGCATGAAGTAGGTACTCTTGCGAACCTCGGCGTTACTACTGTTGTACCAATCCTCTTGTGGGTTGTGCTGAGCAATGCTCGAAGTGGACAATCTTGGCCAGAAAGCATGTGTGTCTTGGTTGTCCTCAGACCAATGGCTGTCGTAGATGGCTTTCAGCATGGCGTGGTCGCCATAGAAAGGCGAAACTTTGACAGGGTTGATGAAGAAGGA
>DKCU01000061.1 GCA_002451555.1 Candidatus Segatella albertsiae
GCCTCCAAAGCACGGATATAAGTAGTACCACCACCAGCTACGATACCTTCCTCGATGGCTGCACGGGTAGCGCAGAGTGCATCATCCACACGATCTTTCTTCTCCTTCATCTCAACCTCAGAGTTGGCACCTACATAGAGGACAGCCACGCCACCAGCGAGCTTAGCCAAACGCTCCTGAAGTTTCTCCTTGTCGTAAGAAGACTTGGTATTCTCGATTTCGTTCTTGATCTGAGCCACACGATCCTGAATGTTAGCCTTCTCGCCATGACCATTCACGATGGTAGTGTTGTCCTTGTTGACAGTAATCTTGTCGGCAGAACCCAACATATCAAGAGTTGCCTCCTCAAGTTTCAAGCCCTTCTCCTCAGAGATTACGACACCACCAGTCAATACGGCGATGTCCTCCAACATAGCCTTGCGACGGTCGCCGAAGCCTGGAGCCTTCACTGCACAAATCTTCAAACCTTGACGCAAGCGGTTGACCACCAATGTGGTCAATGCCTCAGAATCAACATCCTCGGCGATAACCAACAATGGGCGACCGCTCTCTACAGCTGGCTGAAGGATTGGCAAGAACTCCTTGAGGTTAGAAATCTTCTTGTCATAGAGAAGGATGTATGGATTATCCATTACACACTCCATCTTGTCGGCATCTGTCATGAAGTAACCGCTCAAGTAACCACGGTCGAACTGCATACCTTCTACTACCTCGATATGGGTATCACGGCTCTTGCTCTCCTCGATGGTGATGACACCATCCTTAGATACCTTGCGCATAGCGTCAGCCAAAAGCTTACCAATCTCGGCATCGTTGTTGGCAGAAACTGTGGCAACCTGCTCTATCTTGTCGTAGTTGTCATCTACCTGCTCTGCATGAGACTTGATGTACTCAACGACAGCTGCAACAGCCTTGTCGATACCACGCTTCAAGTCCATTGGGTTTGCGCCGGCTGTTACGTTCTTCAAGCCCTCTGTTACAATAGCCTGAGTCAAGATAGTAGCGGTAGTTGTACCATCACCTGCGTCATCGCCAGTCTTGCTGGCAACGCTCTTAACAAGTTGAGCGCCAGTGTTCTCAAACTTATTCTCCAACTCTACCTCCTTAGCGACGGTAACACCATCCTTTGTAATCTGAGGAGCACCAAACTTCTTCTCAATTACCACGTTACGGCCCTTAGGACCAAGAGTTACCTTCACTGCGTTAGCCAACTGATCGACACCCTTCTTCAAGAGGTCGCGAGCATCCATATTATATTTAATTTCCTTAGCCATTTTATTTCTTTCTAATAAAAACGTTTTACTATCAGCAAAAAGTTTTTACTTTTTTGCCTTTTTACTTTTTTACCTTTTTACTTTTTTACCTTTAAATTACTCCTCTACTACTGCGAGTACGTCGCTTTGACGCATCATGATATACTTGGTACCCTCAAATTCGAGTTCGGTGCCAGCATACTTACCGTAGAGAACGGTATCACCCTCTTTGAGAATCATCTCTTCATCCTTAGTGCCCTTGCCAGTTGCAACGACCTTACCACGCTGTGGTTTCTCCTTTGCTGTATCAGGGATAATGATTCCACCTACTTTTTCCTCGGCTGGTGCAGGAAGTACCAGCACTCTGTCTGCTAATGGTTTAATGTTCATGATTCTATGTTTTTAATTGTTATTACTTAGTGTTTGATGTCATCAAAAGCCTATTGCGGCATATTTCAGACACCATCGGCTTATACGAAAAGCGTGCCAAAGCATCAATGCTGACACTTTGGCACGTTTCTTTACCACGAGGCACTGACAGATTTGTCAGAACTTTATCGTCTCTGATTTGACTTCTTCACCGCTTTCGAGGAAGTTTTCTTGCCAGAAGCCTTACCCGACTGGATTGGTTGAGGGTCATTGGCAAGTACATCGAATACGATTTCCGCCATCTTCTCCGCACCCTTGGCGTTAGGATGGATGCCATCCTTTAGCATCATGTCCTTATAATTAAATAAGGTATGAAGGTCGATGAAACCACACTTGTTCTTTTTGGCAAGTTTCTGAATGATTGGCATCTCGCCATTCACGATAACGCTGTCACTGATGGTCCAGCTATCCTTAAAGGCCGGTATCGGAGAACAGAGATATATCTTAGGGTTGCTTGGCAATGCCTTCAGGGTATCAATCATCGCCTGCATACTCTGCCGATACTCGTCCGCTCCCTTCGCCCAGTTGTGGGTCTTGCTGTCGTTGGTACCAAGCTTGATGATGACGATGTTGGGATCAAAAGCTTGTGCATCTCTCCACGCCAATTCCTTCATATAAGGAATGTCACCCTTGTTCATCATGGTACGGGCACTCACACCGAAGTTTTTCACCTCATACCCATTGCCCAATTTCTTCTGCAACTGTGCAGGATACCCCTTGACAGGTGCCATGCCAATACCAAAGCCATCAGTTATCGAGTTGCCGATGCAAGCCACGCGGACGGCGTTCTCCTTAGGAGCCTTGACATGGTTAAGCCAGCAAGTCAAGTCGCTGAGCATCTGCTCATGATAAGGGAAGCCATGTTCTGCGTCACGGAAACCCCAGCCATGTCCGCAAGTAGGATAGATATGCATCGTACACTCATTGCCCTCGTTGCGCATCGACGAATAGTAAGCCACGCCATTGGTTACAGGTGGAACCACCTCGTCGTCGCTCGAAAGCAAGATGATGGCAGGAGGTGTAAGATGGCGACGAACAGCCTTGTCATTTGACCATTCCTTGACCAACTTAGGATTCGTCTTGCGCTCCTCTCCCAAGAAATTGACGCAAGAACCTTTGTGAGACACCTTCTCATCCATCGAAATGACAGGATAGAAGAGTATGGAGAAGTTCGGACGGGCATCATACTCGGCATGGGTGCTGACCGACGAAGCCAAGTGGCCACCAGCAGAAAAACCCATGATGCCCACATCCTCCTTATTGATGTGCCATACTGTTGCGCTATCCCTTACGGTACGCATCGCCTGGTACGCATCACCCAAAGGAATGTTGCGGTCGCCTTTCGGCATACGATACTTCAACACGAAGAAGGCAATGCCTTGCTTGTTGAAATACTCCGCCCACTGATGTCCCTCATGATCCATGGCAAGATGGGAATAACCACCTCCAGGACAATCGACCACCGCACGTCCCGTAGGATTCTGAGGAAGATAACAAGTAAGCTCGCTCTGACCATCGGTGCTGTTTTTTAGCACAAACTTACGAGCTGTAGATTGAGCTGACATCGCCAAGCAGGCGCATGTCATCAAAGAAAGAACAATTATTCTTTTCATTGTTTATCGTAAATTAATTGTTAATAATGTTCTACATTCAGACTTAGGCATATCTATGTAAATATGACTTCCCGTCTCATGAAAACGACAGTAAATTGTCATTTCATTCTCTTTACAAATGCAAAGATAAGCATTTTTTGGAGAACAAGCGAGTGTTTTTTGTTCATTTTCTTGTAAATTACTATAAATAAATTTGTTGTTTGTGTTTTTTTTCCTATCTTTGCAATAAGTTTTAATGTTAAAAGACATCGTATGAAACAGTTTTTCAAGAATGTAGCAGCCACCATCGTTGGCTTGTTTGCCTTCGGACTCATCATGAGCATCCTGGGCTTCATCTGCCTTATCGGCATGGTCGCATCTGGCAGCAGTACCCCTTCGCTGAAAAAGAACTCAGTAATGGTCATGAAATTGCAAGGGCAAATAGATGACAGAGCCGAGAGCAACTGGTTGGGGGATCTGACAGGCAACCAATTCAACACCCTTGGCATGAACAACATCCTCTCTGCCATCAAAAAGGCGAAGAGCGATGACCATATCAAGGGCATCTACCTGGAAACTGGCATCTTGGAGACTGACTATGCTACCTTACAGGAAATACGCAACGCTCTCAACGATTTCAAGAAGAGCGGCAAGTGGATTATCGCATACGGTGACGCTTTCTCGCAAGGTGGATATTACTTGGCTTCCGCAGCCAACAAGGTATATGTCAACCCTGAAGGTTCTGTGGATTGGCATGGTATCGCATCGCAACCACAATATATCAAGGACGTGGCTGCCAAGTTTGGCGTCCACTTCACGGTGGTCAAAGTGGGCAAGTACAAGAGTTTCACAGAGATGTACACCGAAGACAAGATGACTGATGCCAACCGTGAGCAGGTATCACGATATATCAACGGGCTTTGGCAACAGGTTTTGGCAGACGTAAGCAAGAGTCGTAGCATCAACAAGGACTCCTTGAATCATTATGCCGACGGACTGATGGTATTCGACGATGCCAAGCTACTGAAGTCTCGCAAGATGGTAGATGGTTTCTGCTATTATGACGAAATCAGAGACGTGGTGAAGAAACAGCTCGGCATAGACACCGACAAATCCATCAACCAAGTTTCGATAGACGATGTCAATGCCGCCGTACCAGACGAAAGTACATTGGGAGGCGACCAAATTGCAGTATATTATTGTCAGGGAAACATCGTGAGAGTCGCAACGCCAAGCATGTATGGCGACGAGCAACAGATTGTGAGCACAGATGTCATCAAGGACTTGCAAGACTTAGCTGAAGACAAAAATGTCAAGGCTGTGGTGCTGCGCATCAACTCAGGTGGTGGCGATGCCTATGCCTCTGAACAGATATGGAGAGCCGTGAGCCAGCTCAACAAGAAGAAACCTGTAATGGTTTCCATGGGAGGCATGGCTGCATCGGGCGCGTACTACATGAGCATGGGAGCACGATACATCATGGCTCAACCTACCACGCTGACTGGCAGCATCGGTATCTTCGGCGCACTGCCTGACTTCAGCGACTTATTGACCAAGAAATTAGGTTTCAAGTACGATGAGGTTAAGACCAACAAGAATAGTGCCTACACTGGAGCTGGAACTACCCGTCCATGGAGCTCAGAGGAAATCGGCACATTGCAGGCTTACGTAAACCGTGGCTACACCCTCTTCCGCAAACGTGTGGCTGACGGCAGGAAGTTGAGCACCGAACAAGTTGAGAAGATTGCACAAGGTAGAGTTTGGCTCGGAACCGATGCCAAGAACATCAAGTTGATAGATGGATTCGGAAGCCTTGACGACGCTATCGCCAAAGCAGCACAGTTTGCCAAGATTTCCGACTATACCATGGTGGAATATCCTGGGGAAGCAGACTGGATGGAACAACTTCTCAGCCAGATGTCCGACAACAGCGGTTCTTATCTTGACGAACAACTTCGCTTGACGTTGGGCGACCTCTACAAACCATTCATGATGATCAGAAACATGAAGGAGAAAGAGCCCGTGCAAGCAGCCATGCCATTCGTGCTGAACATAGTAAAAAGGTAAAAAAGTAAAGGCTCTTATATATAAACAAGGCTCTTATACATAAACAAGGCTCTTATATAAATAAGGTGTATAAAACAAAAAGGTGCCTATATATAAAAAGGTGTAAAATGAGAACAGAAGGTGATTTAATAAAAATCAACGATTGGTTGCTGCCACTGAGTTGGATATACGGCAGCATCGTGAGATTCCGCAACTGGCTCTTCGACATAGGACTGAAGAAGAGCAAGGCATTCTCCATCCCAATCATCTCGGTGGGCAACATCACCGTGGGCGGTTCGGGAAAAACGCCCCATGTAGAATACTTAATTCGCCTATTACACGACAAGGCCAAGATAGCAGTACTCTCAAGAGGTTACAAGCGCAAAAGCCATGGATACGTACTTGCCGAAGAGAATACAACCATGCCAGAAATAGGCGATGAACCATTCCAAATGCACAAAAAATTCTCCGACATCTATGTCGCGGTAGATGCCAAACGAGTGAGAGGTATCGAAACACTGCAAAGCGAAGAAGCAACCAAGGATGTCGAAGTCATCTTGCTCGACGATGCCTTCCAGCACCGATACGTGAAACCCGGCATCAACATACTCCTGGTGGATTACCATCGACTCATCATCTACGACAAGATGTTGCCTGCGGGTCGTCTGCGTGAGCCACTGAGCGGAAAGAGCCGTGCGGACATTGTGATCATCACAAAATGTCCGAAGGACTTGAAGCCGATGGAATTTCGAGTGCTGACCAAGGCGATGGACCTCTACCCTTTCCAAAAGCTCTATTTCACTTGCATCAACTATGATACACCTGTGGGTGTCTTCACTGGCAAGCCATTCGAGACATCGCAAGACCAAGAAGCCGAGGAGGGAGAAGTCGCTTCTGACAAGGCTTTGGCAGGCTTCAAGGATTATCACGTGCTCCTGCTCACAGGCATCGCTTCACCCAAGCAGATGGAGCACGACCTCAAACCGATGGTCAAGGACATCACCTCGCTTGCTTTCGGTGACCATCATCACTTCAAGAGCAAGGACATCGACCGCATTAACGAGACATTCGAAGCCCTTCCACAACCTCGCATCATCATCACGACGGAGAAAGACGCTGTGAGATTGAGAGAGACCGACGGACTATACGAGAGTGTGAAAAAAGACATGTACGAATTGCCTATCAAGGTAAACTTCATGCTCGACCAAGAAGAAAATTTTAACGAAAAAATCATAAGCTATGTACGAAAGAATTCAAGAAACAGCATCCTGGCTAAAAGAAAGGATGACCACAAGTCCGAAGACAGCAATCATCCTGGGAACAGGCCTCGGACAATTAGCTTCAGAAATAACTGACAGTTACGAGTTTCCATATAGTGAGATACCTAACTTCCCTGTATCTACAGTGGAAGGTCACGCAGGAAAGCTCATCTTCGGTAAGTTGGGCGGCAAGGACATCATGGCGATGGAAGGTCGTTTCCATTTCTACGAAGGCTACAACATGAAGGAAGTCACCTTCCCAGAACGCGTGATGTACGAGTTGGGCATCGAGACCCTCTTCGTGAGCAACGCTTCCGGTGGCATGAACCCATCCTTTAAGATTGGTGACCTGATGGTCATCGACGACCACATCAACTTCTTCCCAGAGCATCCATTGCATGGCAAGAACTTCCCTACAGGTCCTCGTTTCCCGGACATGCACGAGGCTTACGACAAGAAATTGCGTGACCTTGCCGACGAGATAGCCAAGGAAAAGAACATCGAGGTTAAACATGGCGTGTATATCGGAGTTCAAGGTCCAACCTTCGAGACCCCAGCTGAATACCGCATGTATCATCTTCTCGGAGCTGACGCTGTGGGCATGAGCACTGTACCAGAAGTTATCGTGGCTCGCCATTGTGGCATCAAGGTATTCGGCATCAGCATCATCACCGACCTCGGTGGATTCGACGTGCCTGTTGAGGTGAGTCACGAGGAAGTACAGGTAGCCGCCAATGCCGCACAGCCTAAGATGACTGAGATCATGCGTGAGATGATCCGCCGCTCGTAGAAGTGAAGAACGAAGAGTGAAGAACGAAGAATTCAACACTTAACATGTAACATTTAACACTGAAAAAGATTGGATATAGCAAAATTGGGTGAGTTTGGTCTGATAGACCATCTCACCAAAGGATATGAAAACAAGAACGCCTCCACGGTTTATGGCGTAGGTGACGATTGTGCCGTGATGCACTACCCCGACAAGGAGGTGCTCGTCACTACCGACATGCTGATGGAAGGCGTACATTTCGACCTTACCTACATCGACTTGCAGCATCTCGGTTACAAGAGTGCCATGGTCAACATCAGTGACATCTTCGCCATGAATGGAACGCCAAGGCAGATGGTAGTGAGCCTGGCACTCAGCAAGAGATTCAAGGTGGAAGACCTCGACGAGTTCTACAAGGGACTGCGCATGGCGTGCGACAAATGGGGAGTTGACATCGTAGGAGGAGATACCACATCCTCTCTCACAGGACTTGCCATCAGCATCACTTGCATCGGAGAAGCTGTGAAAGAGGACATCGTATATAGAAACGGTGCCAAGGAAACCGACCTTATCTGCGTATCGGGCGACCTCGGCGGTGCCTATATGGGACTACAACTCTTGGAACGTGAGAAGGCTGTATATTATGGCCAGGTAGAGGACATCCGCAAGAAGATGGCCGAGGCGAAGGCACAGGGAGATTCCGCCAAGCTTGCCAGCCTCAACAAAGACCTTGAAGATATGCGCAACTTCCAACCAGACTTCGCAGGCAAGGAATATCTCCTTCAACGACAACTCCAGCCAGAGGCTCGTGGCGACATCATTGCTAAATTGCATGAGGCTGGCATCCGTCCTACAGCCATGATGGATGTCAGTGACGGATTGAGCAGCGAACTGATGCATATCTGCGAGCAAAGCCATTGCGGTTGCCGTGTCTATGAGAAAAATATCCCTATCGACTACCAGACAGCCGTACAAGCAGAGGAATTCAACATGAACCTCACCACTTGTGCCATGAATGGCGGGGAAGACTACGAACTACTCTTCACGATACCTATAGGGGATCATGCCAAGATAGAGGAAATCGAGGGTGTGAAGCAAATCGGTTACATCACAAAGGAAAACCTTGGCAAGTTCTTGATAACTAGAGATGGTCAAGAATTTGAGTTGAAAGCACAAGGTTGGAATCCACTTAAAGACTAGGTTTGCAAGAAAAAAAAGGGAAACAAAAGAAGAATTTAGGCACGGATCACACAGAGGCTTATGCCATGGAAACTTATGGAAAATCCGTGAAATCCGTGTAATCCGTGCCTAATCTTCCCCATAAGCCTCATTTTTAGTTAATAAACATTAAGCAAGAGAAAATATTTCCTTATCTCTTGCTTCATTTAAAATATTTGTTGTACCTTTGCAACCGCAAATAAGAAATGCAAGTTGGTGCCATAGCTCAGTTGGTAGAGCAAAGGACTGAAAATCCTTGTGTCCCCGGTTCGATTCCTGGTGGTACCACTCCTCCTTTCATTAGGGCGGTTTTTAACTTCGGTTAGAGCCGCCTTTTTTCGTATCTATACGGAAAAGGAAACACCTGTTACATAGATAATAGGGTAAGATAACGATAGGGTTCTTCAAACTCAAGCATGAATACTATAAACTATCGCAAGACAACAAGAAACTCATAACAAACAAAACTTAAAGGCTATATGAAAAAATTACTGATTTCACTCGTGGCACTTCTCAGCTTAGGTTCGACAAGTGCCGTAGCAGACAACAATTACGGCAAGTACTACCAGAATCTGCCGATACAAATGTCGCAACCTATCCTGCCTTCCATACCCAACAACCAAGTGAGCATCATCGACTTTGGCGGCAATGGCAATGGACAGGTACTCAACACTGAAGCATTCAGCAAAGCCATCAGCAAACTGAACAAGTTGGGAGGAGGACATCTGAATGTACCTGCCGGCATCTACCTCACAGGACTCATCTCCCTCAAAGACAACATCGACTTGCACCTAGAGAAGAACGCCATCATTGTTTTCACTGAAGACAAAGATGCCCATTTCAAAGTAGATGAAACCACTGGGAAAAAGGAAGAAAGAGCCTCAACAGCCATCACTGCCAGCAAAAGAAAGAACATTTCCATCACGGGCGAAGGCACCATCGACGGAAACGGCGAATGGTGGAGACCCGTCAAACGCAGTAAAGTGAGCGATGTAGAATGGAAACGTTTCCTAGAAATGGGTGGCACTGTGACTGAGAAAGGTGACCTTTGGTATCCACTCCACCTCAAGAACACACCCGATGTCGTTTACAACATAGACGACCAAGAGAAGGTGCGCAACCACATGATTCGTTTTACGGATTGCGAGAATGTTCTCGTACAGGGAGTGACCTTGCTCAATTCCCCTCGCTTCCACCTCATCCCTACCCGATGCAAAAATGTCACCATCGACGGCATCACCGTAAAATGTCCATGGAATGCCCAAAATGGAGATGCCATTGACATTTCAAGTTGCAAGGACGTACTCATCGTCAACAACATCGTTGACGCTGGAGACGACGGAATCTGCATGAAAGCTGGTGCTGGAGAAGCAGGCGTGAAGGCTGGCCCATGCGAGAATATCAACATCCAAGACAACACGGTATATCATGCCCACGGAGGCTTCGTCATAGGCAGCGAATTCTCTGGAGGTATGAAGAACATCGTAGTCAGAAACAACACTTTCCAAGGTACCGACGCCGGCCTTCGTTTCAAGAGTGCTGTCAAGAGAGGTGGAACGACAGAAAACATCTTCATCGACCACATCTACATGACCGACATCACAGGCGACGCCATCACCTTCGAGACTACCTACTTCGACAATCATGTAGGAGCCAAGAAACAGTCAGCAGCGGTGAAACAAGAATTCCTGCCCAACTTTCAGGACATCCACATCAGCGACATCTATGTGAGAGGTTGCAAGAATGGCATCGTGGCTCACGGAGCAGAAGGTATGGTTCATGATATCAACATCAAGAACTCCCATATCTTCTATGACCAGAAAGACAAGGACATTGACGAGACATGCAAGATAACACTGGAGAACGTAAACTTTGCGACATTCGAAAAGAAATGATATGAAAAAAGGGTGTGTCTGATGACACACCCTTTAGCAATATTATTAAACCGTACTAACCAAATTATACCAAAGTAGCAACGATTTCCTCACGTGTTCCAGGCAACATATCAATGACTGGAATCTCAGGCATTGTATAGCAACCAGGAGCGAGACGGAATGAAGCACGAGCCACATTCACCAAAACCTGTGCTGTAAGAGCAGGGTTGTTGATGCTCATGTTAAACTCGAAACGCTGGTTCTGAGTCTTGCCAGAAACACCCTTGCGAACGAGGTTGACACCATGACCCATATCCTTGACATCATCTACAGAAGCCACAGCAAACACATGGGTCTCATCATGAGCGAAGTAAGGATCAGCCTTGATTTCAGCAGTAACCTCCTCAAGAGTTGCACCTTCCTCAAGCTCTACATATACCATACGACGGTGGATGCCCTCACCCAATGGAATAGTAACAGAAAGAGCCTCTTTGACACCCTTCTTGCTACGAACACATACAGAGTGACCCATGCTCATACCAGGACCAAAGTTAGTATATGTCAACCCCTTAGGAGCCAAACTTTCCATCAACACACGTACAATAGAATCAGAACCTGGGTCCCAACCAGCAGAGATAACACTCACCTTGCCTGCCTTCTTGCAGTTCTCCATCTGCTTGGTACGGTAATCCAAGATACTAGTGTGGATGTCAAAGCTATCCACGGTATTGATGCCAAGAGCAACGATCTTCTCTGCGTACTCTGGGCAGGAACGTGTAGGAGTGGCCAAAATAGCAACATCTACGTCCTTCAACTTAGTGATGTCATCCACTACCTCATATTGTGCCAACTCAGCAGGTTTGTTCTTGTCGCCCTGACGACGTACGATACCTGCGATCTCAAAGTCTGGAGCTGCCTCAAGAGCCTCTACAGAAAACTTACCAATGTTGCCGTAACCAACTACGGCTGCTCTAATCTTTTTCATTTCTTTTATTGTTATTGTTGTTTCTTGCTAGTTATCTATCAAAATCTATCAAAGGATAGTAATTCGCTTGCAAAATTATACTTTTTCTTTGAATTAGCGAACATTTTAATAGATTTTTAACTCACAAAACAAGCAAAAAGTAACAAAATCATACTTTCTAGGTATTTATTGACTAGAAATCGTAAGCAACACAGAGGCGAAACCTTATAGTTTGACGTTTTGGATGATTTTCATGACATCATCCGCAGTACGATTAAACGGCCCGTTGTGTTCCAACTTGATGGTACACATGGCAGCGGCAAACATACCTGCTTCAGTAGGACTGAATCCCTGGAGTCGCTTATAGAGATAACCAGCCGAATAAGTATCACCACACCCTGTGGCATCCACCACCTCATGAGGAGCATAGGCAGGAATCTCATAGAAAACGTCATCGACATAGACAAGCGACCCCTCACTGCCCAAGGTGATGATAACCTCTATCACACCCCAAGAATGTAGCAACTTGGCAGCCTCGCGAGGCTCTTTCAATCCAGTGATAGTCTCCATCTCCGTCTCATTGACCTTGAGATAATAAGTATTCTTGAGAACATTCAACTTATCTTTCCAATCCACAGGATACACCTTCTCATCCCTCACTTCTCGCAAGTAACCTTGCACGTCAATGGACACCCTGCCCTTACGAGACAGGAACTCCACCACCTCGGTAGAGAAGTCATCGCTGAGAAGACTGCCAAGATGATACACCTTAGCCTCCACATGCTTCAACTGCTCGATGGTAAACGGATCGGCCTTCGCCAAGACACGCTGCTTGCGCTCATTTTGGTTTTCTCCATAGATATTCTCGAAGAAAACAGTATTGCGAGAAGCATTCAATGTAACATCAATGCCTGCTTCCAGCATTTTCTCCACGGGCTCTTTCTCCGTAGGATCCATCGCTGTGACCAAAGAGAAGGACACGTCCTTAGGAAGTTGATTGATGGCATAAGCGAAATAAAAAGAAGTACCGCCTGCCATATAGACTGTGCGATTGGGGGTCACAATCTTGTCCTTGGTGATGTGACCGATGCAACAAATATCTTTCATTATAGTTCTAATTATTCAAAAACGACTGCAAAGTTACTAAAAAACTACGAATTAAATTAAGTTTTCTTTGAAAATTATTTTGTAGTGTCCACGATTCTGATTAACTTTGCACCCGAATTTGAATAAAAACTAAATATTAAATCAATAGTCATTGATAATAATAGGTAAAATAGACAATAATATAGATAAACAAGAGTCATGTGGTTTGATGGATTAATCAACTTACATTCGGCGGTGCAAGGCATCGTCATTCTTTCTTTGATTTGCACTTTGGGTCTTGCGCTTGGCAAGATTCACATCAAAGGTATATCCCTAGGTATCGCATTCGTTTTCTTCGTGGGAATCATTGCGGGACACCTTGGTCTGACAATAGACCATAATATGCTTGAGTTTGCAGAGAGTTTCGGTTTGACGATGTTCGTCTATGTACTGGGACTCTATGTGGGTCCTAACTTCTTTGGTTCGATGCGACATGAAGGCATCTCGCTCAACCTTTGGAGTATGGCGGTGATAGTCGTGGGAACTCTCTTCTCCCTACTTTTGTGCTGGTTGCTTCCTGTGAGTCTGCCCGACATGGTAGGTATCCTTTGCGGCGCAACCACCAACACCCCGGCATTGGGTGCTGCCCAACAGGCATTGCAGCAACTCGGATTGCCTAGTGGCGGTGCTGCCCTGGGCTGTGCCGTCACCTATCCTTTGGGCGTAGTGGGTGTCATCTTGGCGATGATGCTGCTGCGCAAACTCTTCGTCAAGCCCGAGGACTTGAAAATCAGAGAAAATGATGATGACGACCACACCTCCATCGGACAATACATCATCGTAAATCCTGCCTTGAACGGCAATACGATAGCCGAGATTTCCATGATGACCCACCGTAAGTTCATCATATCTCGTGTATGGCGCGGCGAACAAGTCATCGTGCCGCAAGCCGACACCGTGCTACATACCAACGACAATGTTTTGGTCGTAACCAACAAGGACGAGGTGCCAGCGATGTCTATTCTTTTCGGTAAGAAGGTCGATAAGGAATGGAACACCGACAAAGTGGATTGGAACGCTATCGATGCCAAGGTGGAGAGCCGCATCATCGTGGTGACACGTCCAGGACTCAACGGCAAGCGACTGGGACACCTCCAAATGCGCAGCAGTTATGGAGTCAACGTGAGCCGTGTGCTACGTGGTGATATTCGCTTGCTCGCCACAGACGACTTGCGTTTGCAATATGGAGACCGTCTGACGGTCGTGGGCGACCCTACCAGCATTGACCATGTAGAACAATTCCTTGGCAATGCCGTGAAGACGCTCAACGAGCCGAACTTGGGAGCCATCTTCCTCGGTATCATCCTCGGACTTGCCATCGGTACGATTCCTCTCAACATCCCTGGCATGACTGCACCTGTGCGCTTGGGTATCGCAGGTGGTCCTATCGTGATGGGTATCCTCATCGGCGCTTTGGGACCTCGCGTACATTTCATCTCCTACATGACCCGAAGTGCTGGACTGATGCTTCGAGAGTTGGGCCTTTCCCTATACCTGGGGTGTCTGGGATTGGAAGCTGGCGGACAATTCTTCGAAACAGTTGTCCGCCCGGAAGGCTTGATGTGGGTAGGCATCGGTTTCTTAATCACCGTTGTGCCAGTACTCATCGTAGGCTTGATAATCCTCAAGACCAAGAAGTATGACTTCGGAAGTATCTGCGGCATTCTTTGTGGCAGTATGGCCAATCCGATGGCATTGACTTACGCCAACGACACACTCGATGGCGATACACCAAGCATCAGTTATGCCACGGTGTATCCGCTCGGCATGTTTGTCAGGGTGATCATCGCCCAGGTTCTTATCATGTTCTTCGTGTAAAAAGAATGTAAAGATAATTCAATACAACAAGATAGGTATAAGGAAATCCCTGCCTAGAGAACAACCGCTCTCTGGGCAGGGATTTTTTCTTACTTGCGCAGGGAAGAATTTTTTCCTGGGCAGGAAAAAATCAAAGTGGTACGCCACATTCTCTAAAGGCAATCCAAGCTAAAAGTCAGCCTTGCGCTCGATGTAAATTTCTTTTCCCGTAAGAGGATGGTGAAATCTGATAGCCTCAGCATGAAGATACAAGCGATCTGCCTTCTCTTTTCCATACAATGGGTCGCCCAAAATCGGCGCATTCAGTCCCTCTTGGTGAGCGCAATGCACACGAAGCTGATGCGTCCGTCCTGTTTTCGGATAGAGGGCAAGGCGAAAATGATTGTCTTTTTCAGCCTCTCCCAATACTTGATATTCCGTAACAGCTTCCTTGCCCCTTTCATGATTGACAATTTGGCGAGGCCGATCGAGATAATCTGGCATCAAGGGAAGAGAGATGACTGATTTCACTCCGCTCTTCGCAAGTTCCAGCATACGTTCACGAGTCGTCTGAAGTTCAGTCTTCTCCTGGCATCCAACATTTTTCCGAGAATCGCAACACACGATTGCCACGTATCTCTTCTGAACCAAATGGTAGGTGAACTGCTCTTGCAATCTACGGTAAGCAAACTCGGTCTTAGCGATCACCATCAGTCCACTGGTCGCCATATCCAAGCGATGAACAATCAGCGGACCAGTTGACTCAGGGTATTTCTTACGCATGATGGAATAAACCGAAGTTTGGTTCATATCCTTTCCTGGAACTGAGAGCATGCCCGCAGGCTTGCAGACAACAACGAGTTGTTCGTCTTCATACAACGTCTCCAAAGAACCAGAAAGACATATATCACCTGCCGTCTTCATATCAGGCAACATCCATTGAAGAATCGGCTTGCACTTGCCGTTACAAGCTGGATAGAATTGAAGATGATGCCGAATCTCCTCCTTCGGACTCTCACCCCACCAGAACATCGCCATCTGGAGAGGTTTCAGATGATGGGCGAAAGCATACTGGAGCAATTTCGGTTCACAACACTCCCCACTCCCTGCTGGAGGTACCATCTTATACACCGCCCTTTTGGAAAGCAAAGAGAGATTTGGAGCATCTGCGACTGCGGCATCCCTAAATATCTCCAAGAGATTCTTACACTCCCCCTTGTAGTTGAGCATACGAAATTGCGAAAACAACCATTGTTGGAGAGCATCGGACAATTGTTTGCGTAGTTGTCTGAGCCGAATAATGTTCTCACGATAGTCATCATATTCCTTTTCCAACATCGTCTTTTCGGCAAGCGACTTTTTCAACCTACGAAGTTCAGCCTTCATAAATTGGCTTTCCTTAACCATCGCCTGTTCTTCCTGCAACAATTTGTCTCGTTGAGCAGATTGCACACCTTCGCCTATCATTTGATTTATTTCTATCCTTCTCGCATCACGCTTCATCTTGGCCTCCCTCATTTTCTCCTGATAGGAAGTAATCGTCTTCTTTCGCTCCTCCAAAAGCGAGGAGATGATTTTTTGAGCCTCGTTCATTCTATCATCGCTTTCCAGCGATTCGATGCTATGGTTGATACGAGTAATCTCAGCCTCATGGGTCTTGAAATATCCATTGGGCTGAAGATAATCGAAGACAGCAGGCACAAAGTCATCCCAATCGCTTCTTCCGCCGATTTGTCCACTATATGCCATGAGATAACCTATCTTTTTGCCCTTAATAGAAAAAAACTTCTGCGGAGAAACTTCATGAGGGTCTTCCACGATGAGCACTCCAAACATTTTTCCCTTGTCGATTTCCTCTCGCCAGTCATCTCGCCGAGAAAGATACGTTTGCATCTCCTTGCACACTTGGATGCAAAGAGGATGAGGTTCGTAATCGAAAGGACTGTTCATCACTTCAGGAATATCTATACCTGCAAGGAGTTCTGGGATGGGATGTAATATCATGATTATTTGTTTTTTCTAATGTACAGGTAATGAGGACATCCAAATGACGTATGCAACATACCCCTTGCAAAGGTAATGAAATATATCGGAATATGATGGGTATATTTCGGAAAAAACACGAGAATATTTGCATAATCCATCAAAAAGCCTTACTTTTGCACCGAAAATGCCTCACCATTACAGATAAAAAGGCATATATTAGTAAATAAAGAGCTATACTTTAGCAAACAAAAAGGATAATATGTCAACAAACAGCCATATATTTTACCATTTGGTAGCTTTCATAACAGTAGCGATATGGGGCACGACCTTCGTTTCGACCAAGGTCTTGATGCTCAACGGTCTTTCGCCAGCACAGATTTTCACATTACGATTCTGCATCGCATACGTACTGATGCTACTATTCTATCATCGTCGCATCTTTTCAGACTCATGGAAGGACGAAGGAAAGATGGCATTGCTGGGCATCACGGGCGGCTCGCTGTATTTCTTGACCGAGAACGAGTCGATGAACTTCACCACGACCACCAACACCTCGCTCATCGTATGCTCGTGCCCACTCTTTGCCACCTTGTTGGTAAGGTTGGTATATAGAGACACCAACCGTATCAATTTCGTTCAGATTTTGGGTTCTCTGTTGGCTTTCGTGGGAATGATTATCGTAGTGTTGAACGGACGATTTGTGTTGCATCTCTCGCCAGTGGGCGACGCCTTGGCATTCACGGCATGTATGTGTTGGGCAGTGTATTCGCTCCTGATGAAGTCGGTGACGGGGCGTTACAGCGCAGCGTTCATCACCAGGAAAGTTTTCTTTTATGGAGTCTTGACGATTATACCTTATTATATTATAGTGCCAGGATTTCCACCACTCGACATCTTCACGAGACCTCAAGTGATAGGCAATCTACTCTTCCTTGGTTGCCTGGCCTCCATGATTTGTTTCTTGACATGGAACTGGTGCATCTCCAAGTTGGGAACGGTAAAGGCGACCAACTGGGTATATTTCAATCCTATCACCACAATGATTTTTGCCTCGTGGGTACTTGATGAAAAAATCACGCTTTACTTCTTGGCAGGAGCTGCTTGCATCTTGATAGGAATGTATGTGGCAGACAAGAAGACCAAGGTGCAAGATTAGAAGAATATCCATCGGCTTACGCAATCATATAAACAAACAAAAAGCTCCAAACCCGGGGTGTTGCCCTAGGCTTGGAGTCGATTGGCCTTTTCTAGGCTCATGGGATTACTTAGCAGCCAAAACCTCTACCTCGACGAGAGCACCCTTAGGTAACTTCTCAACAGCAACGGCAGAGCGAGCTGGATATGGCTGACTGAAGAACTCAGCATACACCTCGTTCATGGCAGCGAAGTCATCCATGCTATTGAGATAAACCGTAGTCTTGACCACATGAGAGAGGTCTGTGCCTGCAGCCTTCAAGATGTTTTGAGCATTGGTGAGGCTCTGACGAGTCTGTTCCTTGATGCCGCCCTCTACGAAATTACCTGTAGCTGGGTCGATAGGAATCTGACCTGATGCAAATACAAAACCATTTACTTCGATAGCCTGGCTATATGGTCCGATAGCAGCAGGCGCATTGTCTGTGTGAATTGCGTTCATTGTTTTTTCTCCTTATTTTAATGACGTTTAATTGTTCCAAAAATCGTTTATTCCTTGGTTGTAAATACCCTTTTATTCCAATTTTAGCGCAAAATTACATATAATTATTGAAAAAGATACTTGTTTTGTGCTAAAAATACTTACCTTTGCAAAAGAATTTGTTTTTCCATATACATTTCCGGATGCACTAAGGATTTATTTCTTTGCATCAGGAATGCTTGGAGAAACCAACAAGACTTATATATCAACAACAAATCAACCTAAAAGTAAAATGAATACATTACTATGTATCAAAAGTCAACTGCTCAAACATCTCATGTTTGTCTGCATGCTATTTTTCTTTCTGGCAGCGAAAGCCCAGGATGCGTTCACACCTTTTCCTAAAGCAAGCGATGAGTTTTGGCGCAAGCAAATACCGAAGGAAATGCGCAACGACTACATCCGTTTGGGCAATCTATATGTTAACAAGCCATGGAATGCCATTCCTAACTCCGTATTTTCAGAGTTTCGCATCAATGGTAACAGAACCAACTATGAGAATCAGAATTTTGACATCCGCAAGCAATTTGCTTGTTTGGTGATGGCGGAAATCATGCAGCATCGCGGTCGTTTCCTACCATCCATCTGCAAGGGACTGCATTACTTCATCGAGAAAGAAGCCTGGTGGGGAATACCTGCCCATTATCCCAAGGATCATCCGGAGCGAGACTTGCAACCCGTCGATCTATTCAATGCCGAAACCTCCAGTATGCTAGCCTGGACTCTCTATATGTTGGAAGATGACATCAAGCAAGCCGAAACTGGTTTGACCGACAGCGTGAGAAGCGAAATCGAACGCCGTTTTCTCAATCCGACCTTGTACAACAAGCAAGGATGGAAGAACAACGCCAACAACTGGAACACATGGATTACAAGCAACTGGCTGGAGACTGCCCTGATTTGCGAAACTGACGAAAAGAAGCTAAGCGATGCCATCGGTGGTGTTCGCCAAGACCTTCGTACCTTTCTGAAAGGCTATCCTGACGATGGTGGTTGCGAGGAAGGAGTTGGCTATTGGGATAGAGCGGGAGCTTCCTTCTTCGAGTCATTATACTTCATGGACATCGCATCGAAGGGGAAGACAAAAGACGCTGACATCTCTGAGTTCCAAACTTCAAAAACAAGTAAGAAAGTAGAAGCAATGGGCAAATTTATCACCACGATGCACATCAACGACCTTACTTTTGTCAATTTCTCTGATGCCCAGGCTAAGAATGTTCCCAACATCAACATCTTGTTTCCGTATGGAGCCTACTTGAAAGACGAAGGCATGATGCAGCTGGCTGCATACATCGGAAAGAAATATCAATATTTCACCAAGCCTTCCACGCTGTTCCTTCAGTCTGGCAACTATCCTACCCTTGGCAGAGAGCTGACACTATTGTCCATGCTCCCTCAACTGAAGAAAACGGAACCAGCACAAACACAGACAAAGGATACTTATCTCGCCAACTCGCAAGTAATGGTGGCAAGCGACGATGAATGGTTTATTGCCGGAAAAGGAGGCAACAATGCGGAAAGCCACAACCACAACGACGTCGGCAACTTTATGATTTACCACTACAACCAGCCTGTCATCATCGACTTAGGGCGTGACACCTATACCTCACAGACTTTCAGCAACCGCCGATACGAGATGATGAACAATCGTTCTTCGTACCACAATGTACCGATCATCAACGGCATGGAGCAAAAGGACGGAAGAAAATACCGAGCACAAAATGTATCTCATATACAGAACGACTCCATCTCTTCCCTGCTACTCAACATAGAAAAGGCATATCCTGACGAGGCTCACGTCGACAATTGGCAGAGAATCATTGCCCTGAACAGAAGAACAAACAAGATAGAAATTACAGAACAATACAAACTTGACTCTCTACAGATAGAGAAAGACCGACTGAACGGTGAGGTGTTCGACAATCGTCTCACCTTGATGGCTTTCGGCAAGCCAACCCTTCAGTCTCCCGGTAAGATTCTGCTACAAGACGGACAGGTATGCTTGTCTTTCAACACCCAATACCTCACCTCGTTCATTGAGAAGGTAGAGATGCCTAACGGAATCATGAAGACCGAATGGCAAGACAATGTATATCGTATCATCCTTCGTCTCAACGACAATTATCCAAAGGCAAAGTTTACCTATCTATTTGAAACGGTGGAGACAGCCAAGGCAAATACAAGTGATGTCAAGACAACAAATAGTAAAAAGAAAAGAAAAGCGAAAGGAAAAATGAGCCGAAAAAGAAGATGATAGGAAGACGACAAGCATCGTCCAAAACAAAAAAAAGCTCGCAAGACAACCCATAGGGGAGTCTTGCGAGCTTTTTTACTTACTATCGTAAATTCTGAATTAAGAATCTATCATGGTTACACAATATAAAGATGGAAACCCTTAGCCTCCAGGGCTTCCTTGATTTCCTTGACATGTGCCTCGTCTCTTGTTTCCATCGTCAATCGGAGCACGCAGGCGTTGACCTTCTGACGATTGGCAGAACGGTCATGATGCACACCCGTGATATTTCCGCCCAGTCCAGCGATGACAGAACATACCTCAACGAGCTCACCAGGTTTGTCATCCAACTCCATTTCGATGGTACAGAGGCGACCACTCTTGGCAAGACCTCGGGTAATGACGCGGTTCAGGATCGTCACATCGATGTTACCACCACTCACGATGCAAATGGTCTTCTTACCTTTGACAGGCACCTTGTTGTACATGACGGCAGCCACACTGGCAGCACCAGCACCCTCAGCCACCACTTTCTCGCTTTCCAAGAGTTTGAGGATGGCAGCACAAATCTCATCCTCGCTCACGGTCACGATATCATCCACATAGTTGGAACAAGTCTCAAATGTAATCTTTCCTGGTTCCTTCACAGCAATACCATCAGCCACGGTAGCCACTGATGGCAGTTTTTCCTGCTTGTGGTCATGAAGGCTCTGCACCATACTTGCAGCGCCCTCAGCCTGAACGCCATACACCTTGACGGCTGGATTCAAGGACTTGATGGCAAAGGCTACGCCAGAAATCAATCCGCCACCACCGACAGGCACAACGACAGCCTCTACGTCAGGAAGTTGGTCAAGGATTTCCAGTCCAATCGTGCCTTGTCCAGCGATAACATTCTCATCATCAAACGGATGCACGAAAGTATAACCATGCTCATCCTTCAACTGCAGGGCTTTCTGGTAAGCATCATCATAGACACCCGGAACGAGGCAGACCTGAGCACCGAGTCGTTTGGTGGCCTCAACCTTGGAGATAGGAGCACCCTCTGGCAAACAGATGAGGCTCTTCACGCCCATGGCAGTAGCTCCAAGAGCCACGCCCTGTGCATGATTGCCAGCCGAACAAGCTATCACACCCTTTGCCTTTTCCTCTTCTGTAAGTTGAGAAATCTTATAATAAGCTCCACGGATTTTAAAAGAACCAGTCTTCTGCAAGCACTCAGGCTTGAGATAAACATCACTCTCAGGATTGATTCTTGGAGTATGAACCAACTCTGTCTTTCTGATTACCTTGCTCAGCACAAAGCGAGCTTTGTAAAAATTGTCAAGTTGTAACATAACTGCTGATATAACTTATTTTTATCGTTTATTTTATGTCTATTATCTTTTCTATCATTGTTTGAAACATATTTTCTAACCTCTTTCCACCGGAACCATCCGTCTATTTCTCGACGGTAACTATCCCCTCTTTTACCCTGAAATGAATATCCAATCCCTCGTATGGCATACCATACACCTTATCAGGATTTTTCTGATAGTGGGGACGAGGGTCTTGGGCCAAGACATCCTTGAGTACTTCCAACTTATCCATACTCAGTCCCTGTTCCAACAGATAAGTTCGAACATCATCTGGAACATCGACCTCCAACCTATTCCATTTCCTCTCATCCACAAAACCACTACGAGCATCGGGATGACTATCCGCATAGACCACATAGGGTTTGATGTCATATATCGGAGTACCATCCATCAAGTCGGCTCCCTTCACATGAATGACAGGACCAAGCTTACTCTCCCACTCCACACGTGAAAGTCGCACAGAAGACAATCCGATACGGTTGGGGCGAAAGGGACTGCGAGTGGCGAACACCCCAAGCTTTTCGTTACCCCCCAACACCGGAGGACGAACGACAGGACTATTCGCTTGGTGTCGGTTGGCAGAAAATTCCCAAACCAACCACAAGTAATCAAAGCCTTCTATCCCCCTGAGAGCATCAGAATTTCTAAACTCTGGCTCAAAGACAATCTGCCCTTCCAACCCAGCAACGAGTCCGGCTTGCTTCGGTATGCCAAACTTGCTGGTAAAAGGTGAACGAAATCTCGCTATCGGTCTTATTTCCATTTTAATTTTTCTCTAATAATTCCACAGCATGCCATGGGAAGTCTCATTATCTTATATTCATAGATAAATCCTATACCTTATTATATATAGTTTCTATACCTTATTATATATAGTTTCTATACCTTATTAAATATAGAACGCAAAAACAAAAGATTTTATTTTGTTTTATCCATAAAATAATGTACCTTTGCAATCAAAATAAAAATAAAAGAACAATGAAGATTCAAAATCCAGAGTACGAAATATGGTTGCAAAAACCAGGTGAGCTCGGTATCTATCAGCAGATAGAGCGAGCAGGAAGAGTATGTTACAAGAGTGAGAACAACACAACGGAGGACTCAGCAAAGCCCTTTGTCGGTCGCATGATAGAAAACGAACATTTCGCGATGCTCGAACACGGCACTGTATATCTAGTTTGTGAGCACAACACCCTAACCCATTATGCCACCAACAAGTTTTCTCGCGTCAACACCCTAGACGGCAAGGACTACATCACCACCAATCTGCGTGTATTGGCAGAGAACAAATGGCTAGACGACTTGAAGTTCTTGACAGATTACGAGGAAGGCAAGCACGAACTGCGCATCACCGTTCATTTCACCACACAGATTGCCATCACACGTGAGTACAATCGCCATCGCGCCAATTCCATGGCAGAGCAAAGCACTAGATACTGCAACTATACCAAGAACAAGTTTGGTAGCGAGATTACAGTAAATCTTCCTACTTGGGTAAAAGACAAAGCCAAGTTTGATGCCACAGAAGAGACAAACGCCGAGCACTTCGTAGAACTCTGCGAAGATGTTGCCAACAATGAAACGGAAGACTGGACGATACTAGACAGTTGGTTGTTCGCCAACCAAGCAGCCGAGTTTGCCTACATGAAACTGATAGCAGCAGGATGCAAGCCACAAGAGGCACGTGTCATCCTACCATTGGATTGCAACACAGAGCTCGTCCATACAGCCTTTGTCAGTGACTGGAAGCATTTCTTCGATCTCCGTGCGAAAGGAACGACCGGCGCACCTCACCCAGATGCCAAGGTATTGGCAGAGCCTTTGATGGAAGAATTCAAGGAAAAAGGTTATATAAAGTAAATAAAACAGAAAAAATCACATTAAAAATGCAGATTTTCGATTTTTTAGACATTACCTATTAAATAATTCTGTATTTTTGCAATGTGTTTTTCATAGTATTAGATTTAAGGTTATCAAGGTTGGGGCTGCAGCGGCAGCCCTTTTTTATGCTCTTTAGTAAGGTTTCATATGCCATAATCCCTCTACAAGTGGGCTTATTAGTGCATAAAATGCACTTTTTTGAAGAAAAATCAAAAAAAGTTCAGAAAATATTTGGTGGAACCAGAAAATAGTAGTACCTTTGCAACCGCTTAAGAAAACCAAGCTATAGTCAACATCCAGATTGAATGGAGAGATGGTAGAGTGGTCGATTACAACGGTCTTGAAAACCGTCGTACCGAGAGGTACCGGGGGTTCGAATCCCTCTCTCTCCGCAAGAGCCTTCTGAAAGAAATTTCAGAAGGCTTTTTTCATTTACAACTCTAAGTTTTATCCTACTTCATTTCACATAGTTTTAACTGATAGTTGAATTTCATCGGTCATGACCGATGAATTGGATTCCTGCAAATCGTCCGTCGTGACGGACGATTCTAATATTATCATAAGCCCTCATGACATATTATTACAACTCAACAATAAGACGCTTGATTATATAAAACTCATTTTGTCAATAATAGAAAAATATGCGATAAAACAGATGCTTAATCAACAAAAATACCCGAAAGTAATCTCTTAATCGACAAAAATACCCAAAAACATTCTTCTTAATCGACAAAAATGCTTATTTTTGCAATCGAATTCATTTTTAATAGAAAATATGGCAAAAAGAAATATAATACATAACATATTGGAAATTGTTATTGGAACATCGGATAAATCAACTTCTGCACAAAACTTAGCTTTACTAAAAGAAGGAAAATTACGAAAAATAGCCCCAAGAGTTTATACCAGTAACATGGATGATGCCCCAGAGGACATCATTAGAAGAAATGTATTCTACATCTTAGGACAGCTTTATCCTCATGCGGTCATCAGCCACCGTTCCGCTTTTGAGCTAAAGCCAACAGCTGAAGGCGACATTTTTTTGACGTACAAATACACCAAGAAAATATCCCTGCCAGGTATCAAGGTTCATTTGTTGCAAGGACCTATGGGAACAGACCATGATATGCCTTTCATTGAGAACTTGTATATATCAAGTTCTGAAAGACGAATGCTTGAAAATCTCCAAAAGGGCAGGACTCGTGGCAGTGTGTCAAAGTGCTTACCAAGAACTTACATCGAAGAGAATCTGGAAAAAATGTTGGTGGTAAACGGAGAGACCGGTATCAACAACTTCCGTGATAAGGCTAAGGAGATTGCCAAACAACTGGAGATGACAGAAGAGTTTGAAGTCCTCAATTCCATCATTGGAGCGTTGCTTTCTACCAAGCCATCAGGAATACTTTCCTCTAACAGTGCTTTAGCCAGAGCACAAGGAGTACCTTTCGACCAAGACCGCATCAATTTGTTTGGAACGTTGTTCGAATCACTTAACAAGGAACCATTTCCAGACATTGACGAACAGAACGTTTCTACCGCATCTTTCAGAAACTTTGCCTTTTTCGAGAGTTATTTCTCCAACTACATCGAGGGTACCGAGTTTGAGATAGAAGACGCTTATCGTATCATCGAGACAGGTCAACCAATGCCAGCAAGAAATGCCGACTCGCATGATGTTCTTGGAACCTTCCAAATCGTGGCAAGTAGAAGAGAGATGAGACGAACCCCAAATACCGCCGACGAGCTGATTGAGATTCTTCAAGACCGCCATAGAATCATGATGGCAGCAAGACCAGACAGAAATCCAGGTATGTTCAAGATGCAGAACAACCATGCTGGTGACTCGCATTTCGTGGACTGCACACTTGTAAGAGGGACACTGATAAAGGGATTCGACTTCTACCGAGCATTGAAATCACCTTTTGCAAAAGCTTTGTTCATTCTATTCATGATTAGCGAGGTTCATCCTTTCAACGATGGCAATGGACGTATATCCCGAATCATGATGAATGCGGAACTTGTACATGCCGACCAATCAAAGATTATCATTCCTACGGTCTTTCGTGAGGATTACTTGAATGGATTGAGACGCTTGACAAGAAAGGGCGACCCTAGCGTTATCATCAAGGCAATATCGAGAGTTAGACAGTTCAGTGCCAACATCATCGGTGAGGATTTCGAGGAAACACGCCGCTACCTCGAAGGAACCAACGCCTTCAAGGATGGCGATGAATATATTTTGAGATTCTAAAAAGTAAAGCTATGAGATACGGAATGAGAAAGCCTTCTTGGAAGAAGAGTCTGAGCGCACGGACGAAAGGTCGTGCTACACGTGCCATCAAAAGAGCCATCATCCCTGGTTATGGCAAGAGAGGCATGGGCATATTTCATCCTAAAAGAGCTATATATAATAAGGTGTATAGAAGAACGACGTTCAGCATCTTCGACTTGGCGAAGGGTTCTTCCTCGAATAGCGGCTGCTGTGTTGTCATTGCCTTTTGGGTGATAACGACCATTGCGCTTACTATATGCTGCATATAGAGATTTATTATTTTTTTCAATTAGACAAGTATGGTTGGAGCTATCATAGGCGACTTAGCCGCATGGACATGGGAACATGACAAAAACGCTTTCTATAAAAAGCTGATTATGGCAGAGGCAGTCCCTTCACCCTTTTGTGAGGACATGCTTTTGACAGCAAATCTTCTTATGGGGCAAAAAGACATGGACTATGAAACTTATAGCCGCTACTTCAAAAGCACAAATCAGATCGCAACCATCCTTCGGGCTGTTGCTATCGGATGGCTGATACCGACTTGTTGCAATAAAAACATATATGCCAAAGTACATTACATTCGTAAGTACCTTGGCATATTTCATATATAAAACATATTACTTAGTAATCTTAATATTACTCATATTTCTATTTAATACCATATTATCACCAATACACCAACCATTAATATGTCAATAGCAAACAACCCTCTGAAATTTGTGGGATAGTTGGGACATCATAGTCATATTTTCTCTTCCAAGACATACTTTCATATATCGTAAGAAGCACTTCTGGGATTCAGAAAATTCTGTTGCAAAGGTATATGTTATTCCTTATTGGCTGCAAGGTCAAGATTGCGCTTTGCCTGAAAATCTCCACCCTTTGGGTAGTATTTTAAGGTCAAGACCTTGCGCCAATGTTCATAACACCTTTGTGAGCAACATAATTTCTAACAAATCCCAGAAGTAGTTTATCTACGAAAGGGAAATAAAATTTTAAAGTTATGGCAAATTTATGTAATACCACCTACAAGGTGACAGGAACAGAAAAAGCAGTGAAGGATTTGTGGAACACATTGCAATCCATGAACGTCAACACAAAGGACATCTGGCTCGACAAGTTAGCCGAACACTATGGCAGAGACTATGAGGGCAGAGGCATCAAGGTAAGAGGACACATCTACTTCGGCAAGTTCGAGGAAGATGAAGAATGCCATCTTCTGACCTTTGAGACCGAGACAGCATGGACAGCTTGCAATGAGTTGTTTGAGGCAATCAACGAGGTTTTGAATGCAGAACTATCTATCAGCTATCGTGAAATCGAATGTGGATGCGGAATCTATTCCGTACATGATGAAGGTTGTTTCTTTCCTGAAGAGTGCTGCATAAGCTCGGCAGGAGAGCCTTTCGAGGAAAGTTGCGAGGAAGCGTTTGACACCATCGAGGACGCTATCAATCTATGGTGCAATCTGACAGGAATAGAGCTACACAACAAGAGCCAAGAAGAAAAAGTGGACTTCATCAATGAATATGAGTATGATGACGAAGACACATACTTCAACATCCATCCATTTGAGTTTGAATAATAATCACGCTAAGGCATGGAGCACAACACTCCAGCCTTAGCCAAAACAATATAACTATGGAAGTATTAGAACAGAAACACGTATTGGAAATAGCTAAGACCATCATACAACAATTAGCTGGCACAACGGACGTAAGTGTCTTTTGGAGTTGAGGAGTCTCACAGATGTATGCCTCCCAGATAGTCATGCCTGTAAACGGAATGAATTTCGCCATGGCTGCTCTTGTCATGAATGTCAATGGTTTCAATTTCAAAGGCAAACTGTATATCGCATTAGACGAGGGGAGTGATTATTATCGCATCTATTGCGAAAAGAACGGCAAGCTCAAAGAAGAGCACCATGACATCGGGGTTGAGGAGTTGGGAACTACACTTGACTCTGTGATTGAAACTGGTGGACTCAGCATGGAAGAATACAAAACGAAGGTTTTTAAAAGATATAGTCTCAAATTCTGAGGACATATGCCAAGCCTCGCCCAAGACTTTTTGAACGAGGCTTTTTTCTTTCATTTTTGAAAATCCAATTAAAATTAAATCTTTCAATAATATTATCCAAATTTCGTATTTTATACTAACTTTGCATATATAATTGGACGGTTCGCTACATTCCGCTACAACTCGCTACATTGATGATACGATTCAATAGCCATCGAAAACATAGCTAAGTATCTGATTTTCAGAAAGGCTACACTTCGATACTCTTTTCAAGTGTCCAAAAGGCAAGCAAGATAACGAAAAACGAATTTGTCTGATTAGATTATTGGATGCATATTTCATCCAAATATCGTACATTATAAATACAACTTAACAAATATGTAAAATTATGTAAATTACAAAAATTAGACTAAAATTGCTACTCAGACTTCACCCTATAAAAGTTCGGCATCTGAAGCCGAAAAGGGGTTGATTCATGCCGTCATAGGCATCTCTGAGAATAAAATTTCGGGGAAAATTTCCTTAAAATAATCAAAATTATTAATATAAGTCCTTATGGCTCAGAAAATTAAAGCGTTGTGACCTGCGCCAGATTATAGACAGTAAACTGAAAAAATGGCGTTTTTCAAATCAGAAGGCGTCTGATTATCAGATAGTTAAGAGAGGTGTTAATTTGCTTTCGAATCCCTCTCTCTCCGCAAGAGCCTTCTGAAAGAAATTTCAGAAGGCTTTTTTCATTTACTGCAAAGTGGTTTCATCTTATTTCACATGGTCTTAAAACTGATAGTTGAATTTCATCGGTCATGACCGATGAAATTGCCTTTTTCAATTCGTCAGTCACGACCGACGAATTTGATTCTCTCTAAAAATACGTCTTCACTGCAAACAAGAACTGTTCGATAAAGATTTTCTTGAAAGCAGCGATGTTATTCTGTTCATAAAACATGAGCATCGCCTTCTTATAATCAATAGAATCCACGGTTCGGAAAGATATCGGACAATAGCCATTGGCTATCAAGATGGCATTACTTGTGATTCTTGCCGTCCGCTTGTTTCCATCCACAAAGGCTTGAATATACGATAATAGCACTAATGTCAAGAGTGCTTTTTCAAAAACATTGTCCTTTCCATTCACCAAAATACAAGTATCTTCCAACGCCTCACGAATCTGAAACTCGTTATCGAGTGGGCGATAATTAGTTCCAGTAATACCAACACGACGATGACGGATATTTCTGTCAACTCCCAACTCCTTAGTCAAGATGGAATGAATATCCTCGATTCTATGCACAGACAATTCTTTCAAATAATCTGGCACATCCAGCACAAAATCAAGCGCATCCTTATGATTAAGCAACATGATGGCCTCTTCTTTTGTTTTTCCAGAAGCCGTCTGCTTGTCCTTCAACAATCGTTCTGTCTCTAAAAGAGAATAGGTGTTACCTTCTATTTGCGAGGATTTCCAAGATAAATCAACTCCCAGACGCTCCATTTCCTTGCGATACTCCAAATCTGTCATACCTTCAATATTTTTCTCAAACTCCTTTTGCGCAGCAGACAATAGTGAAAGTTCCTCTTTAGTAAAAATCTCCACCTTAGGTAAAACTTCACGAATCAGGTCAAAATTAAACGATTCTTGTACAACACGTTCATCGATATCCTTATCGAAATAAGTAGCCAAATCTAAAGGCATGGTTACATGAGCTTGCGGAGTAAGTTTGTACTTGGTCGCAGGACCACGACCAACCGTCTCAACATTTCCCTCCTTAACAGCAGCAGAAAGTAATCTCTTCATAGTGCTATCACTTGGAGCATCCATAAGCCCTGCCATTATCTCAGCCCTATTTGCCAAGGGATGATAATGCAAGAACTGTAATATTTCTATATCTATTGTCATCTTCTTTATTTATTAATCGGCTCAAATTTACTCATTTTTTGCCAATAATCGGCTCAACTTGAGCCGATTTTGTAGATATTTAACGCTATTTTGAGCCGATTCGATAAAAACATCTAGAGAAATTGACGAAATGGATGGCAAGTTCTCAATAGAAGT